>JBAOHO010000013.1 GCA_037045355.1 Candidatus Nanopelagicales bacterium | reverse complement strand
ACGAAACCAGAACGCCGAGCGTTGCTTTCGCGAGGATCGACCAGGCCGCCCACAGCCCGGCTTCGGACAACCTGAACGGACCGACTGCGATGTCCGGCTCCCGTCCGATGAGAGGCAACAGCAGAGCGAAGACGACGAAGGGGATCTCGACCGCCATCCGCGGTGCAACTACTCGCAGCGGCAACCGCGCAACCACGAGGACCACGCTCAGGATCACGGCATAGAACACAAAAGCCCACACCTGACTGGCAGGCGTGAGGACGATCGCGAGGACCGTGAGGAAGGCCGCGACGACCTTGACGTGCGCCGGCGCACGGTGGACGAGGGTGTCACCTGCCACGTAGAGCCGTTCGCCGACGTCATGGCCGGCCGGGTGATCACCCACGGGGGTCGGGCTTGACGTCCGCTGACCGCGCCTGGCGAGATCGGGACCCGAGCAATAGGAACAGAGCGAACGCGACGAGCGCCGTTACTCCGACGCCGATCACTCCCGCCAACCCGACCGACAGCCGCTCGTCGGAGACGGCTTCGACACCGTAGTCGGCGAGCGGCGAATCGGAACTGGCTGAGTCCTGTGCACTGTCGGCGAAGCCCTGCTGTTGCGCGACCGACTCCAGACCGTCAGGACTGCTGCTGGCGTAGTAGGAAGCGATCCCGGCGAGGGCCACGGAGCCCACCATGCCGACGATGATGATGAGGGCGACCATGCGCCGGACGCCTTCGTCGCGGATCACGACGCCACCACTGCGCGAGTGCGGGCGGCCGGGGTCGCGCTTCGACGCAGCCCTGCGACCAGATCCGGACGGACCGCGGCGACCGACCACACGATCAGGGCCGTGATGACTCCCTCGACGATCGCGATCAGGGTGTGGATCGAGAACATGGCGACAATCACGGACGACAGATCGACCGGTACCGTGCCGCCCAGTGCGAACTCCACGACGAAACCCGCCACCGCGGCCAGCACCGACACGAACCCGGCGACTCCGGCGGACAACAGCACCGCTGACTTGCCACTGCCGAAGATTCTCACGAGCGCCACAAACACGAACCACGCGACGACTGGAGCGATGACCGCCAGATTGAGGACGTTCAGGCCCAACGCAGTCAGGCCACCGTCGGCGAACAACAGCGCTTGGACCACCAGGACGACCGTGAGAGCGAGCATCCCCGCGTACGGCCCCACCAGGATCGCCGCCAAGGCCGCTCCGATGAGATGGCCGGAAGTCCCCGCCCCGACCGGGAAGTTGATCATCTGCGCCGCGAAGACGAAGACGGCGACCAGGCCGGCCAGCGGCGCGGTCCGGTCGTCCAACGTCCGACGAGCACCGCGAACTGCCACGGCCACTGCCGCCACGGACACGAGCGCCGCTCCGGCTGCCACGGGGGCAGCGATGAAGCCATCGGGGATGTGCATGCTTGCCTTCCACGCCGACCTGGTCTACGAGCCGCTGGCCTTATTGCGAACTGTTTGCAATAACGTACCACCGCGATGCGCGGGCCGCTGCGGACACCTACGCTGACTTTTGGCCGACTCTCGGCCGACTTTCGGCCGACTCCAGGAGGCGACATGAGCACGAGACTCGACGTGGGCGACAAGGCTCCGGCATTCAGCTTGACCGACGACACAGGAGCGACTGTGTCGCTGTCCGATTACGCGGGGAAGACCGTCGTCCTCTACGCCTATCCCGCCGCCATGACTCCCGGGTGCACCACCCAAGCCTGTGATTTCCGGGACTCACTTAGCGCGCTGAAGGCCGCCGGCGTCGAGGTCATCGGCATCTCCCCGGACTCACCGGAAAAGTTGGCGAAGTTCCGGGCCAAGGACGGCCTGACCTTCACCTTGGTGTCGGATCCGGACAAGTCCGTGCTGACCAGCTACGGGGCCTTCGGAGAGAAGAAGATGTACGGAAAGACAGTGACCGGGGTCATCCGGTCCACATTCGTCATCGGACCGGACGGCACGATCGAGCACGCGCTGTACAACGTGCGAGCCAAGGGTCACGTCGCGAAACTTCGGGGGCTACTGGGTCTTTGATGCCGCGTGGTGGGAGCCGCGTGCTGCGTGCTGGGGGCCTGCCAAGTCAGTCACCCGTCGCTCGGATGCGTCAGGGTTCAGTGCCCAACGACCGGCACCGCTGGTCCATAAACCGGATCAGGTAGTCGAAGTTCACTTTGGTCTCACCGCTGAGATCCAACACTGTGGCGATGGTCTGGCTTTCGTATCGCCGACAGGTCTGCTCCTTGCCTGCTTGATCCAGCGAATCCCAGGCCTCGGCGAGCATCTGCCGACGCTGCTGCGAGGTGACGCTCTCGAAGGGATCGTTCAGCGCCATCTGCGGCGGATCACTGAGCGAAACCGCCAGTACGGCCAGAGCTGCGCCCGCAAGAAACGTCAGACCCATGACCAGGGCGCCAATCGAGTTGTTGTTCACGTTCACCGCCAACCCCCACCCTACGGATGCGGGGGCCTCCAGTGCCGCCGTTGGCGCCGATAGGCTTGCTGTCACGCGGGTGTGGCGGAACTGGCAGACGCGCAGGATTTAGGTTCCTGTGTCCTCGGACGTGAGAGTTCAAGTCTCTCCACCCGCACGGGTTCGTGGGCTGGAGCCCAAACCATGCCTCACGGTGCCCGTTGGCACCGTTTCAATAGGCCCGCCCCCCAGTTGCCGGAACCGAAGACCGATAGCGCATCCGACGATGCCTGCCTGTCACCGCCGGACTTGACGATCACGATCCTGCGTCTGGATACCGGCGGTCGCGTCTACTTCCCGCGACCAGCCACAATGTGCCAGCCGCGGTGGTCTGCACTTGGCCCGGGCTGCGCCCGCCTGACCTGGTCGTTCGAAGCCTCCCGCGCGCAGTCCACCTACGACTCCCGTGGCCGCCATCACCTGCGTGTGCGTCGTGCGGCTCGTCGCCACCAACTCACTGTCGAACATCGTCTTCCCTTCCGGACCGCAGGTCCGTGATCGTGTTGCCGGTCATATCGGCAGCAAGACCGTGGCCGCGCCACCCAACCGCGACCACCGGGGTTACCCCCGATGTCCGCAAGGCGGCACCGGTGGCAGCGCCGAGGGTGGGGACACTCTCGACCGCGCCAGTTGCGTTACTGCTTTCCACGTCCGCACTCCGGCGGCGTCTTCGATGCCCCGTCTCATGTGTGGGGTTCCTTTCGTCAGGACTTCTCAGGGGCCGATTTCGGCCCTTTCAACTCGTCCTAACGATTCGCCTCAACAGCGAGGACTGATAAACCATCAGTTACCCAAATTCCCTTCGATCTCGCTCTTCCCACGCGGTGGAGGTCATCCAGGCTCATCCGGCCGAGGAAGACCGCCCGGACGTGGCTACTGCAGGCCTTCAGCCCAGCGCGGGGGGCGGGAGCGAGGCTAGGAGCCCAGGGAGGCGAAGCGGTCGAAGAATGCCAGCAGCGCAGCGATCACCCGCTGCTTCTTGGTGCTGTGATCTCCGGCCGGAGTGAACCGACTGACGGGCGGCAGGATCGCTGTGATGGCGGTGCCAGAGGTCGGGACCGCACCGTCACGGAACGCCCGATCGACGAATATGCGCGTCTCGTCAGGACGCAACCCCTCCGCGTCGATGAGGTCCTGCAGTTCCGCGTGGCGACGGCCTGCGACGAATGCCCGCCATTGGTCGTCGAGGTCGCCGGTGATCGAGACCTGGTCCACGAACGCCAGGATCAGATCCTTCTTGTTGCGCAACGTGGGGCTGGCATCGATGGCGCGGGTGATCGTCTCGGCCTTGATCTCCTTGTCGTCACCGTCGCCGTGCGCCTGGCGCCACTGGTCGACGAGCAGCAGGATGTAGTCGACGGTGATCTCCACCTGCTTGATGAGTTCGATCTCGAACACGATGTCGTCGTTAATCGATTCCTTGTCGCCATCGCTGCGGCCGCGGATCTCGGCGTACAGGTCCAGGTAGACGCTGCGATAGTCCTGGGCGTCACGGTCACCCAACGGGTCATGCCCGGCGAACTCGTCGAAGGCCGTCAGGATGTTCTGCAGCCGCAGGATGGCGCCGAACAGCCCGATGAACTCCTTCTGCGCGGCCTCGCCCTCGATCCGCTCCCCGAGTGGGAAGCGGTCTCGCAGTTGGGCCACCAGGTCGGTGTACTCGTCGTAGTACTCGGCGTAGGGCTTGAGCAGCACGATGCCGCGGGCCTCGCGGTTGCCGAACAGGGCGATGGCGTCGTTCGTCTCTTGTTCGAGGTCTCGGAACGACACGATGTTGCCGTAGGTCTTGACCGAATTCAGGATCCGGTTGGTGCGCGAGTAGGCCTGGATCAGGCCGTGATTCACCAGCCGCTTGTCGACGAACAGCGTGTTCAGCGTGGTGGCGTCGAAGCCGGTCAAGAACATGTTGACCACGATCACCAGGTCCAGTTCTCGGTTCTTCAACCGCAGCGACAGGTCCTTGTAGTAGTTGCCGAACTTCTCGCCCGAGGTGTCGAAGTTGGTGGCGAACATGGCGTTGTAGTCGCCGATCGCCGACTCCAGGAAGTCCCGCGACGACTGATCCAACGCGCCCGTGTCGAAGCCTTCCTCGTCGAGGTAGTCGTCGCCGACGTCCTCGTTGGGGGCGTAGGAGTAGATGATCGCGATCTTCAGGCGCTCGTCGGGCGTGCGCTGTTGCCTGCTGGGTTTTGAACTCGGCGTAGTAGCGCTTGGCGGCATCAATCGATGCCGTGGCGAACAGGGCGTTGAAGCCGTGGACCCGTTTGCCGTCCAGCGAGTAGTGCTGGGCCCGTTTGGTCTTCGGCGTCGAAGTGCGCATGCGTGTACGCGACGACCTGCCGCAGGCGTTGCGGGTCCAGCAGGGCCCGCTCGGTGTCGATGGCCGCCACCTGCCGATCGGCCCCCGGCAGCGCCTCGGGCACCTTGATCGTGTTGACGTAGTCGATGCGGAACGGCAGGACGTTCTTGTCGTTGATGGCATCCACGATCGTGTAGGTGTGGATCGCCATCTGGTGCGGCGTCGGCGGGCAGTTGATCGGGTCGCCATGCCAGTAGCAGCCGAACGCCTGGGCAGTGGTGCGCAACTTCGGATTACCGCTCGTCGCGGCGTTGGTGGTGAAGATCGGAGTCCCGGTGAACCCGAACAGGTTGTACCGCATGAACGCCTTGGTGATGGCGGTGTGCATGTCGCCGAACTGGGACCGATGGCACTCGTCGAAGATGATCACGACATGCCCGCTGTAGATCTCGTGGCCGGCGTTTGCGGTGATGAACGTCGCGAGTTTCTGGATCGTGGTGATGATGATCCGCGCGTTCGGGTCTTCCAACTGCCGCTTCAACACAGCGGTAGAGGTGTTGGAGTTCGCGGCCCCCTTTTCGAACCGGTCGTATTCGCGCATGGTCTGGTAGTCCAGATCCTTGCGGTCCACCACGAACAGGACCTTGTCCACACCCGGCACCCGCGAGGCCAGTTGCGCGGACTTGAACGACGTCAGCGTCTTGCCCGACCCGGTCGTATGCCACACGAACCCACCGGCCGCCACGGTGCCGAGGGTCTTGCTGTTGGTGGCGATGTCGATCTTGTTCAGAATCCGCTCGGTCGCCACGATCTGATACGGCCGCATCACCAGCAGCACCCGCTCGGCAGTGAGCACGCAGTATCGGGTGAGCACGTTCAGCAGCGTGTGCGGGGCCAGGAACGTCTTGGTGAACCCGGTCAGGTCCTGGATCGGGGCGTTGGTCGCATCGGCCCACCACGACGTGAACTCGAACGAGTGCGACGTCTTGCGGGCACGGCGCCCGCCGGTCCTGGTGTCCAGGTGCTGGCGGCGGGTCGTGTTGGAGTAGTACTTCGTCAGCGTCCCGTTGCTGATCACGAACAGTTGCACGTACTCGAACAGGCCGGATCCAGCCCAGAAACTGTCCCGCTGGTAGCGGTCGATCTGGTGGAACGCCTCACGCAGATCCACCCCCCGGCGCTTCAGTTCCACATGCACCAGCGGCAGGCCGTTGACCAGGATCGTCACGTCATACCGGTTGGGGTGCCGAGCCCCGTCCCCGTTGCCGGTGTCCTGCTCGACCTCGTACTGGTTGATGACCTGCAGCCGGTTGTTGTGGATGTTCTGCTTGTCGATCAAGTGGATGTTCTTGCTGGTGCCGTCGTCACGGCGCAGCACCTGGACGTGGTCCTCCTGGATGCGCACCGTCTTGTCGACGATGCCCTCATTCGCACCTGCAATCGACGTCGCGTAGAACCGCTGCCACTCACCGTCGGTGAAGGTCACCGCGTTCAGGCGTTCCAGTTGGGTGCGCAGGTTCGCGATCAGCGCGGCCTCGTCGGCGATCGGCAGGTACTCGTAGGCCTGACCCTGCAACTGCTTGATCAGAGCCCGTTCCAAGTCCGCTTCGGACTGGTACGCCGAAGTTCGGGACGGATCGGGTTCGAACTCCGCCACCACCGTGCTCTGCGCGGAGGCGGCGACGATCTCGTAGCGATCGGTCATGGTTGCCACACCCGAAGTGGGATGTGCTCGGCGGCGTGGTCGAAGTCGCGGTCAGTGGTCAACAGGGTCAGGTCGTGGGCGATGGCCAACTGCGCGATGAGGGCATCGATCGTTCCCAGCTGGACTCCGGCCCGAGCGCAGGCGTTGGCCAGCCCCGCCGCGGCCAGGTAGTCGTCGCGGGTCGGTTCGACCAACTGCATGACGGCAAACCGCTCGGTCAGATTCGCTTCCACGCGTGTGGGCAGGAAGCCGCGCAGCAACTCCAGCACGACGACTCCCGCGGTGACGACGTCGTCCGCTCCCGCGAGCGCGCGAGCCAGGGCCTGGACCTGGGGAATCATCGGCGGGGCGTCGCGCCGAAAGGCCAGCGACCACACGCTGGTGTCGACGAGCAGCGCCACTGCCTCAGCCGATCTCGGCTGAGGAGCGGGAGCGGTCCGCCTTGTAGTCGAAGTCGGGATCCCACTGCAGGGTGCCGAACAGGTCCCGCAAGCGACTCTGTTCCCGTCGTGCGATGAACTCCTGCAGCGCGGCGGTGACCGTCTCCTTCTTCGTGGCCAGACCCCCAACGGCCAAGGCGTGGTCCAACAGGGCCGGGTCAATCGCCAGATTCGTCGCCATCAGACGCTCCCGTCGTCCTCGTGAGCCGGGTTGATCACACATTCGTTCACACATGATGCTACACATGGAGCGATGACCGAGTCGACACGGCAGTGCCGGTCCTGCGGCGTCACTCTCTCTCAACTAGGGAGCCCTCGCTGCTCCCAGTCGGCGTAGGTCCCCTGCTCCCACACCCAGCGATCACGGCCGTTGCACGAGTGGCCCGTTGCGATGGCCCCCGCGCGGGACGGTGACGTAAACACGATGTCGCGCTGGACGATGCCGACATCCCTGTCCACCACGATCGAGCCGTCCGCGATCAGGCGCTCGTGGTGCTCGCGGTACCCGGCATAGGCGCGGCGGGTGCTGGCGGACTGGCCGGTCGCCGTCCACTTCGGCACTACCCGGGAGCCGGCCAGCATCACGAACTCGGCACCGATCACCTGGGCCTGTGCCTGCACCCCGCGCCGTGATTCGGTCAGCGTGAACACCGGGGACTCGTCCGTCGCAATCGCCACGGTGGGCGTCAGGTGCCGACCCCGGATGGCGTTGATACCCAACACCGGCAGGATGATCTGCAACTGCGCGAGGAACGCCTCCATGTCCGAGCGTTGCGCCTCGGACAGTTTCCGCGCCACCGGGGTCTGATCATTGTCGAGCGTGACCCGCTGCGCTTCCCTGGCCAGTTCGACGAGCCGGGCCTCCAGGTAGCCCCAGTGCCCCTCGTTGAATGAGTCGTCCTTGCACGTGATCAGCACCGCACGATCCCAGAAGTCCCGTCGCCGCTCGTGGTCCTGGAAGCGGTTGCGTGAATGCCTCGCGTCTTGCCGATGTAGCAGCGCATGCCCTCGATCGCAGTGTCGTCGGCTCCCAGGAGCAGGTAGGTGCCGTTGCGCTTGGCTTCGTCGCGGTCCAGCAGGTCTTTGAGGTCGGAGCGCGGCCCGGACAGCACATGCCCGGTCCAGCCGGCGATCTCCGCGGTCGTCAAGCCGCCCGGTACTCCCTCGACCAGGAACAGCTCGATGTGCTTGCCGTTCACGCGGCCAACTCCTCGAACGTCAGCAGTCGGTCCCGGTAGTACTCGTACTGCTTCCGGCGCGCGGCGATCTCGGCGGGGAGGCCGGATGACAGGTCGTTCACGAGGGCGTCAAAGGAGTCGAGTGATCGCGACGATGCGCTGCTGCTCCTCGCGAGGTGGGACCGGAACACGGAATTCGGCGAAGCCCGTCAATCAGGAGGGTGTTGACCTTCGGTTCGGGCACACGTACTTCAGTCTTTTGGCGTCGTGAACCAGGAGCGTCTGCATCACTGTGACGAGAGTGAACGCAGTCGTCCAGTTCGACTGCGATAGGCAGTAGCTGTGGTCGTGAATCGGCTCACGGGCTCATCGTCCAAGCCAGGCCACTGCCTTGCCCACGTCTTCGGGGGTCTCGACCCACGTCAACTACGACAACATCTCCCGGCTCGGCGAACGCTGCAGGTCGTGACCGAGCATCAACTCGAAGGTGCGACTGCACGTCTCGATCCCGAAGTCTCGTAGTGACGTGTAGATCTCACCGTAGTGAATGCACGGGATACCGTCGTCCGAGATAGTCGGCCTTGGTGAAGCGCTATGCCCCCGGAGGAACGTGCCGAGCTCACCCATCGGAACCCACCGGACCCCCCCCGCTTCGTCGAACGTCAGCAGGGCGTCGCGGTAGTAGGCGTATTGGCGGCGACGAGCCTCCAGTTCCGCTTCCAGTTCCGCTTCCAGTTCCGCTTCCAGTCTCTCCATCCGTGTCAAGGATCGCCACGATCTCCCGCTGCACCGCCAGGGGCGGTGCTAGCGCACCGCGGTCAGGTCTGCAGGTTCCGTTGACTTCAACTATGAGGCCGCGTGCTCCCGTCTTGCTGTGCGACGAAGAGACTTCGGATACTCACTGTCTGCAGCGTAGTGGTGAGAGAAACCTGAGATTCGATCTGACCGCTTCGACCTGCAGCACATGGTCGTGGTTGTTCACCCAGATCTGCCACGCTTGCCCAGTCGACCACAGGCCGACCGCCCTTGGTCGAGGACGCTCGCCGGTCCATCGTCGACCAAGTACGCAAGTCACCAGTCGAATGGCATACCCGTCGACCCGGTCGTTGGTATCCCAGTTTGCGCCGTAGTAGGGGAACTGCCCCTAGGGATCCGCGCAGCGATCGTTCCGGTCGCAGAAGTCGGCTGCATGCCCTTGCTCGAAGTCACTTCGTCCGATGTCGACCAAGGCTTCGGAACTGGCACACCCTTGGGACACTGCTCAGCCAGCAACCTCTCGACCTCGCTCACGACGCGCCCTCGAGGTCGGCCACGATGGCGTCGATCTGCTCACGTAGCACCTGCTGGCGGGCCACGATCTCGGCGATCTCGGCGTTCAGGGCGACGATGTCGACGGCCTCGGTGGTGTCCTCGGCCTCGACGTAGGAACTGACCGACAGGTTGTAGCCGTTCTCCGCCAGCGTCGTCGTTCGGGATCAGCGCCGCGACGTGGGGCACGTCGGCGCGCTGCGTGAACAGGTCCAGGATCTGGGCCTGCTGCTCGTCCGCTGAGCTTGTTCTTGTTGCCCTGGCGAACGAACAGCGCCGAGGCGTCGATGAACAGCACCGCGTTGTCGGCCTTGGACTTCTTGAGCACGATGATGCAGGTCGCGATCGTGGTGCCGAAGAACAGGTCGGGCGGCAGTTGGATGACCGCGTCGACGTAGTTGTTGTCGATCAGGTACTTGCGGATCTTGCCCTCCGCACCGCCCCGGTACAGCACGCCGGGGAACTCGACGATCGCCGCGGTGCCGTCGACAGCCAGCCACGACAGCATGTGCATCGTGAACGCCAGGTCGGCCTTCGACTTCGGCGCCAGTACCCCGGCGGGGGCGTAGCGGGGGTCGTTGATCAGCAGCGGGTTGGCGTCGCCTTCCCACTTGATCGAGTAGGGCGGGTTGGACACGATCGCCTCGAACGGCTCGTCGTCCCAGTGCGCCGGATCCAGCAGGGTGTCGCCGTGGGCGATGTCGAACTTCTCGTAGTTGATGTCGTGCAGGAACATGTTGATGCGGGCCAGGTTGTACGTGGTCAGGTTGATCTCCTGGCCGTAGAACCCCTGCCGCACGTTGTCCTTGCCCAGGACCTTGGCGAACTTCAGCAGCAGTGACCCGGACCCGCAGGCCGGGTCGTACACCTTGTTCACCGCCGTCTTGCCGACCACGGTGATGCGGGCCAGCAGTTCGCTGACCTCTTGCGGGGTGTAGTACTCGCCTCCCGGACTTCCCCGCGCTGGAGGCGTACATCTGCATCAGGTACTCGTACGCATCGCCGAACGCGTCGATGGTGTTGTCGCCGAACTCGCCGCCGAGGTCCAGGTCGCCGATCGCGTCGAGCAGTTTGACCAGCTTCTCGTTGCGCTTGGCAACCGTGCCGCCGAGCTTGCCGCTGTTGACGTCCAGGTCGTCGAACAGGCCCTTCAGGTCGTCCTCGCTGTCGCTGCCGACCGCGGAGCCCTCGATGTTGCGGAACACCCGCTCCAAGCGTCTCGTTGAGGTTCTCGTCGGCGGCTGCCCGAGCCCGGACGTTCGACGAACAGCTCGCTGGGCAGGATGTAGAAGCCCTTCTCGTTGGTCGGTCTCGACCCGGCCGAACTCAGCCTCGGCGTCGGACAGTCGCGCGTAGTCGAAGTCCGCGACGCCGGCAGCGCGCTCCACCGTGTTGAGGTAGGCACGTGAGGTTCTCGGAGATGAACCGGTAGAACAGCAGGCCCAGCACATAGGACTTGAAGTCCCAGCCGTCGACGCTGCCGCGCAGGTCGTTGGCGATCCGCCAGATGGTCTTGTGCAGTTCGGCCCGCTGCAGTTCCTTGCGCACGCCGGTCTCGACAGTGCTCACTGACGAATCACCGCGGCCTCCCCGTCACGAACAGTGTGAACCCTCGAAAGGTACCGAAATCCGGTCCGTGCTGACCTGCCGACGGCTGAGGACCCGAGTTCTACTGCCGCCGGGCTACTCGTCATCACCGCGAACCCCTAGTCTGGGCGCATGTAGAGCCCAGACGATGGGCTCCAGCCCAGAATTTCAGGTGAGACTCTCTCCACCCGCACCGTTTCGTGGGCCCACGCAAGCGCTGCAACGCCTCGGTGGAGTGCACGACGACCTCCAGCCCGGATCACCATCGGGACGCTTGCTCGTCAGACCTCGGCCACCGTGTTGCCCTCCGCGGCCCGCCGGTCCTGCTGCAGGTTCCGAACGATCACCTCCGGCGAATGGAGAGTCACGGTGACCACTCCGCCCTTCGAGGAAGGCAACTGCCGCCCGCTGCGGGGTCGCGGGGGTCGGCACTTACCGAAGCAGTGATGGACTTCCGCGAGAGGTGAATCAGTACTCGAGACCGGACGAGGTGAGGACGACGACCTTGCCGCTCGCCTCGCCGGCTTCCATACGCGCGTGGGCGCTGGCGATCTGGTCGAGAGTGAACACCTGGTCGACGGGCACAACGACTTGACCCGCGGCCACGCGATCGACGAAGACCTGAAGCACGCTTGCCGGAAGGTCGCTGGCGTCGCCGCCGTAGGCCGTGAGCCGCACTCCCCGGGGCAAGTACTCGATCGGGTAGAAGTCGCGCACTGTCCACTGGTTGGACAGCATGCCCGTGAAACAGACGGTGCCGTGAACCCGGGTGGCCCGCAGCGTGTCGGGCAGCGTCGGGGTTCCGATCAACTCCAAAGCGGCGTCCACTCCGCCGCTCACGAGTTCTCGCACCTGCGGCGCCAGAGCCCCGTCATCGATCAGCACGTGGTCGACACCGACCTTGGCCAAGGCGTCGGCCTTCGCCGGGTTGCGGGTAGTCGACAGGACCGTGAGGCCCATCCCCTTGGCGAGAACGGCAGATGTCATCCCAACCGATGAGGTGCCGCCTCGAATCAGGAGGCTCTGGCCGGCCTGGGCGTCGAGCCCTACAGTCAGCGAGCCGTAGGACGTCTGCAGCATCTCGGGGATGGCGCCGAGGGTGGCCCAGTCGAGATCGCTGTCAAAGGACAGCACCTGGGTCGCGGGAACGCAGGTGTACTCGGCGTAGCCGCCGTCGTAGACGCGGCCCATGCCGCCCATCATGGCCATCACCTTGGTCCCAGCAGCGAACTCGCCGCCCGGGCACTCGGCCACGACGCCCGTCGCTTCGATGCCAAGTATGCGAGGAAACGTCACGCCCTGGGCAAGGCCGAGGCGGGTGTGCAGTTCCGAGCGGTTGAGCCCGAACGCCTTGACTTGGATCAACACCCACCCGGGTGATGGGACCGGGATTGGGACAGTGCGGATGTGGAACGCTTCGGGTGGGCCGGGGGCGTCAAGGACTACTGCTCGCATGGTCGATGTCGTCACTGTCGGGCTTCCTGTTCGTCGCTGCCCCGGTACATGGACTTGCGCAGGGCGCTCAGCGCGGTCCCGAGGGCGTCGATCCCTCCCGGCGGCAAAGCGCCACCGTCAATCTTCACGACATTCCTCCGTTGACGGGGACTCGCCCTTCGCACGTGGCTACCGTAAGCCAACGGGTGGCACCCGCTTCCTGCGCAGGAGGAATCATGGCGTCAACGATCCCGCTCTCGCGCCAGATGATGCGTGTCATTCCGGCTGACCAACTGGACCGCGAAGGTGACGAGTCGTCACTGAAACGCACCATGGGTCTGCTGGCCCTGACCATGTTCAGTGTCGGCTCCATCGTCGGCACCGGCATCTTCGTCGTCCTCGGTGAAGCCGTGCCGAAGGCCGGCCCCGCCGTCTTGCTGTCGTTCGTCCTCGCGGCGATCACGTGCGCCTTCTCGGCGTTCTCCTACGCGGAACTGGCCGGGTCGATCCCAGTGTCCGGGTCCTCGTATTCCTACGCCTACGCCACGCTCGGCGAGATCATCGCCTGGATCTGCGGCTGGTGTCTGATGCTCGAGTACGGCGTGTCGGTCGCAGCTGTCGCCGTGGGCTGGGGACAGTACCTCAACGAGTTCCTGTCGGTGTGGGGTATCGAGATCCCGCCCCAGTTCGCCAACCCCCCCGGTGAGGGAGGCGGCGTGTTCAACATCACCGCGGTCATCGTGGTCCTGGCCTGCGCGTTCCTGCTGCTTCGTGGCGCGTCCGAGTCGGCGACGATCAACACGATCATGGTGTTCATCAAGATCGGCATCCTGCTGTTCTTCTGCGCTGTCGCGTTCACGACGTTCGAGCCGGGCAACTTCATGCCGTTCGCCCCGCTGGGTTTCGCGGGCATCAGCGCTGCGGCCGGGCAGGTGTTCTTCAGCTACATCGGCTTCGACGCCGCATCGACGTGTGGTGAGGAAGCGAAGAACGCGAAGAAGGATCTGCCACGTGCCATCATCTTGTCCCTGATCATCGTCACCATCTTGTATGTCCTGGTCACCGCTGCCGCCATCGGCGCGCGACCATGGCAGGACTTCGAGGGCGCCGGCGCGGAGGCGGTGCTGGCGACCATCGCGCGTGACGTCACCGGCAGCAACTGGGCGCCGACGCTGATCGCGCTGGGTGCGGTGATCTCGATCTTCTCCGTGGTGCTGGTGACGATGTACGGCCAGACCCGGATTCTGTTCGCGATGGGTCGCGACGGCATGCTGCCGAAACTGTTCAAGAAGGTGAATCCCCGAACCCAGACACCGGTGGCCAACACGATCGTCGTCACCGTGATCATCTCGATTCTGGCGGGGTTCATCCCGCTGGGGCAGCTGGCCGAGGCGACCAGTATCGGCACACTGGCGGCGTTCGCCATCGTGAACTTCGGGGTGATCGCGCTGTGGCGGGCGCGACCAGAACTGGAGCGAACGTTCAAGGTTCCGCTGATGCCGCTGATGCCGATCCTCGGGGTCGTGTTGTGTATCTACCTGATCAGTTCGCTGGCGTGGATCACGTGGGTCGTGTTCTTTTCGTGGATGGCAGTCGGCATCTTGATCTACATCTTCTACAGCCGTTCGCACTCCAACGCGCCGAGCGAACGCCCGATCCCACTGGCCGACGAGCGCGCAGCCGTCGAGCTGAGCACCCGAAGCATGTCAGTTGGCACGATCGTCGGGATCGTGCTGCTGGTCATCACCGCCGTGGCCGCGGTGCTGTTCGGTGCCTCGCAAGATGGCATCAATGTTGCCCAACAGATCGCCTGGTACCTCACCGCGATCGCCTGCGTGGTCGGTATTGTCATGGCGGTGCGCGGTCTGGCGGCCGACCGCTCCGCCGTCGACGGGGTGCAGGCCGGTGAGTTCACCGGTGCGGCCGTCAAGATGCGCTCGGCGATCATGAGTATCGCCGTGTGGCTTCTGATCCCGGGATTGCTGGCCGTGCTGTCGGTGACGTTCGCATCCGGTCCCGCCGCGAAGGGCGAGGCGGAGGCTGCGCCTGTCTCACCCACCACCACTGTCATGACCGGCGTCACCGCCGAACGTGCAGCGGGCCCTGGGTAGCACTGCGCGGAGGCTGCTCGGCCACACCCCGTCGGCGACACGGGCGCGTGGTGAGCGGCCCGCGGCTCGCACTGCTGCGGTCACCCGGCCATACGCGCGAGCGGAAGCCATGTCGAACGGAAGCGATTCAGATACGCCCTTGGCCTGCTGCAGCTGATCCATGCGCGCGTGCTGTCCGGTTCACACTCGGTGCAACGGCAGCAGCAACGTCCGAGGACGAGGGCTACGACAAGCAGGTGCTTTCTCGAGCACCCGGGTAGGCCAGACCGCGCCTTACCCGCACCGGTGATCTTGGTACCGTCGATCAGGAGGCCAAGATGGTCGACTTCACATCGCTCCCCCGCGCGCAGGAGCACGGCGACTACGACGTCGTCATCGCCGGTGTCCGCGACGCCATGTCCACCAATCCGGCTGCCGCCATGGCCGACCCGTTCATCCGAGACTGGATCGGTCGACGATTCCGGAACATCTTCATCGATGAGGCCAGTGCGAGTGCCGAAGTGGTGGCGAAGGCCCAGAAGCCCGCGCCGCTGTCGTGGGTGGATCGGCGAGACGACCGGCAGAAGATCGCCGACCGGTTCTTCCGCACCATCGACGCCGGCGAGGTCCACACTGAGATGCCGGCCGCTGAGTCGGGCGCCTTCAGCGATGTCTCGTTGCTGATCTGCCCCGGACTGCTGACCGGGTTCATGCCCGGACTCGCGTTCCAGCAGGAAATCCCGAAGATGACCGAGCGGTTCGGGGTGAATATCCTCTCGGCGGACTCCCACCCGGTGCGCTCCTGTGAGGCCAACGTCGCTGACCTCACCAATGCGATGGTCAACGGCATCGGCAACGCGCCCGACCTGCACGCGACGCTGCTGACATCGACCGACGACCCCGTTCCCCCCGGAGACGTGGTGATGCTCGGCTACTCGAAGGGTGGCCCGGACATCAACACTTTCCTTGTCGCGCGCCCTGATCTCGCGCATCGGGTGAAGGCAATCATCAGTTGGGCCGGCGCCCACGGCGGCTCTTACCTGGCCAACGACCTGTACAACAGGTTCAAGAAGGTCCCCGATTCGGAGATGGTCAAGCATCGCGCCGCGAACGCCGCCGAACTCGTTCGCCGCATGCTGCCCTTCGCCGACGTCAAGCGCATCGACCGGCGGCTCGACGAGTACGACGTGAAAGGCGCGCTGTACTCACTGAGCACCGGGGGCCGAGACGAGTGGAACGAAGCCAACACGGCCGCCCTGGACGAGTTGGCGATCCCGACCATCTACTTCACCGGTGCCACGACCGCCCGGGAAGTCACGTACTTCAACCTTGAAGGCGAACTGGAACTCGACAAGTACGACGTGAACAACGACATGCAACTGACCCAAGCCGAGGCCACGCCGCCGACGCGTAACTCGGTGCATGCGGCGATGTTCCATGCCACCCATTGGGATCTCTCCTACGACCCCTGGCCCTGGTACGAAACAGCGGGCTCACGAGAACTGCATGAGCCCTTCCCCCGCTATGCGGCCCTGGCCTCCATCCTGCTGCTGCTGTCCGAACTGGGGATCATGCGATAGGACCGTACTCAGCCCGCCCTGAGCCGCACGGGCATTGCCCACATAGAGGGCAGGAGACTGGACCGCGACGTCGTCACCGCCGACCGGGCATGGGGTGACCGCCCTCGAGTGATCAATGTGCGGTGACTGCCACAGCCCCGGCGCGCCTACTCCGAGTCCGATGACGCCCGTCGTGTCAGGATGCACCCACAACCCGTGGAGGATGGATGTGCACTGATCTGCGACTGCTGAAGTTGGATCAAACGGTCTCGGCTCGGACCTTGGACTTCGCCTACGAAACTGGTTCACGCATCCAGGTGGTCCCGCGGGGTCAACAGTGGTCGGCGGTCACCACCAAGACCGACGCGCCGACGCCGGCGTGGGAGAACAGCCTCGGGTTCGTAGCCCTAGACGGGTTCGGGTTCGACTCGTATTTCGCTGACGGGCTCAATGAGGCCGGACTGTCGGTGGGCACATTGTTCCTGCCCGAGACCGACCTGCCCCACCAGCCGCCACAGTCAGCGGGCAAGCCGGCCATCGACTTCGTCAACATCGCCGGGTGGCTGCTGGGGACGTGTTCCAGCGTGGCCGAGGTCAAGGAGGCGCTACTCGGCGTCCGGGTGTGGAACGCCCCCGCCCGGCTGCTGTGGCCTGCGGGCAAACCTGTGCCGGATCAGGCGAAGGCACTGATGGACTATGCGATCACCGAGCACCTGGCGATCCACGACGCCCATGGCAACGACCTGGTGGTCGAGTTCCTGGACCAGCGGATGTACCTGCACGACAACCTCACCGGGGTGCTCACCAACTCGCCGCGCTTCGAGTGGCACACCACCAACCTGCGCAACTACGTCGGACTGACAAATGTCGAAGACCAGCCTTTCAACCTCATGGGGATGCCCGTGGAGCCGACCGGCAACGGGACCGGTCTCGTGGGGCTGCCGGGCGACGTCACGCCGCCGTCGCGCTTCGTGCGCGCGGTTGTCCTCACGCAGGTGTTCCATGAGGCGAAGGACTCGTCGGCTGCGGTGAACCAGGCGTTCCACTCGCTGGACCTCGTCAGCGTTCCGCGGGGACTGGCGGCCAGTGGTGACTACACCCAGTGGTCCGTGGCCCGGGACCACGACAACAAGATCCTGTACACACGCACCTACGACTCCTGGACCACAGGCGTGCACGACCTGGCCGACCTGGGCATTGACAGACCGGGTCCGCGCAGCACCCTGCCCATGCCCTGAGGGGCAACCGGCCAACACGGATCTGCGGCACGTGAGGGCACTCCGACCGGGGGGTCATACGTCAATCCGTGCCCGGCGCTACGTGGCAATCGGTTGAAGTCCGCAGTAGCCACCGACGGAGCTCACCTGCGCTGCGCCGAACATTCCGTGAAGGACTCCGTGTTGACCTCGTCGGGCGTCTTGGCGTCGAGACCGTCGCCGGAAACCCACCAGCCGTCGCCTACGACGAGTACCCGCGCGTGTCACGACTTCGCCAGAGGGAAGGCGTCCACGGCGTCGGTGGGACCTGCCACTGCCAACCTCTCGTCGCGGCGGATCCGACGCTCGGGGTCGGGGAACTCCACCGCGCCCCCCGCTGACTGCAACCCGATGACGGCCACACCATTCTTGCCCTTGATGCCGACCTGCTCGACAGTTTGGCCGATCGACCATGCCGGGGGGTCCATGATCGCCAGCGCATATCCGTTGGGGAAGCTGACGTACTCTTCCATCCCGGTGAAGATCAACTGGCCCACCCGCGCACCCATCTCCTGCTCGGGGTACACCACCCAATGCGCGCCCACCCGCTCCAGGATCCGGCCGTGTGCCTCAGTTGTTGCCCGGGCCCAGATCTCGGGCACTCCGAGGTCGGCCAATGCGGCGGTGGCCAGGATCGAGGCCTCCAAGTCCTCGCCGATCGCCACGACAGCGCACTGACACTCATCGACGCTCAGGTCCCGAAGCACCTGGGTCGACGTACCGTCGGCTTGGGCGGCCAGCGTGACCGCCGGAGCGATTTCCGCGATGAGATCAGGATCGGGGTCGATGACCACGACCTCTCGCCCCGCGACAGCGAGTTTGCGCGCCACCGCCTCGCCGAATCGGCCAAGGCCGATGACTGCGACGGTCTCCGCATCAGCTCTGGTGCCCATGGCTACCTCCTGGTCACGCGCTGGTCAGCCGACGATGGGTCGACCCTCGGGCAGACGATATGACAATGTCCGGTGGCGCAGGGCGAGCGCTGTCGCCAGCGTCATGGCGCCGAGCCGACCGACGAACATCAACACGATCAGAACGGCTTGCCCCCCGACCGGCATGTCATACGTGATGCCGGTGGACAGGCCGACCGTAGCGATCGCGGACACAGTCTCCAGGACGAGGTCCTGCAGCGGGAACTCGGTGACCGCGGTCAAGATCATCAATCCGATGGTGGCCAGCAGGATATAGATAGTGCCGATGGCCACCGCACTGCGCTGGGTCTTCTCAGCGATCCTGCGATCGCCACTGTTGACGTCTCGGTCCCCGCGGGCTTCGGCCACGACCATCAGCACCAACACCACGAAAGTGGTCACCTTGATGCCGCCCGCCGTGGATGCGGAACCCCCGCCGATGAACATCAGGATTACCGTCGTCAGCAGCGTCTCCTCGGTGGCGTCTGCGTAGTTGATGGCATTGAATCCCGCAGTACGGGCGGTGACCGACGCGAACAGTCCGTTCAGGATCGTCGTGCCCGACGACGACTGACCCAGGGTCTCTGCGTGGGTCCACTCGAACCACGTCATCAGAACTGCACCGACGACGATCAGCGCAAGGGTCGTCGCAACCGTGAGCCGCACATGTAACGACCAGCGCCTCGGTCGGGTCAGCCGCCCTCGGGTCTGGTACCAGACGGGGAACCCCAGGCCACCCACGATGATCAGGATCATGATGACCCCCAACACGACAGGATCCGCGTTGAAGCCGATCAAGTTGTCGGAGTAGGTGGAGAACCCGGCGTTGTTGAATGCGCTGACCGAATGGAAGAGCCCATTCCACGCGGCCTCGGACAGCGGCTGGTGGTACGCGACCCACCATCGCAAGGTCAGGGCCACGGCACCAGTGGCCTCGACCAGCAACGTGACCACCACGATGAAGCGCACCATGCGCCTCACGTCGCCAACACTCAAGCCGGGCGTCTCCGCTTGCGCCAATACTCGCGAGCGCAATCCCAGCCGCCGACCGATGATCAGCACAAGCAGTGTTCCGGTCACGATCATGCCCAGCCCGCCGATCTGGATCAGTCCGAGGATCACCGCCTGCCCCCAGCCCGTCCAGGCAACCGCAGTGTCGACCGTCACCAGGCCGGTGACTGTCACAGCACTCGTCGCCGTGAAGAAGGCCTCCATGAAGGTTGCGCGTTGTTCTCCCGGGGTCATGACCGGAAGCAACAGCAGCCCTGTGCCAACCCAGATGGTCGCAGCGAAAGCCAGCGCCACGAAGGCTCCCGGGCGAAGCGCTCGGATGCGCCTGGGCCGAGGCCGTCCGCTGGCACTCGTCGACGCCGCGTCGTCGCGTGATCGTCTGCGTGGCACGTGGGCAGGCTACCGGCCGGCAGATCCCCTGACAGCGGACCGGTCCCTTGAGAGCGGACCGGTCCCTTGAGAGCGGACCGGTCCCTTGAGAGCGGACCGGTCCCTTGAGAGCGGACCGGTCCCTTGAGCGCGGACCGGTCAATCGTCCAAGGAGGCGAAGAACTCGACCGCGATGCCGTCGGGGTCCCTCGCGGTCACGGCCCACCCGTACGGTGCCGACTCAACGGGACCGTGCTCGATACCCAGACCATCGAGTTCAGTGGCCTTCGCCCTTACTGCGTGCTGGTCCGAGCAACGGATACCTATGTGATCCAGTCCGACTCGGCGATGGTCGAACCGATCCCCGGGATCTCCGTCGTGGTGCTGGGTCAACCCGATCACGAGTCCGTTCGACCACTGCATCCTGACTCGCTCCCATCCGTCGCCGGTCCGCCGGATCGCCGTTGCCTGACCGAGGGCATCGTGGTACCAAGCCTCACTGGCATCGAGGTCGGTGACAGTCAACGTGATGTGATGAACGGCTGGATCGTGGACCATGACAGCGAAAGTACCCGGGTTCAGCCCGATGATGCTCTGGTCAGGAGTCCATGTCTCCTTGCTCGTCTCCCCGCTCAGGCGATCCGGACTCGAACGCAGAACCTGGCTGAGCTGCCTCTGGCGGCGAGGCAGCCGCCTGCGTTGGGTTGCGATCGTCTCCTCCACTGGGAATGGCTCTGTGACTGTGACTGCTTGCCCGAGCGCGCTTGAAGACTGCGGCGTAGCCCAGTCCGATGGCCACGAACGCCGGTACCAGCGCGGGCAGGATCGCCCGCGTGGGCATCAGATGGGCTCCGACGAACAGAGCCCCCAGGATGAAGCCCGAGATCAGAGTCGCGGCGTTGACCGTCTTCGGCGGCAGTCCCCGCCAGAATCCGCCCCTCTTGCGCGGGCCGAGGAGCCCCGAGACGGTGGTCAGGAACTGGCCTGTGTTCGCAGTGATCCACATTCCCACCACAGGCAACAGGAGAAGCGCAGACGCCAGACACGCCAGTCCAGCGCTGATGACCGGGATGAGGGCCGTGTTGAGTTCCAGCAGGTCCAGCCCGAACGACGCGACCAGCAGCGCGGTGGCCAAGGTCATCGGCGCCACCACTCGCAGTCCCTGATCCGGATCGAATCGGGTTCCCAGCCACGCGCCGAGCACGGCCCCTACGCCTGCCCCCGCCAGGGACAGCGCCGGAAGCTGCGCGGTTGCGGGATCCGAGAACAACGTCGTCGTGATGATCACCAGGTTGCCGGCCTGGTTCGACGTGAAGACACCAAATCGTTCGAACGTCGACGCATCGATCACACCGACCGACCACGCCAGCAAGAACACGGCGAGGCGGGGATGACGGAAGAAGATCCCCCGCCATGGAGTCTCAGCCGCGCCAGGCTCCGAGTTCGTGGTCACAGCCACAGGCTATTCAGCCAAGCTCGCCCGCAGGCAGCGAACGACACTCGCGGGAACTCCAACCACGCACGAGGGCCAGCTGCGGACCGTGCGGAACAGCGAGACTCGGGATCAGGTGAGCGGAGACTCGGGATCAGATGAGCGGAGACTCGGGTCAGACGAACGGTGGCTCGGGTTCATCTGTGTGGGAGATACCGCTGGGCGTGGTCCAGGTCCAGCCGATGGCCTCGTCCGGCGAGTCCGCGGGCCCGGGATCCGGGCCACTACCGGAATGGGCCCGCTGTCGCCAGCGCGTGTGGGTCTTCAAGCGATGATGCCGGCGACACAAGGGCCCGAGGTTCGACGGGATTGTCGGGCCGTCAGGGAAGGGCACCACATGGTCCAAGTCGGTGATCGTGCTGCGGCAGCCGGGCATGCGACACTCCGGCTCCCGCGCCCGGACCAACCGGGCGACAGCGGCGGTTGGACGATAGGTGCCCGGGCTAGTGGCGATCACCTGGGTTCCCGTCGCGGTCGCACGGGTGATCCAGGCCCGCCACCGCGCATCAGCAGCCAACTGACGGGCGATCTCGGCGGGGACCGGCCCACTGCCAACGACCTCGCCCGGTTGGTCGGCCAACCGCAGCAGCGTCGCGATGTCGATGATCACCGCAACCTCCGAACCTGCCAGGGTGGCGTTGGATGCGGGGGCAACGGCATCGGTGGCAGCAGTGGTATCCCCGGTGGCAGCAGTGGTATCCCCGGTGGCAGCAGTGGTCTCCCCGGTGGCAGCAGTGGTATCCCCGGTGGCAGCAGTGGTATCCCCGGTGGCAGCAGTGGTATCCCCGGTGGCCGCAGCATTCGTGGGACCCGCAGTACCACCGGGAGCCCTGACATCCGCAAGAGCCGCAGTATCCCGCGCCCCGGTACCAGTTCCGCGGTCGAGGCCTGGCGACCCGGGAGAAGCCAGCAACAGATCGGTGAACACGTCTGCACGGCGCTGGTCCAGGGTTCTCGCGCCCTCCTCACCGTCATAGGAGGAATCGGACCCCTCTCCATCGCAGGAGGTCCCCTCCCCATCGCAGGACGTCCCCTCCCCATGGCAGGAGGTATCGAGTCCGTGGGCGATCGCAGTGAGTCGACGGAAGATTCGCGCGGCGACATCGTCGGCCAAGTCAGCACTCAGTGTGGCTGCACCCTGACCATGGAGCCGCAGCCGAACTCCCCGGTCACGGTGGCATTCCTTGCGCCGGGTGGCCAGGTCGAGGTCGAGGCCGGCGGCGATGCGTTTGGCCTGTGCCCGCAGATCGGTCACCGTCCACTCACGAAACCCCGTCGCGCGACGACTCCGAAGACGAGCCAACAGTGTGTTGACCACAGTGGCCCGGTCGTCATCGGACAGGTGACGTAGATCGGTGGCAAGCATGTGGGCATGCCACCCGATCATCAGCCCCGTGGTAACGGCCGCCTGTAACTGGGGCAGGGCGGCGACACGCCGCATTCCGCCGAGGCGGTAGCGGGCACTTCCGGGTGACACGCGCAAAGCGGGGCCAAGCTCCTCGATGCTCGCATCGACGACGGTGCCGAGATGGGGTCGATCGGGCGCCACGAACTCCTCGACTGCCTTGTCTCCGGCCGCAGCCAGTACGGCTTCGTCCGCTTGAGCTGAGACCCAGGAGGCCACCGCGGCCCACGCCGCGACAATCACGACTTGGCACGCGCAGGGGCTCCCGGGAGTACCCAGGCGCTCGATCGCACTCGCCGCGGGATGAGTCACCGGGCACTCGCCCCGCTGGTGACCGCCCGCTCGATCTGCAGCTGCCAGGTAAGTCAGGTGCCGCTGCAGATCAGGACCCACCCGCATCAACATGAGAGCCCGCACCTCGGGCCGGAGATCCGCGCCCCACCATCCGTCCTGTGTCCACGCCGGACGAGCGGCCCGCCAAACCGACTGCGCGAATGCGCGTTCCGCCGCCCCCTTTGGCATCGCCATGCCCGGGAGGGCGCACAAGGCCGTGGCCGACGCGGGAGTGACTGATTCTCCACCGAGGTAGGGATCAAGTTCGAAGTACGGAACGACCATGACTCATGTGATCACAGGGGTCCGACACTCATGATGGAGACCGCACGACCAGCGGGACCACTACAGGCACGGACTCCATCTCAGGCATAGGCTGGTTCCGGGACATCGGTTTGTGCGTCGGCAACACCTGCGCTGGGAGGAGCCATGGCCCGAATCACTTCCCTGAGTTTGGTGACCGCCGCCGCAGCCTTTTGCTTGCTTGTCGCCGCAACGGTCACGTCATCGGCCGGCGCGGACCCCGCCTCCGCTTCCGCCAGCGCGCCGGGCATGACCACCCACCCGGCCGGCACCTCCGTGCCGAGCATCACCATCTACCCGACCGGAGCCCCCGCGCCCTACCCGACCGGAGCCCCCGCGCCGGGCGCCACCAGCTCCGTGCCGACCGTCACCAGCGCGAGCGGAGAGTCCGCCGGAACTCTGCGATGGCGCCGGTGCCGTGGTGCCGAGCTGCGCAACTTCCAGTGCGCCACGTTGACTGCGGCGCTCGATTGGGACCGGCCCGAGCAAGGCACGACCCCCATTGCGATGCTCCGGGCTCGCAGCACAGGCTCACCCCGCGGGCGCATCGGGTCACTCTTCTTCAACCCTGGTGGGCCCGGCGGTTCGGGTCTGCTCACCGCACCGATGATCTACGAGATGTTGCCGCGAACTGTCACTGACAGGTTCGACTTCGTCACCTGGGACCCGCGCGGAGTCGGACGCTCCGCAGGGATCGACGACTGCGAACCAGGAGAGATCGGCCTTCCTGCCACCGGACCTGTGTCCTGGCTGACGATCACTGCCGACTACCGCGCCGCCACAGCCGAGGCGAACGCCCGATGTCAGCGCAACCACCCACGAATCATCGACCACATGGGCACGAACATGGTTGTGCGGGACCTCGATGCGATGCGCGCAGCAGTCGGTGATCGAAGCCTGACCTACTGGGGGATGAGTTACGGCACGCGGATCGGATACACCTACGCACTGACGTTTCCCGACCGGGTCCGAGCTCTGGTGCTGGACGGAAGCATCGACCCCAACGGATCCATCACCGATCTCAGCCTGGGTTACGGCACTGCGGCCGACTCCGCACTCGACATGATGTTCCAGGTCTTCGCCGGCACCTCTGAGCAATACCGGCGCGCGCACCGAACACTGTCCGAGCAACCGCTGCGACTGCCTTCCGGACGCTCGTTCACTCGCTGGAACCTGCGAAACCTGTTGGAGGAATCGGCGGGCTTCGAACGGGTTGGTTCAGCGAGCTGGGTCTCCGCTGCGCGGTGGCTCGACCGCATCACGATCGCCTTGGGGGGCGCAGGCCCCGAGGCCAGCAACGCCCGGAAGGCCTTGGACCGGTTGCGACCCGGAACTACGACCGAAGGTCTGGGCGGTGCCACCGCAGTGATCGACTGCATCGACTATGCGGACCGACCCACGGCGGCTGAGCAAGATGCGATTGCCCGGACAACCAGGATCCAGGCGCCGATCTCCGGGTGGAAGAACGGGCTCATGATGGCCACCCAGTGTGAGGGCTTGACTGTTCCTATCGACCCAGTTCCCATCGATTTCGGTACCGACCAGTCGGCGCGACTGCTCCTTCTCGGTTCGACACGGGATGCACGGACCCCCTACGCGTGGACCGCCGCGATGGCCCGAGCATTCCCACGGAGCAGGGTTGTGACCTACGTGGGCGGGCAGCACGGTGACTACCTCTTGTCCCAGTCTCGTTGTGTGGACCGGCGGGTGAATCGCTATCTCGTCACCCGGTCACTGCCGGCACACGACATGTCGTGTCCCAATGCAGCGCACAGGTGGCCACAACGACGAATGAGATAATCGGACGTCGCCGTCGGGGCACTCACCCGATCACCGGTCGCCTCTGACACGAACGTAACGGTCAGATGTCACAGACCGACGGCAGGAGGAAGTCATGAGTCAGGAACAACCACAGCTCGTTTTCGGAGACGATGGATCCGCATCCGCGGACGTGGCCTGGTTGTGGGTGAACAACCATCAATGGCCCCAATGGCGCATCACTGTTGCCACGGCTCAGCGCGAGCTGGACTCCCCGGAAACCACCCTGCAGCCATGGAGTCCAGCCGCTCCTCGCGTTCTCTTCGAACCGGCCGAAGGCACGACACTGGAGCATCTGCGGGCCAACACCGATCCACGCATCATGCTCGACTCGTGCAGCGATGCCGGCTTGATCGTGGTCGGACCCCGGGGCTCGGGAACTTTGAAGGCATTGCACATCGGCAGCACCACTGAGTGGCTGCTGTCATCTCACCGGCCGATAGCACCGATTGTGATCATTCGCTCCGCACGTCCCACTCGCAAGGTGCTGCTCTGCGTGGACGGCTCACCTGACGCGCAACGTGCAGCCGACGTGTTGGCGGGACTGCCATGGATCGGGACCTGCAGCGTGACGATCCTCGGTGTCTCCGACGGGATCTCTCACCCCGAGGAGGGGTGTTCCATGGCTCAGGCGGCTTTCGCCGATACGGGAGCAACCGTTTCACTTCAGGAAGCAGCGGCGCTGCGGGGCACTCTGACCATGAACGTGAAGTCCGTACTGCTGGACATCATCGCGGACGAAGGCCCTGATCTGGTCGCCCTCGGAACACGGGGGCAAGGAGGCATCCAACGACTGCTGCTGGGGTCGACAGCCAGCGCCGTCGCGCACTACTCCCGTTGCTCCACGCTGATCGCCCGGGATCCCTCCGCACCCCGTTGAGATGCTCACGTGCTCACGGATGAGCAGCGCCGGGACAACAATCGCATCAGCGCGCGACGAGCGCCCGGGTGATCTGCGCGCTGCGTCAGGTGTCAGGTGTCAGGTGTCAGGTGTCAGGTGTCAGGTGTCGGGTGTCGGGTGTCAGGTGTCAGGTGTCGGGTGTCGGGTGTCGGGTGTCAGGGGGTGGACGACGGGTCAATGGGCGTGACCGAGTCGGGGACAACCGACACTTGCTGGGGCTCTGACACGACCCGCTTGGCGTAACTGGTCTGCTCGGCGACCACGCGGTACGACCACTCCCCCACCGGAACGGCAGTTGTGAACAGCACCGCGCCACCTGGCTCGCTGAGGGCAGTGGAGACGATCTCCCACTCCCCCGATTGACCTGGCTGGTCAACCTGGCCTGACTGGGCCAACCGTTCGAGCCTGACGGAGCGCGGTCGTTCGGGCCACCGACCACCGACACTGGCCGCGATCGCCAACTCCTGATCCGGGGCAACAGTGGTGGGCAGTGGGTCCACCACGATGTCGCTCGGCGTGCGGACCCCGACGGCTCGTTTCGACTTGTTCTGGGTGGCCGGATCCCACACCCCAGTGCCCGGCAGGCCCACCGCCCACTGGTAGCGCTGCACCGCCTGGAACGTCAGCGACCCGAACTCGCCATTGACGAGTCCGGTGTACTGCCCCTCTTCGGTCAGGAACTGCTGGACCCATCGCACCGGCTTGCCCGACTGCCAGTACATGACGGACGGACCGAACCGCCAGCGATCCGGAATCGGCCGCGGCGAGCCGCACGGATGATGCCGGGGGTTGCCCTGCAGCCGCTCGGGAGCTACCGGGGCGAAGTGTCCTCGCCACTTCGGGCAGGGACCGAAGTCGGTCGGTGGCGTCCGGCCGGTCCAATACGCGGTACGCCGCAGCGCCCCGTTCCAGGTGAATGAGAAGTGCACATGATCCCGATGGTTGTCCGTGACACTGCCGCGGTTGGACATGCGCCGCCAACTCTGGTTGTAGACACCCCAGACGTGTCGGTCGTAGATGATGTACATCAGGCCGAACCGCTTGGCGTGATAGCCGCCGTTCTTGGTCAGCCACCGCAGCAGATGCCGCGCCTGGGCGTCCTCTCGGGGACGGTTGGTGTGAGCCTCGAAGTCCAGCGCCCGCCCCTCCTCATGCTCGCTGATCCCGTCGACGTTGCAGCCGCGCGTGATGTTGTAGACGTGCAGCGACTCCTCAGGCCGCGGATAAGTCGCCAACAGCAGCTCCCGAAATGCCGCGACTCCCGGCAGTTCCCCGGCGTAACAGCCCTGCTGGGGCACGTACGGTTCGTTGCTCTGGCGGCCCCCGGGTCGCAGCCCTCCGGTGAGCGGTCCCCGCAGAAGATCACGACGGGCCTGCTGCCGTGCCGACGGCGGTGCGGATTCCGACTGGAACGACCACAGGCGAGATGTACCACCGTGACCCGGCGGGCGTGGCTCCGACGCTGCCTGGGCCGCCGGAGCGAACAGTGTCACCGCCACCAGGCAGGCGGAACCCATGACGGGAAAGACCGCAGTTCGACCCAGCCGTTGGCCCATGGTCGCGACGCTACCAACCACGGCCCCCAGGTCGGCCGAACCAGGGACGGATGACCGAAATGAGGTCGCGCAGGGCGCGTCCCCGATGACTGATCGCGTCCTTCTCGGCCGGTTCCATCTCTGCGGTCGTCAGCGCGTGGCCATCGGGCAGGAACACCGGGTCGTATCCGAAGCCACCGATTCCGCGGCGCTGGCGCAGCAGCACTCCCCGGACTTCCGCCTCGCGCACCTCGAGGCGGGGTTCGGTTCCAGGGCGGAACGCGGCGGCCGCACAGCGGAAGGCAGCGGTGCGGAGGTCATCGGGGACGTCGCTCATCTGATCCAGAACCAGGTCCACGTTGGCATCATCATCTCGATCGCGGCCGCTCCACCTGGCTGAGAGGATTCCGGGCATTCCGTTCAGCGCATCGACAGTAAGGCCCGAGTCGTCGGCGATGGCGATCAGTCCTGTATGTCGTCCGACAGTCTCTGCCTTGAGGGCGGCGTTGTCGGCGAACGTCTGGCCAGTTTCCCGGATGTCGGGCAGGTCCGCGAAAGCCTCTGATCCCACAACCTCCACGTCGAGATCAGCGGACGCCAGGATCCGCTGCAGTTCGGCGATCTTGCCCGGATTGCGGGAGGCCAGGACGATGCGTGGACGTTCAGACATCGGCCAGTGCCTGGGCCTGTCGCTTCGTGAGTTGAGCGCATCCGATGGTGGCGAGGTTCAGCAGTTCGTCCAGCAGCGCACGGTCGAACGGCTCCTTCTCCGCCGTTCCCTGCACCTCCACGAACTTGCCTCCGCCCGTGATCACCACGTTCATGTCCGTGTCCGCATTGACGTCATCGTCGTAGTGAAGATCCAGCCGGGGAGTACCGCCGACGATCCCGACCGAGACCGCTGCGACCGAATCGGTCAGTACCTGCGCGCCGGGGACGATGATCCCCTCGCTCTTGGCCCACGTGATGGCGTCTGCAAGGGCCACGTAGGCACCGGTGATCGCCGCGGTCCGTGTGCCGCCATCAGCCTGGAGAACGTCGCAGTCGATGTGAACGGTGTTCTCACCCAGAGCGCGGTAGTCGATGACTGCCCGCAGCGAGCGCCCGATGAGTCGGGAGATCTCGTGGGTGCGTCCACCGATCTTGCCGCGGACGGATTCGCGGGCACCTCGGGTGTTCGTCGCGCGGGGCAGCATCGCGTATTCGGCGGTCACCCAGCCTTCGCCGGAATCACGGCGCCAGCGCGGCACTCCGGGTTCGAAGCTGGCCGCGCACAGCACCCGGGTACGACCGAAGGACACCAGGGCTGACCCCTCGGCGTGGTCCAACCAGGACCTCTGGAATGTCACAGGCCGCAACTCGTCATCGGCCCTACCGTCAGATCTACTCATCCGGTCACTGTAGGCGACAGTGAGCAGGGCTCAGATCCCCACCACGAGTCCGGGGTGCGCGAGCTGGGCATCCGGGCGCACAGCGGCCGCCTCTGCGTGGATCCGCTCGGGGGGATGCCAGGGCACAAGATGGGTCACGAGCAGTCCAGCCGCTCCGGCACGGTCGGCGATCTCGGCGGCTTCGGCGCCGGTCATGTGCAGGTCGGGCGGGTTGGCCGGGCCGCTGACGAAGGACGACTCGAAGAGGGCCAAGTCGGTGTCGCGCGCCAGCGTGCGCAGCCGATCGTTGGGCCCGGTGTCGCCGGAGTACGTCAGTGAACGACCGCCCGCGTCCACGCGGATGGCGTACGCCTCGACGGGATGGGTCATGCGCTGGGTCGTGATCGTGAACGGCCCCACACTGAACTCAGGTTGGATGGCGCGCACGTCCAACTCCCCCGACATGTCGGCCCCATCCCTGAGACCGTAGGCAGCCACCAGGCGCTGATGAGTGTCGGCCGGACCCCATATCGGGATCCGCCGCGAGATGCCGTCGGGGCGGTACCTCAGTGCCACGTGATACGAGCAGACGTCGATGAAATGGTCGACGTGCAGATGGCTCAGGACCACCGCGTCTATGTCGTAGATGTCGGTGAAACGTTGCAGGTGGCCGAGCGATCCATTGCCCATGTCGAGGACGATCGTGGTGCCCTCGTGTTCCACGAGATAGCACGACGCCGGAGATTCCGGACCGGGGAAAGACCCGGCGGATCCAACGACAGTAAGGTGCACAAGATCACCCTAACTGCGCCGGGGAGCCTTCCATTTCCACGGGCGCATGACCTACGTCACCGATCTCCGGGCCGAGGAATCGACGGCCGAGCCGTTCGAAGGGTTCCGGGTCCCCGGTCGCCAAGAACCTGTGCACCGGAGCGGGTTCCGAATCGGCTCGCAGCAGGTCGTTGGCGGCGAGTACCCGGTAGACATCCTTCGCGGTTTCCTCGGCGCTGCTGACCAAGGTCACTGCGTCGCCCATGACGTACGACACCACACCGGTGAGCAACGGGTAGTGGGTGCATCCGAGCACCAGCGTGTCGACGTCTGCTTCCTGCAAAGGCTGCAGGTACTGCCGCGTGACATCGAGCAACTCCGAGCCGCCGGTCACACCCGCCTCGACGTACTCGACGAACAATGGGCACGCCTGGGAGTACAACTGCAGATGCGTCGCTGCCGCGAAGGCATCGTCATAGGCCTGTGATGTCACCGTTGCTGTTGTGCCGATGACGCCCACCCGCTGATTGCGGGTGGCGCTGACCGCCCGACGTACGGCGGGTTGGATCACTTCGACGACCGGCACCCGGTACCGCTCCCGGGCGTCGCGCAGCACCGCCGCGGACGCGGAGTTACAGGCGATGACCAGAATCTTGACGCCCTCGTCCACCAGATGGTCCATGACCTCGAGCGCGTACTCACGCACCTGGGCGAGCGGCCGGGGGCCATAGGGACCCCGAGCGGTGTCACCCACATACACGATGGGCTCGTGTGGCAACTGGTCCAGCACCGACCGAGCCACGGTGAGACCGCCCACGCCGGAGTCGAAGATGCCGATCGGTGCGTCCATTCTCACGCCCAGATCTGATCGTCGAGGGCCCGCTGGGCATCGTCGAGGGGACCGACATAGGCCCCGGTCGACAGGTACTTCCAGCCGCCATCACACACGATGAACGCGATGTCGGCTTGGACCCCGTCGCGGACCGCACGCGCTCCCACAGCCAGTGCGGCGTGCAGAATCGCCCCGGTGGAGATCCCTGCCCAGATCCCCTCGCGGTCCATCAGTTCCCGCGTCCGCTGGACAGCGTCGCGCGGGCCCACGGAAACCCGCGAGGTCAGGACCTGCGGATCGTAGAGTTCCGGGACGAACCCTTCTTCGAGGTTGCGTAGCCCGTAGACCAACTCCCCGTAGCGCGGTTCCGCTGCGACGATCGCGATATCCGGTCGCTCTTCGCGCAAGTACCGGCCGACGCCCATCAACGTCCCCGAGGTACCCAGCCCGGCGACGAAGTGGGTGATCTCGGGAAGGTCGGCGAGGAGTTCGGGACCGGTCGTGCGGTAGTGCGCCGCTGCGTTTGCCTCGTTGCCGTACTGGTACAGCATGACGTGGTCAGGGCGCTGTGCGGCCAGTTCCTTCGCGACCCGGACTGCCTCGTTCGATCCTCCGACGGGGTCGGAGTAGATGATCTCGGCGCCCCACATTTTGAGTAACTCGGTTCGCTCACGTGACGTGTTGCGGGGCATGACCACGATGAGCCGGTAGCCCTTCGTGCGCGCCGCCATGGCCAAGGAGATGCCGGTATTTCCGCTGGTGGGTTCCAGGATCGTGGCACCGGGGCTCAGGACACCGCGCGCCTCGGCGTCCTCGATCATCGCCAGGGCCGGCCGATCCTTGACCGACCCCGTCGGATTGCGGTCCTCGAGCTTGGCCCACAAGCGCACATCGGCACTCGGAGACAGCCTCGGTAACCCGACCAAGGGGGTGTGCCCCACAGAGTCGAGCAGAGAGTCGTAGCGCAATGCTCAGCCCGCCAACCGCATGTACGTCTCGCTTCCTTGTCGTCGGCTCCAACAGTGGGTCGGTCCGACGGATTCCCTGGCCTTCGGTCAGATGAACTCGACAGGCTCCTCCGTGACGTTCCCGTCGATGATCCGAAACGAACGGAACTCCGCCGGACCCGGCCTCCGATCCCGTCTCACGGGTCGAGACCAGGACGTAGTGTGCATGGGGTTCCGAGGCGTAGGAGATGTCGGTGCGTGACGGAAAGGCTTCGGTGGCCGTATGCGAGTGGTAGATGACCACTGGTTCCTCACCGCGGTCGTCCATGTCCCGGTAAAGACGCAGCAAGTCCATCGAGTCGAACTCGTAGAACGTGGGTGACCGGGCGGCGTTGAGCATGGGAACGAAACGCTCGGGTCGGTCACTTCCCACCGGGCCGGCCACCACTCCGCACGCCTCGTCCGGATGGTCGGCTCGGGCGTGGGCGATGATCCGGTCGGCGATCTCCTGATCGATACGAAGCATCAGCGCCTGCCTGTGGCCATGACATCGAGCAAACTGGCCTGCAGCCAGGTAAGCCACTGGTACGCCGCGAAGGTCGCGACCCGGGGATCGTCGTCAGCCCAGTCTTCGGTCACATCCTGGTCGTCGGACACGATCCCGAGCCGTACCCCCAACACCAGTCGTAGATCGTTGAGGACCCCCAGGAATGCCTCCGCCTGGTCGGGGGAGACCGCAACATCGTGCACTTGGTCACCGCTGGGGATGGTGCTCAACAGTTCAGTGGCAGTCGTGAGCCGTCCGTGCTTTTGCTCTCGCAGGCCCCGCTCGGTGAAGCGTCGAAACTCACCGGCTGCCTCCGGGTCGTCCAGGTAGCCGTCGGGGAACAGCCTGAGCAGGGCTGGGTCGTCCGGTCGCTGTGGTTCCGAAGTGCGCAGCAAGCTCCTCTAGGGGGTGGGATCCGTCGGGCTCGACCGGTTCGACCATCGCCTCCAACTGGGTCAGCAACTCAGCCAGCACTGCTGCCTCGTTTCCCTCCAGTCTCAGTTGCAGACCGCGTCTTCCGGACACGAATCCCCGCCGGGTGCCGAACACCATGTCTTCCTTTCGCGCCTGTCTCTTTGTCGCGTGTCGTTTGTCGCGTCTCGCATCGTTCGTGCGCCGAGCTCGCTGACGCCCCTAGTCGTCTTTGACCAGGGTGGCCCACAGTCCGTACCCATGCATGGCCTCGACGTCTCGCTCCATCTCTTCGCGCGAACCATTGCTCACCGCGGCCCGGCCCTCGTTGTGGACATCGAGCATCAGCGCGGTTGCCTTGTCCCGGTCATAGCCGAAGTAGGACATGAACACGTGAGTGACGTATTCCATGAGGTTGACGGGGTCGTTCCACACGACTGTCACCCACGGTCGGTCGGGCACGACTTCGGTGTCGGCCTGCTCGACAACTTCCGGGACAGCGGTCACGGCCCAATGGTGCCATGAGCGTTCGCAACGCGACGCTGACTGGATGCCGGGGGGGTTGACTGGGCCCCCTGAGGGCTAGCGCTTGTTCTGCGCCGACACGAAGGGTTTCAGCGCCGGGAAGAATCCAGCGTCGAGGCTGGCGAGATTCCAGATCGCGATGCCACCGATCTTGGTCTGCCGCACGATCTTCATCCGGCCGACTCCGGTGCGCGTGCCGCCGTACCAGACGACCTTTTGGACCTCACACTCAGCGGTGCGCCGCTTGCCCTTGTCGTTGGTCCAATGACCGGCCTCGGTCTTCGTGTACGTGAAGGTCCATTCCTTCGACGGCTTGTCGAAGCGCCGGGTGACGCCCTTGTCCTGCGCCAACTCGATCGCTTCGTCGGGAGTCAGCGAGACCCCATCCTGCCCATCCGGCTGCCACCGGGGGTCACACTGGCCAATGGTGATGTAGTCGTCACTGTCGTCGCGGTCGTACCAGGCCTTGCCGTACTGGTGCAGTCCGATGTAGATCTTGGCGGCGTTCTCCTGGCCGACCTGGGCAACGGCGCTCCGAGCCACATCGCGAGTCCAACCGTGCGGACCGATGGGGCCAGGGCGATCCCACGAGTAGTCGTAGGTCATCAGCCGCAATCGGTCGACGTGAGGGGCCAGGGCAGCCCAGTCGTACACGGTGTAACCGCCGCCCGGGTTGGGACTGCCGTCGCTGAGGAACGGTTTGTAGCCACCGGGCACGGTGACGGAGAGTTTCAAGCCCTGCGCATGCAGGCGCTTGCCGAGGATTTTCACGGCGTTGGTCAGCCGAGGTCGCGTCGTGGCCCAGGAGCTGCTGCCGTCGTTGAACGCGAAGTTCTCCCAGTCGAGGTCGACGCCGTCGACGCCGGACTTGACCGCCCAATCCGTGAGCTTGTCCGCGATGGCGCGCCGGTTGGCCTTCTTGGCCAGGTAACCCGACAGACTGCCCGCGCGCGCGCCGTCGAGATCGGTGTGGGTGGCGTAGACCTCGATGCCTTGGGCCTGCAGACCACGAGCCGACTTGAGCAGCGCCTGAGAGGCCCACGGTGTCGCGGACGGGGACGGGCAGGAGAGTGTTGTGGTGCACACGGGGTTGTCGCTGCCGTGGTAGCTCCACCAGAAGATGTTGACCTCGCCGAGCACACCGTTGCTGCCCTGGGCGATCTCGATCATGTCCTGAGGCGAAGTCCAGTAGCCGAACCAGCCGCTGACGGCGCGGGACTTCTCTGCGGCGCCGGCGACGGACCCGGTCATGCCCGTGACCAAGGCGACAGCAGTGGCCAGGACCAGGGCGGCGACGTGGCGCCGTCGACTCTTAGTTCGCTGCATCCGTCTATCCTCACTCACCTGCGTGGCCGCGTGTCTCATCGGCTCGCAGCACATCCAAAATGTCCGTTACCAGGACAAATGGCACCATTTCCCACCATCTCGCCGCCTTCCGGCGCCTTCCGGCGCCTTCCGGCCGCCTTCTCTCCCCCAGTTCGCCGTTCACCTGCCTGTCAGACGTTCCGCACACGGTGCCGGATCCCTCCGGATACCGAGCCAAGGCCTCCGGATACCGAGCCAAGGCCTCCGGATACCGAGCCAAGGCCTCCGGATACCGAGCCAAGGCCTCCGGATACCGAGCCAATTCCTCCGATTAACGAAACGTATGCAACTCTGGCCCAGACGCCCGGCGACCCAGGGGTAGGTTCCCACCGTGATCTCACACCCGCAGAAGATGACGACCACTCGAACGCTGAAAGGGGCTGTCACGGCACTGGCCGTGGGCCTCGTCCTGACCCTGCCGACGCCCGGAGCGAACGCCACCTCGACGCGAGTCCCACCGTGGCCCACTGGGGTCACGGGCGCGATCCCGACCTCCATTCAGGCGCCGGCCACGACCACCAGCGAGGACTACCTGGCGACCATGCGCAAGCGGCTCAACCGCCGACTCGGGCTGGACGCATTGGGTTCGAATGTCTCGGTCCGCGTGGAAGACCTGGCGTCCGGAACGGTGGAGTTCGCACACCGTTCCAACGTCGGGATGATCCCCGCTTCGACACAGAAGACAGCGACCGCGTTGGCAGCGCTTTCCGCGGTCGGACCTGACCATTTGATGCCGACGGTCGTGCGCCTCAACGAGGACGAAGGCACCATCACTGTGGTCGGGGGCGGCGACGCACTGTTGAGTTCGGCGAATCTCGACGAACTCGCCCAAAGGGTCGCCGAGCGATTGTCGGGCGACCGGGACCAGAAGTACGACGTCACTTACGACGATTCGTTGTTCGCTGCCCCGCAGTCTCCTCGCGGGTGGATGCCCAGTTACTACACGGCCTACGCCTCGCGCCCCACGGCGCTCACGCGCGACCTGGCACCGGTGGCGGATCCCTCGGCCGACGCCGCCAAGTTCTTCCGCAAACGACTCAAGAGCAAAGGCGTCCCGGTCGACCCCGGCGCCTCACGTGGTTCGGCCGGACAAGGGTCCACGGAGATCGCCCGCTTCGCCGGACACACGATGGCCGAAGTTCTCTCCCCCATGCTCACCTACTCCGACAACTCGATCGCCGAGAACGTCATCCGTCATGTGGCATTGGCGCGGGGTTCCGCCACCACTGCGGGAGCGGCGGCCCAGGCCGTCCGGGACGAACTCGCGGAGCTGGACATCGCCATGCGTTCCTTCTCGCCCGCTGACGGCAGCGGGCTGTCACGAGCCGATCGAGTGACCACCAAGACGCTGGTGAGCATCACCCGCGCCGCGGTCGACCCGAGAGATCCACGGCTCGCCACGGGATTTCGCACTTCGTCATATCCGATCGCCGGCAAGACCGGCACGCTGGGAAGCCGGTTCCGAGACCGCGCAACGTCATGTGCGGCAGGTCGGATCATGGCCAAGACCGGAACCCTGAGCGACGTGGTGGCACTGTCCGGGATCACCAGTTCCACTGACGGCAAACTGAGGGCCTTCGCCATCGTGGTGAACAACAAGCCCTCATGGGCGTCGATCGATGCCACCAGGGCCGGCGTGGACCGGATCGCCACTGCCATCACAGGTTGCCGCTGACAGCCCATCGGGACTTCGAGATGCTCCTGCAGCTCGCGGACGCCCCACGGGGTCAACCCAGGGATCAGCGCAAGGCGCGGGCGATGTCGTTGGACGCTGCGACCACCTTCGGACCGACGACCGCGGTGTCGAGTTCCGTCATGGACACGACTCCGACCGAGGCCTCGAAGCCGACCACGCCGATCAAGGGGGCAGCCACCGCGTAGCCACCGTGCGCGGGATCGCCACCCGAAATCACCCAGCCGGGTTCCAGCGGGCGCCCTGAGGCACGCGTGGCGATCGCGGCACGACCAGCGACACCTCGGTCGAGTGGAGTGCGCGCGCCGACCCGGAAAGTGCCGTGCAAATCCGAACGAGCTGGCTCGACGACTGCAACGGCCAGCGCCTCGGAGCCGTCGACCAGGGTGAGGTGAGCGGTGGCGTTGACCTGCTCGGCCAGTCGCCGCAGCGATGGCACGGCGGCATCGCGGACCATCGGTTGGATCTGACGCGCGAGCGACAGCGCCGCAACGCCCAGCCGACAACGTCCGTCATGGGCGCGACGCAGGAACCCGTGCAACTCGAGCGTGACGACGAGCCGGTAGACGATCGTGCGCGACACGCCCAAGGCGTTCGCCAACTCCGTCACTGTCATGCCGGCCGGATTGTCGGATAGCACCTCGAGGACGCGCAGGCCGCGGTCCAGCGTCTGGCTGGTCTCGGCAGGCATCGATACCACCCTTCACGATCGCGGACTTCCCTGTCCCACCTTGCACAGATCGGGGGGCCTCAGGAAAGCACCTGGCACGCCGATTCGGCGATTGGTTCGGAATCGGAGGAGGAATGCGACACAACACTGATGAATCGCCCGACGAGACGGCTCAACATGACCGCATCCGGAGTCGCGCCGATGAGTCCTGACCTATGAGTCCCGCGACCTATGAGTCCGAGTCGTCACCGCCGGGAGGCAGCCCTTCGTAGATGCGCTGGCAGTCGGGGCAAACCGGGTACTTCGAGGGATCGCGTCCTGGGGTCCAGATCTTGCCGCACAGTGCCCGCACTGGCTCGCCGGTGACCGCGCTCTCGACGATCTTGTCCTTGGGCACGTAGTGGGCGAAGCGGTCATGGTCGCCGCCGTCAGTCGTGCGGGTCTCGGGCTCGGCGAGCAGCGTGTCGCCCAGGCCTGGGGTGTCGGTGGGTCCGATACTCATGGCGCCCACTGTAGTGCCCGATCGCGTCCTGACTCAGTTGGCGGACACCGACTCCGGCAGTGTCGCCCACAGCCGGATATTCCCCTTCTGCCGGCGCAGGACCCGATCCCAGACGCGGTCGGGGTCGGTGGTCAACACGTCGTAGGGATCCGCCGACACGACCAGCCAGTCGTCACGACTGATCTCCCCTGCGAGCTGACCCCCGGACCAGCCCGCGTACCCCACGAAAAGCTGAAGCGGTTGGAACTGCTCCTCGTCGGTGATCTCGTCCAAGTCGACGACACACACCTGGGGCCCCACCGCTCGACGCAGATGGCTGGGTGCGGTCTCGGTGCTCGCGAGGGCGAGCAGGGAATCGTCGGATACCGGGCCACCTTCGCGCACGGCGGCGGAGTCGATCACCCATGCGGGGAGGTCGAGGCCAGCCAAGGAGCGTTCGAAGCGGCGGTTGATGACGACGCCCGCCGACCCTTCGTCGTCATGCTGCAGCAGGTAGACAATGGTGCGGCGGAAGCGGGGGTCGCTCAGCGCGGGACTCGACACCAATAGGTCACCGGGCTGAGGCGATCTCCGGGGGGGCCGGTGGAGTTCCGGCAACCAGTCCATACCTCACGATAATGCGCCCCCACCGCAGGCTGCAGAACGCAGAGCCGTGGTGCGTCGATGCGGGGCTCGGGGAACAATGACGCAGCCCAGTGCGTTTGCCCTCATACCCCCTGGGGTACAGCACCACCAGGATGACAGACGCACGAGACAACAGACGAAGGAGTGCACTGTGAGCACCGTGGCCCTCGACGAAGCGACATTCGCCGACACCGTCCAGAACAACGACATGGTCCTGATCGACTTCTGGGCGGAATGGTGCGGTCCGTGCCGCATGTTCGGGCCGGTCTACGAGAAGGTCAGCGAGGACTTCCCCGAGATCGTTTTCGCCAAGGTCGACACCGAGGCCCAGCAAGGGCTGGGGCAAGCCTTCAACATCTCGTCCATCCCCACGCTCATGGTCATTCGCGACGGGGTGGTGCTGTTCAATCAGGCGGGAGCCCTGCCCGAGCCGGAACTACGCAAACTTGTCTCGGCGGTCCAGGACATCGACATGACCGAGGTCCACGCGAAGATCGCCGAGGAACAAGCAAAACCGTCCTAATGGGCGCTGGCGACTGTCACATGTGACTGTTGCGCTGGCTGGTGATCATCGCCGACGTGCGACTCACGCTGGAGCCCGCCTGATCCTGAGACTGATCAGGCGATCCCGAGACTGATCGCCGAAACGGCCGAGGCGATCTCGTCGGCGCACATGACCGCGCCCTCGCCCCGTGCTCGGGGGTAGTCCGCGATGGCGATGCGCGCGTAGATGCGTTCACGATCCTCTTCCGTCAGACCGCCCCACACGCCGTACGGCTCACGGGATCTGATCGAGTAGTCAGCGCATTCGACCCGCACCGGACAGCGCGCGCACACGGCCTTCGCCGCGCGGTCCCGCCGGATCCGAGCCAGCCCTCGCTCATTCGGGGGGTGGAAGAACAAGGAGTCGTCCACCTCCCGGCAAGCCCCATGGTCCTGCCACTGCCAGGTGGCGTCTTTGGGGACCTGGGCCAAGGGCTGCTGGGGCATTTGCGACCTCCCGTGCGGCTGCTGTCTGTTGGGTTGAAAACCCGTGTTGAGACTTTCACCACATTGTGTGACGTCCGCGTGACCCCTGGTGCCGTTTCACCCTAAGGGCCCAAAATTCGGTGTCCGATTCGCCCGACATAGGTGGTAAGAGGACGAAGGTCCCGGTCACATTCGCCCGGTATCTCCCACGGTCCTCGCACAGCCACCACGAGAAGTCGGCACCCACTGAAGGGGGTACCGGCGCTCGCCCTACGACAGGGAACCACCCAAACTCGACACAGAGCCGAACGCCAGGAACGCGCACACGATCACGAAAAGGATGACGAGCAAGGGCCAGACGAACCGCAGGTAGCGGTCGTAGCCGACCTTGGCCAGGGTCAAACCACCCATGACGATCGCTGAGGTTGGGGTGAACAGATTCACCCAGCCACTCGCGGACTGGTACGCCGTGACGACGATCGCGCGCGACACACCCGCGAAGTCGGCCAGAGGAGCCATGATCGGCATCGCCAGAGTCGCGTGACCCGACGACGACGGCACGAGGAAGGCCAGAGGGATGTTCACGATAAACATCACGACGCCGAACAACGGACCGGACACACTGGTGGCCACACCTTCGAGCGAGTGCAGCACGGTGTCGGTGATGCCCGCGTTGTTCATGATCACCGTCACGCCACGCGCGACAGCGATGATCAGCGCGGCGCCCATGAAGTCCCCCATGCCGGACACGATCGCATTGACCATGCCTTCTTCGCCGAGCCGTCCGATGAGCCCGATGATGATCGCCGCGACCAGGAACAACGCCGCCAGTTCGGGGAAGTACCACCCGAGCGTGAACGTGTCCCAGTTCTCGTTGAAGTCAGCCCAGGGGATGACCGAGAAGATCATCAGGGCGAACGTCAGCATGAAGATCCAGATGACCAACTTCTGCCGACCGTCCATGGGCGGGGGTTCGGCCTCGTCGGCCTGCAGCTGCTCGTCCTCGGGAACGGGAGCTGCCAGCGACTTGCTCGGGTCCTTCTTCACCTTGTTCGCGTAGCGCAGCACGTACAAAATCGTGACCACGGTCAGGACCACATACATGATCGCGCGCAGCACGATGCCGTTGCCGAGTTCGATGTCGGCGCCGGCTGAGGCCACGCCAGTGGCGAACGGGTTCACCGTCGATGCCAATGTTCCGATGCCGGCGCCCAGCATGATCACCACCGCGCCGACTATTCGGTCGTACCCGAGGGCGACGAAGATGGGCACAATCAGGGCGTAGAAGCCCAGCGTCTCCTCCGCCATTCCGTACGTCGTGCCACCGAGCGAGAACACGGCCATCAGGATGACGATGAGAACTGTCCCCTGATTCCGATATCGGTGGGTCAATCGTCCGATACCGGCGTCCAGTGCGCCTGTCGCCATGGTGACGGTGATGAAGGCACCGATGGCGAGCACGAAGAAGAACACCTGAACTGCGCCGAAGAGGCTGCCGTTCTCGTAAGGCCCGATCGGCTGCTTGGGTCCGAGGAGCGCGACGCTGTCAGGATCGACCTCGCCGTCGGCAGTGGGCGGGAGCTCGACACGCTTCTGCAGGTCAGCCTCCAACTCCTTGACCTGCTCGGGCGTCAACGAATCGGCGGTGGCGTCCTCCGGAATATCAGAGGGCAGGAATCCGCACGCCTTCAGCGAATCGAAGGCGCCGGCGACCTCGGGCGAGTCGACGACTTCCTGGTCGGGCTGGATGCCATACAAGCCATTGACGGGTGACAACCACAGGTCGTAGAGCTTGTCCTTGAACGTGGCGTCCACTTCGGTCTCGTGGTAAGACGCCGGAATGGGCTTGGGGTTGCCATCGCCGCACGCGATGTAGTCGTACGCCCCAGGCTTGATCACGAAGCTCAACGCCCACACCAGCAACAGGACGAAGAACAACACAGTGAACGCTGTGGGGAACTTGAAGCCCTTCTTCTCCTCGGCAGGCGGCGCCTCAGGAGCGGGAGTGTCCGTGGCCATGTCGACTCCGTTCGAACGCGAGAACTGACACCTACTTCGGTTCATAGCGGATTCCCACCGACGATGTGACTCGAAAGCGCCATTCGTCCGCTGACCAACCGGCGGAACCCGTGTCCTTCCCGGGCATTCACCTGCCGTTAACGCCTCCGAGTGGCAACAAGTCACCGCGGCGGCAAGGATCGTGCCAGACGGAGGTTCACCCGTCGAAGTGCTGAGAAAGGACCATCGATGACCCTTCATGTCGACTCAGAAGTCGGCCAGCTCAAGCAGGTCATGCTTCATGAACCGGGCCTCGAGCTGGACCGGTTGACCCCGCAGAACTGTGATGAGTTGCTGTTCGACGACGTCATGTGGGCCCGCAAGGCACGGGAGGAGCACCGCGCGTTCGCCGACGGTTTGGAGCAGCGCGGGGTCAAGGTCCACTTGTTCCGCGACAAATTGGGAGAGGCCCTCGAGATTCCTGAGGCGCGCGACTTCCTGCTCGAACGGGTGGCCCGCCCCGAGTCGGTCGGACCGCAGTTGGTGGAGCCCCTGCGCGAACTGGCCGAGGGCATCAGCGGCTCGGATCTGGCGACCTTCATGATCGGCGGAATCCTGAAGAAGGATCTGCAGTTGCCCAAGTACGCGAACCTCCTGTGGACCTACCTCGAGGACTACGACTTCGTGCTGACCCCCCTGCCGAACCATCTGTTCCAGCGGGACAACTCGGCATTCGCTTACGCGGGCGTGTCCGTGCACCCCATGGCCAAGCCCGCGCGCCAGCGCGAGACGATCCACAGCCGGATCATCTGGAACTTCCATCCGGATTTCAAGGACGAGATCCCGCACTTCTACTACGGCAATGACGACGAGCACCACCAGCCCGCCACGGTCGAAGGTGGCGACGTTCTGGTCGTGGGTAACGGCGCCGTTATGATCGGCATGGGTGAGCGCACGACCCCACAGGGAATCGGAATGCTGGCCCAGGCCTACTTCAGTGCCCCTGACCAGCAGATCACCAAAGTGATCGTCGTGGAGTTGCCCAAGACACGAAGCCTGATGCACCTCGATACGGCGATGACGATGATCGACAAGGACAAGTTCTCGGTGTACTCGGAGTTGCCCGAGGATCTGCGCACGTTCACGTTGACCAAGGCCGACGACAGCGGTGCCTACCACATCGAGGAGAACGACGAGTTGTGGCCGGTGCTCGCCGACGCCGTCGGTGTCGAGAAGATGATTCCGCTGTTCACCCCGATCGACGAGTTGGGCGCCGCCCGAGAGCAATGGAACGACGGCAACAACTTCCTCACCGTGGCTCCCGGAGTCATCTTCGGCTACGACCGCAACGAGACGACGAACACGTTCCTGCGCAAGCACGGAATCGAGATCGTCGGAATCGTGGGCAACGAACTGGGCCGGGGCCGAGGTGGCCCGCGGTGCATGTCCTGCCCGATGGAGCGTGGCTCTGCTGACGAATGACAGAGCGATGAGTGACCAAATGAGTGGCGGGGGTTGTCGACCCCTGCCACCCATTTGGTCACCTCTGCGGCCCACCGGCCATCGACACGTAAGACCGACTCACCAACCTCACCAACCTCACCAACCTCACCGACCTCACCAATCGAACTGACCCACCACCAAGAAGAACAGGAAAGGCACCATGCCGTTCAATCTCCGTAACCGTGACTTCCTCAAGGAAATCGACTTCACGCGCCAAGAACTGCAGTTCCTGCTGGATCTGGCCCGCGACCTCAAACGCGCCAAGTACACCGGAAACGAACGCCAGCGAATGAAGGGCAAGAACGTCGCTCTCATCTTCGAGAAGACATCGACGCGGACCCGGTGCGCATTCGAGGTCGGCGCCTACGATCAGGGCGCCGGCGTGACCTACCTGGATCCCTCGGGTTCGCAGATCGGCCACAAGGAATCGATCGCCGACACCGCTCGGGTGCTGTCACGCTTCTACGACGGAATCGAGTACCGCGGGTCAGGGCAGCAGAACGTCGAGGATCTGGCGAAGTACAGCGACGTCCCCGTGTGGAATGGACTGACCGACGAGTGGCATCCGACGCAGATGCTCGCCGACTTCCTGACCATGAGTGAACACAGCCGCGGCAAGCCGATCTCCGACATCACGTACACCTACATGGGCGATGCTCGCTCCAACATGGGCAACTCGCTTCTCATCATGGGCGCGATCATGGGTGCCGATGTCCGTATCTGTTCCCCGAAGGCTCTCTGGCCGTCCAAGGAGGTCCAGGCGCTGGCGAAAGAGCGGGCCAAGGAGAGCGGCGCCCGCATCCTGCTGACTGATGACCCGGCCAAGGCGCTGCCGGGGGCGGACTTCGTCCACACGGATGTGTGGGTCTCGATGGGTGAACCCAAGGAGGTCTGGGCCCAGCGCGTGAAGCAGCTGAAGAAGTACCAGGTGAACGCGGCGGCCCTGAAGAAGACCGGCAACCCCAACGTCAAGTTCATGCACTGCCTACCCGCGTTCCACGACACCAATACCAAAGTGGGCCAGGACGTCGCGGAGTCGACGGGCATGAAGAACGGCCTCGAAGTCACCAACGACGTCTTCGAGTCGACGACGAACATTGCGTTCGATCAGGCGGAGAACCGGTTGCACACGATCAAAGCCATCATGGTGGCGACGATCGGCGACTGAGCGGAGCGAAGCGGCGACCGACGCCGCCATCCTCGCGTCGCCATGAGGACAACTGAACAATCGATGGTTCGCCGTCCTGGACGGGGGGCCATCGTGGGTTGAGGGACGAGTCCCTGTCTGCTTGACTCGTCGCGGCAAGGCGGCACGGTGACATCAGAACTGACTCCCCCGGTTGGGGCGCGCGACACGTTGCGGCTGTTCTGGACGACCGCAGCGCAGCACCCCGCATTGCTGACAACGTCCCTGATCGCGCCGGTCGCAACGGTTCTGATCGGCAGTTTCGCGGGACCGTTCGTCATCTCCTTGCTGCTGGAGCAGATTCAGTCGGACTCGGTCACCTGGCAATCGGCCTGGCCCCTGATCGCCGCCTACGCACTCACTCAGGTGGCGGGCGAGATCGTCGGCTGGCGCCTGGTGCTGTGGGCCATGTGGTCGTTTGAGGTCCCCGGGATCCAGAGCCTGTTCGAGCGCGTCTTCGCGAGCCTGACGGCCCAGAGCACGGCGTTCCACGCGGACCGTTTCAGCGGTTCCCTGGTGTCCGCGACGAGCAAACTGACTGCTGCGTTCGAGATGTTCTGGGATGACGTGGTGTGGATCGTGCTGCCCATCACCACGACGATCGTCGCCGCGGTGGCGATCTTGTCTTTCGTGATCTGGCAGTACGCGGTCGTGCTGGCTGTGCTGTGTGTGATCTTCGTGTGGTTGGTCGTCGCAACCGCACGGAAGATGGAACCCCTCAACGTGTCCGAAGCCGCGGCCAGCAACGCGATGACGGGGTTCCTGGCCGATGTGACGACGAACATCGGCGCCGTCAAAGCCTACGGGGCGGAAGATCGCGAACAGAGGTCAGCGGCGGTCGTGGCCGAGAAGTGGCGCCACACGTCCTTCGGGGTCATGTATCCCTTCCTGCGTTACAGCACCGGATACGCGGCCGTCATGACGCTCATCAACGTCTCCGCCGTGGTGGCCGCAGTGGCGGCTTCCACCACGGACTCGGTGTCTATTCCCGCTGTCTACCTCGCTGTCACATACACGATGACGGTGACGACTCAGCTGTGGGAGATCAATCAGGTCATGCGGGACTACAACCGCGTCATGGGTGACACCCGCGAGATGGTTCAGATCCTCAACATGCCGACCGGAGTGGCCGATCGCACCGACCATTCGCTGCATCCAGGTCCAGGTCGCATCGACATCGAGTCGATCACCTTCGGACACCTGGACGAACACGAAGATCCCCTGTTCACCGACTTCTCGCTGTCCGTTCCGGCCGGTCAGCGGGTGGGATTGGTGGGCCATTCCGGCAGTGGCAAGTCCACCCTGATCCGGCTGCTGCTCAGGTTCGCCGATGTCCAGTCCGGGAGAATCCTGATCGACGGCCAGGACATCGCGAGCGTGACCCAAGTCAGCTTGAGACGAGCGATCTCCTACGTTCCTCAGGAACCTCTGCTGTTCCATCGGTCGCTGTTCGAGAACATCGCCTACGGAAGACCCGATGCCACTGAGACGCAGGTGCGGGAAGCCGCCGCCAAGGCGTACGCGCTGGATTTCATCGATGCCTTGCCGGATGGCCTGGCCACCCAGGTAGGTGAGCGCGGCGTAAAACTGTCGGGTGGTCAGCGGCAACGCATCGCGATCGCGAGGACCATATTGAAGGATGCTCCCATCCTGTTGTTGGACGAGGCCACCAGCGCATTGGACAGCGAGAGCGAAGTCCACATCCAGGCAGCGCTCGCCGAAGCGATGAGCGGGCGGACGACGATCGTCATCGCCCATCGACTGTCCACCGTTCAGTTGATGGATCGAATCGTGGTCTTGGACTCGGGCCACATCGTCGAAGACGGAAGTCACGAGTCACTGCGAAGTGCGGGTGGGCCCTATTCGGTGCTGTGGTCGCACCAGTCCGGGGGATTCCTCAGTTGACGAGCAGCCTGGCCGCGATCACGGTGACAGCATGACTCCATGACGTCACCGCTCCTGTTGTCCCTTGCGATCACCATCGTGATCATCGTGGGCGTCTTGTTCGCGCTCCGTCGTAGCGGGATGTTCGGCATGTCAGCTGCGAAGCGGGAGCAGGCGCAACAAGTCATTCAGTACGGGCAGAAGGCCCGCGCGCGACTCCTGCGCATCGACCCGACCGGCATGGTCGTCAACAACATCAACATCCAGTGCAACCTCACGTTCCAGTTGGAGCCACTGTCGGGCGCCGAACCGTTCCAAGGGTCGAAAAAGAATCCTCATCCCACAGACACAGATGCCTCGCGTGGGGGATGTGTGGCCGGCCTGGTACCTGGCCGCAGATCCCAGCACATTTGTCGTGGGCATGCCCGACGGAGCGGCGACGGATCAGATTCCCGTGTTCCGCGCCTTTGGCATCCCACATCCGCTTGACCCCGACAGCCGCTCCTCCGAGTCGGTCGATCACAACGACACGCACAACGACACGGTTGACGCTTTGGAACGTCTCACTCGGCTGCACGTATCCGGGGCGCTCAGTGATGCCGAGTTCGCAGCCGCCAAGGCGAAACTGCTGGAGCCCTGACCGCGTCGAATCTTGTACTGCGGCCATTCGGCGCGCGGGCGTAGAGTCGAACCGGAGGTCACCATGAGAACTCGAACAGCCGTCTTGGCGGCAGCATCCCTGCTGATCCCGCTGGCCCCCGCCCCGGCCCTCGCCGGTGGGTGGCAGACCGTGGACTCGTACGCCAGTCCCACAGGCGACGTCGCCTATGGCATTCAGCGCAAGGGACAACTCGTGCGATTCGACCTGTCGTCATTCGTCGACTTCGGCACTGTCAAGTTCTGCGTGCGCAAGACGGGTGGCTCCTGGACCTGCCGCTCCAGGGCATTGGAGCCGACGGGTAAGTACGACATCTATCGCGCCCGCATCAAATGGCAGGGCAACTACCCGACCGGTGGCAGCGCCGAACGACAGGTTCGGTTCATGAAGGGCTCCCCGATCCTGTCGTTCATCCCCTGACCCGATCTCACTTGCTCGGATCTCATCGATGAGACACGCCGACACGATCATCACCGATGCGCTGTTGTATCGCGACGGTGTGGCGCGGTCTCAACACCTTGCGATCGCCAACGGCGACATCGCCGCCATCACAGCCGACCATGACGAGTTGCGCGCGCATCAAGGCCCGGGCACCGAAGTGGTCTCGCTTCCAGGACGGCTGATCCTGCCTGGGTTCCAGGATGCGCACATCCACGCTCCGGTGGGCGGCAACAGCATGCGGCACGTGTATCTCAACGACCGACACGGCAGGCGGGATTACCTCACCGCCATCGCCGAATACGCTGTCGCCCACCCGAACGACCGGTGGATCACAGGAAGCGGTTGGGCGCTGGAGTTCTTCCCCGCTGGAGGTCCTCGCCGTGAGGACCTCGACGCGATCGTCCCGGACCGCCCCGTGTTCCTGTTCAACCGGGACCTGCACGGCGCCTGGGTCAACTCGCACGCACTCGAAGTGGGCGACGTGACGGCCGCAACTCCGGACCCCGCTGACGGCATGATCGAGCGTGACCCCCACACCGGGGAGCCCACCGGCATGCTGCACGAAGGCGCCGCCTACTCGTTCCACACGCGCGTTGTCCCGCAACCCGACACCGAAGGTTGGATGGCCGCCATCCAGCACGCACAGGGGTACCTGCACTCCCTGGGAATCACAGCCTGGCAGGACGCCTGGGTGACCCCGGCGACTCACGCCGCCTACGCTCGGCTGGCGGCTCAAGGCGAACTGGACGCACGCGTGGTCGGTGCTCTGTGGTGGGACCGTCATCGGGGTCTGGACCAGATCGACGAGTTCTTGACGCTGCGCGAAGCCGGCGGCTCTGGTGCCTACCAGGCAACGACCGTGAAGATCATGACCGACGGCATCCTCGAGAATCGCACCGGCTCCCTACTCGAGCCGTACTGCGACGGGTGCGGCGGCCATACCGACAACCACGGCCTCGACTACGTCGACCGCGAACTGCTGGCAGCCGCTGTCACGCAGTTGGACGCGGCCGGATTCCAGGTGCACATGCACGCGATCGGGGATCGCGCCGTGCGGCACAGCCTGGATGCCGTGGCGGCGGCACGCGCCGCCAACGGTGCTGGGCAACGTCACCACATCGCCCACGTCCAAATCATTCAGCCCGAGGATCTCCCTCGCTTCGCCGAGTTGGGGGTCGCAGCCAACTGCCAGCCGTTCTGGGCCCAGACCGAACCGCAGATGGAGGAACTGACGATTCCGTTCATCGGCCGGGAGCGCTCCGACCTGCAGTACCCCTTCGCCCGACTCGCGGCACTTGGCACTGTGCTCGCCGGCGGGAGCGACTGGCCGGTGACCACCCCCGATCCCCTTGAGGAGATAGAGGTAATGGTGACCCGCGTCAATCCCGATGACCGCGACAGCGCACCATTCCTTCCGGAGGAGCGGGTTCCGTTGTCCACTGCAGTGGCTGCGTTCACGTCGGGTTCTGCCTTCGTCAACGGGGACGAGAGCCGGTCCGGCACCCTCGACGTCGGTAAGCGAGCTGATCTCGCAGTGCTCGACCACGACATCACGCTCGACCCGACCCATCCCTCCGACGCGACTGTCGAGATGACTTTCGTGGCGGGGCGGGCGGTGTTCGGCAGCTGAAGGTGCTCGGACGGCCAGGTCGGTGAATCCGGGTTCAGCCCGGATCAGATCAGCGGTTGCGCTCGATGCGAGCGTTCATGAGTTTGGGGCGCATGTCGTAGAAGTACACAGCGACGACCAACATGCTCGCGAACCACATGATGCTGCGCGGCCCGAACGGTTCATCGGGGCGCCATCCCCCCAGCCACAGCAGCATCGCGAAGCAGAATCCGAGGATGATCAGCCAGGCCATCCGGGGCATGCGGTCGGCAATCTTGTAGTCGGTCTTCGAGAAACGCAGGGCATCGACGAATGCCCAGATCAAGACGATCAGAGAACCGTATGCCAGGACCACCTGAAGAGCGGTGGTAAAGGTACCCACGACGTTAGGCTAGCCCGGATCTACCGATTCTCGGAGTAGCGAGGGTCACCAGCGGGGTGCGATGGCAAGGCGCACTCGCGACGGCAGTGTGGGCCACTGGTGAGCGGCTGCAACGCCGCCAGGGCGCCCCGATGGTGGCGCGCAGTAGCCGAAGGATCGGTGGATTCGGGGTTGGCCGAGCGGTCGCCGACCGCCGCGGATCAGCGCGGATCAGCCTGCCTTGACGACCGCTTCGATAGTCGGCTTGTCGGCGGGGTGATCGAAGACCGCCACCACCCGCCGACCTTGGCGCGCGGACGCCACGGCGTAGGAGCGCACCGACCTCTGGGAGACCCTCTGGTCGCCGGTCCAGCCACTGCCCACCCGGTAGTCGGCGGAGTGAAGCACCCGGCCACAGCATTCGTCCACGGCCAGCCATGTGGCGGTCGCGTGGGCTCCGGAACGGCTCATCACCAGCCGGGTGTCCGAGACCCCGAGTCCGGCGGTATCGGACCCGATTGTGACCGGCGCGCCCCAGGTACCCGATGTCCAACTCTGCGCTCGGGCAGCCATGGTTCCGAGCGGGTCCCGTTCCTGGAACACCGCGAGTCCAGAGGTGCCGTTGTTCGCGACCCCGACGGAGATCTGGTTGACCGGTTGCGGGCTCAGCGACTGAACACTCCAGTTACCGGCTGTGCGAACGGACACGCTCGCTTGGCGGTCGGCCTCGTCGTCAGTCCTCCCCCAGCCCACCATGACGGTGTCACCGCCCAGCGCAGCGTCCGCGAGGAAAAGACTGTCGTACTCGCGACTGCCCGTCGCCACGGTCTGCTCCGCAGACCACTTGGCCGGAGAACCGTCCCGGACGACGATCCGCTCACCACCACCTTGTGGTGGAGCCACCTGATACGCCAAGACACTGCGGGCCGCTGACGGGTCCATCACGAGGTGAACATCGGAGATCTCGCCCTGCTGGGTGATCAGGTGAGGCTTCGCCCACTGAGACCCGCGCATGGTCGCCGAGTACAACGCCGACTGCCGCGGGTCACCGGCGACGCCGGCCTCCACCACCGCGACCGCCCGCTCACCATCGCTGGAGAGGGATACGTCGATACCGCGGTAGTTCGCGCCCGACATCACTACTTCGGCACGACCCCACCGGGTTCCGGTGCGCCCGGCCGCCATGACAGCACGCAGTTTTCCGTTGGGGCGCACCCGGGCCCAGACCGCCAACGCGCGGGACCCGTCGTCGGACTCGAGGACGTTCAAGTCGGCCACCTTGCCACGCTCGCCGAACCGTTCCGGGGCCTCCCACTTGCTGTTGCGGAATCTGACGACGAAAGCCTGGCCCCTGTCATCGATCCAGCTCGCGCTGGCGGCGCCCTTCTTCTCGGCGGTGGCGACAGAGGGAGGACCGACCCGTTCGCGGTCGAGCACCTTGGCCCGACCCCACGACCCGCCCGCCTGGGCTCCGGCAGTCGTCAAGAGCAGCGCCGCGACGGTGACGGAGCCACCCAGGGCGATCAGCCGGGGCACAGGTCACTCAGAGGCGCGGAGGCGCTCCCGCAGGGCGGTGAGTTCCTCCTGCAACTTCGCCGGAACCTTGTCGCCGAACTTCGCGAAGTACTCCTCGGTGAGGTCGGCTTCGGCCAGCCAGGACTTCGGATCGACCGCGAACAGCTCGGCAACCTGCTCATCGGTGAGGTCGAGACCCTCGAGGTAGAGGTCGCCATCCTTCGGTCGGCCACCGATCGCCGTCTGCTCGGCTTCGGTGCCGCCCTCGACCCGCTCGATGATCCACGACGAGCACGCGTGAGTTGTCGCCGAAGCCCGGCCACAGGAACTTGCCGTCGTCGTCCTTGCGGAACCAGTTGACCTGGTAGACCTTGGGCAGCTTGTCGGCATCGGTCATCTCGCCGATCTTCAGCCAGTGACCCCAGTAGTCGGCCATGTTGTAGCCGCAGAACGGCAGCATGGCGAAGGGGTCGCGACGCAGGGCCGCCGACTGTGCCCTCCGCCGCCGCGGTCTGCTCCGAGGCGATCGTCGCACCCAGGAACACGCCGTGATCCCAGTCGCAGCGCCTCGGTGACCAGCGGCACGTTGGTAGCGCGTCGGCCCCCGAACAGGATCGCCGAGATCGGGACACCCGGCGGGATCCTCCCAGTTGGGCGCGATGGACGGGCACTGCGCAGGCCGGCGCGGTGAACCGGGCGTTCGGGTGGCTGGAGGGGGCATCGGACTCCGGTGTCCAGTCGTTGCCCTTCCAGTCGATGAGGTGCGCTCGGTGCGTCCTCCGTCATGCCCTCCCACCACACGTCGCCGTCGTCGGTCAGCGCGACGTTGGTGAAGATGCAGTTGCCCTCACAGGGAGCGGATCGCGTTGGCGTTCGTATGCATGCCCGTGCCCGGCGCGACGCCGAAGAAGCCGGCTTCGGGGTTGATGGCGTACAGCCGACCATCATCGCCGTACCGCATCCAGGCGATGTCGTCGCCGACGGTCTCGACCTTCCAGCCCGGCACACGTCGGCTCGAGCATGGCCAGGTTGGTCTTGCCGCAAGCCGACGGGAAGGCCGCCGTCAGGTACTTCACGTCGCCGTCCGGGCGCGGTGAGCTTGAGGATCGAGCATGTGCTCGGCCATCCAGCCCTCGTCGCGGGCCATGGCCGATGCGATACGCAGCGCGAAGCACTTCTTGCCCAGCAGGGCGTTGCCGCCGTAACCGGAGCCGTAAGACCAGATCTCGCGGGTCTCCGGGAAGTGGACGATGTACTTGGTCGTCGTTGCACGGCCAAGCGACGTCGTCGCGGCGGTTGCCCTCGGCATCGATCAGCGGGTAGCCGACACGAGTGCAGCGCCGGCACGAAGTCGCCGTCCTCGCCGATCACGTCGAGGGCCGGCCTGGCCCATGCGAGTCATGATCCGCATGTTGACCACGACGTAGGGCGAGTCCGTGATCTCGACGCCCAGCTGGGAGATGCGCGACCCCAAGCGGACCCATCGAGAAGGGGATCACGTACATCGTGCGCCCGCGCATGCAGCCGGCGAACAGCCGCTTGAGGGTCGCCCGCATCTCGGCGGGATCCATCCAGTTGTTGGTCGGGCCGGCATCCTCTTCATCGCAGCGAGCAGATGAAGGTGCGGTCCTCGACGCGGGCGACGTCGGACGGGTTGCGAACGCGCGAGGAACGAGTTGGGGCGCTTCTCGGGGTTGAGACGGATGAAGGTGCCCGACTCGACCATCTCCTGCGGTCAGTCGGTTCCACTCGGCATCGCGAGCCGTCGCACCACACGACGCGGTCCGGCTGCGTGAGTTCGGCGGCCTCTTCGACCCACTCGAGCAACTTCTTGTTCTTGGTCGGCGGGTTCTCCAAACCGGGAATGGTCATTTCTACTCCGTCTCCACACGATGCATGCAGGCGCGGCGTGCACCCGTAGCGGCATCGATCCGTGATCGCAAACGCCGTGCTTCTATCCTGCCCGATCACCGGGCCGGAAGCCGCTCCGGGGTCGGGGGTTCAACAAAGGTTAACCTCACCAGCCGATTCCGGCCTTCGCGAGCACCCTCGCGATGGGGTTCGGCCCGGATAGGCTCACCCCCGTGGTGGAGGACGAACGCCTGCGGATGACGCTGTTCGGTGCCGTGATCAAGCCCGCCGCCATCACTCCGGAATCCGGCACTCTCACCCCGGAGCTTGGCACCGTCTCCGCGGAGTTAGGCAACGTCTCCGCGGAGTTAGGCAACGTCTCCGCGGAGTTAGGCAACGTCTCCGCGGAGTTAGGCAAGTGGTGACAGATCCTTGGCCCGCTCCCACGGCCAACGGGCCGGTGGACGCGCGGGTCACGGTGCCCGGTTCGAAGTCCGTTGCCAACCGGGCGTTGCTGCTGGCGGCGCTGTCCGACGGGACATCATCCGTCGCGGGGCTTCCCGCCGGGTCCCGCGATCTCGACCTGATGCTCACAGCGCTGCGAGCCCTCGGGGCCGAGGTGGCGGGATCCCCCGAGACCTCGGTCACCGTAACGCCCGGCACTGCGACGAGCGCGGTGTCGGTGGAGTGTGGACTGGCCGGGACCGTCATGCGTTTCGTCCCCCCCGTGGCAGCCCTGACGAGTGCGGATGTCCACTTCGACGGCGATCCCCGGGCCCGGGAGCGCCCGATGGCAGCGCTTCTGGCAGCGCTTCGGAGCCTGGGCATCCGCATCGCTGCCGATGCCACCCGGCTTCCCTTCACGGTGCACGGCATCGGTCATGTGCCCGGTGGCGTCGTCGATGTCGATGCCTCGACCACCAGCCAGGTGGTCAGCGCGCTGCTCCTGTCCGGCGCGAGGTTCGATCGGGGCGTGACTGTGCGCCATCGGGGCGCGCCGATTCCCTCGCTGCCCCACATCGCCATGACGATGCGCATGCTCAATCAGCACGGGGTGGCCACCGACGCGCACGCATCGGACCGCACGAACGCAGACTGGTCGGTGACGGCGGGTCCGATCCGCGCCCTCGATCGGACCGTCGAACCCGATCTGTCCAATGCCGCGCCGTTCGCGGCACTCGCCCTGATCACCCATGGACGCATCGAGGTCCCCGACTGGCCGAGCGACAGCCTGCAACCTGACCGGCAGTTGCGGGAGGTGTTCATCGACATGGGTGCTCGCTTCGACTCCGGTCCCGACGGTATGTCGATCACCGGGACGGGAGCGATCAGCGGAGTCGACGCCGACCTACGCGACCTGGGCGAACTCGTCCCCACGATCGCCGCGGTGGCCGCGCTCGCCGACTCCCCGTCACGGTTGTCCGGGATCGGTCACATCGCGGGGCACGAGACCGATCGGCTCCGGGCGATCGCCGGTCAACTCAACGCCCTCGGAGGCGACGTGCATGCCGACAGCGACGGACTGACCATCCGTCCCGCGCGCCTGCACGGGGGCCTCTGGTCGACCTACAGCGACCACCGGATGGCCACGTGCGGCGCGATCCTCGGAGCTCGCGTACCGGGGGTCCTGATCGAAGACGTTGCGACCACCGCCAAGACGTTCCCAGGATTCTCCACTGCGTGGGCACACGCCGTAACCGGAGCCCGGCAACTAGTGTCCCGGTCCCGCAACGCGTCTCACGAGTACAGCGAAGACGACGTCCGGGTCCGTCCTGGGCGCAGCTCCCGACCCCGTTCCAAGGAACGACCAGCTCATGACGACGCCACGGTCGGACTCGTCGTCGCAGTCGATCGGGGTCGACTCACCGTCGACCTGGGAGCCGGATCGGCAGTGGTCACGGCGGTGCGCGCACGTGAACTCGGCCGGAGGTCGGTCGTGGTGGGTGACCGCGTGGCACTCGTGGGCGACCTGACAGGGGAACCGGGGACCCTCGCCCGCATCGTTCGGCTGGAACCCCGACGCACCGCCCTGCGGCGCACACCTGACGACACTGACCCGGTCGAACGTGTCGTCGTGGCCAACGCGGACACCCTGGGAATCGTCGTCGCCGCCGCCGAGCCGGAGCCGCGCGAAGGCTTCATCGACCGCTGCCTGGTGGCCGCCTACACGGCCGGGCTCACCCCGCTGCTGATCGTCACGAAAACAGACCTGAGTCCGGCCTCCGCTCTGGCCGATGCCTATGCTCCACTCGGCCTCGCGGCAATCGCGACAACCCGCGCACAGCCTGCTGACGAGTTGGCGCAGCGGCTCGCCGGACACGTCACGGTGCTCATCGGACAATCGGGGGTCGGCAAGTCCACCCTCGTGAACCGTCTGGTCCCCGACGCCGACCGGGACATCGGATCGGTCAACGCGGTCACCGGTCGCGGACGACATACGTCGACGTCCGCGGTGGGACTGCGGCTGCCGGGTGGCGGTTGGATCATCGACACCCCGGGTCTGCGCAGCTTCGGGCTGGGCCATGTGGATCCGGAGGACGTGGTCGCAGCGTTCGGCGAACTCGCCGCCGGCGAGATCGACTGCCCGCGCGGCTGCGACCACGAACCGCCGCACTGCGGTCTCGATGCCTGGGTGGCAGGGGGCAACGCGGGCCCGGACGGCGTCGCCCGACTCGACTCGGTGCGGCGGATGCTGCGCTCCCTGGCAACTTGACCGGCCGGCTCACTGGCGACCCGACGGACCGCTCATTAGCGTGGCGACCATGGCCTCAAACTCTTCCAGCACAGATTCCCATGAGTTGTTCGACCGCATCTCTTCGCTGATGCCCCAGGTTCGAGCGGACCTGGAACGACTCGTGCGCATCCCCTCGATCAACGGCCCGGGCTACGATCCCGCCCCGGTCCGCGAGTGCGCCGACGCGTGCGCGGAACTCCTGCGCGCAGCTGGGGCCGATGTCGAAGTGATCGGCGGCCCCGAGGACGCTCCCACGGTTCGCGCCGACCTGCCCGGCCCCCCCGGAGCCCCCACCGTTCTGCTCTACTCCCACTACGACGTTCAACCCGGGGGGGACGACACCAAGTGGGACTCCCCACCGTTCGATCCCACCGAGCGGGCCGGCCGCCTCTACGGGCGCGGCGCCGCTGACGACAAGTCCGGTGTCGTGACGCACATCGCCTGCGTGCGGGCATTCGGCGCGACCCCACCGGTGACACTGCGGATCCTGCTCGAAGGGGCCGAGGAGTTCGGGGGCGCTTTCGAGGAATGGCCACGCACGCACCCCGACCAGTTCGCGGGTATCGACGCCGCCGTGATCAACGACATGGGACCTGTCGAGTTGGGACTCCCCACGTTCACGACCGCCCTGCGCGGCATCGTCGACGGCGTGGTCACCGTGCGAACTCTCGCCGAGCCCCGGCATAGCGGCATGTGCGGCGGCCCGGCGCCCGACGCGCTCATGGCGCTCATCACACTGCTCAGCACACTCGTGGACGACAACGGTGATTGCGCGATCGACGGTATTCCGGGCAGTGACTGGCCCGGCGCCGACTATCCGGAGCAGGCCTACCGGGCGGTGGCCGGAGTCCTGCCCGACGTCCCGCTCATCGGCTCCGGTTCGATCGCCTCCCGGCTGTTCTCCCGACCCTCCGTCAACGTGGTCGGGTTGGACGCTCCCCCTGTCGACACCGCCCCCAACGCCCTGGTCCCGATGGCCCGGGCGAAGGTGAGTGTCCGGATTCCCGCCGGGGTGGATCCCAACGACGCGATGGCAGCGCTCGAGCAGCATCTGCGCAGCCACGCCCCGTGGGGCCTGGCCATCCAGTTCGAGCACGACGCCCCCGCGCCCGGGACACTCGTCGCGACGGGCGGTCGCGCCTACCAGGCCTATGCCCGCGCCATGCGAGCCGCCTACGGCACCGAACCGACCGAGCAGGGCGTCGGCGGTGCGGTCCCGTTCCTCGCCAACCTGATCGACGAGTTCCCCGACCTCGAAGTCGTCGGGACCGGCGCCCAGGACCCCCTGGCCCGGATCCACGCCCCGAACGAGAGTGTCGACCTGACCGAACTCGAACGCTCGATCCGCGCCCAGGCGCTCTTCCTCGCCGAATACGGATCCCTCACCCACGAGCACGGATCCCTCACCCACGAGCACGGATCCCCCACCCACGAGCACGGATCCCCCACCCACGAGCACGGATCCCCCACCCACGAGCACGGATCCCCCACCCACGAGCACGGATCCCCCACCCACGAGCACGGATCCCCCACCCACGAGAACGGATCCACATCGTGAACCGATGGGACGACGACCTCACACTCGCGCTGCGGATCGCGGACGCTGCCGACGAGGTGACGATGTCGCGCTATCTCGCTGGCGACCTGCACGTGGAGACCAAGCCGGACATGTCGCCGGTGACCGAAGCCGACCAACGCGCCGAGCAGACCATTCGGACCATGCTGAGCACCCACCGGCCGGATGACAGCATCCTCGGCGAGGAGTTCGGATCCGCCGGCGACACATCGCGGCAGTGGATCATCGACCCGATCGACGGCACCAAGAACTACCTGCGCGGAGTGCCTGTCTGGTGCACGCTGCTGGCGCTCGTCGAGGCAGGCGAACCTGTTGTCGGTGTCGCTTCGGCGCCGGCGCTCGGCCGACGGTGGTGGGCCGCCGCCGGATCAGGTGCGCACACCCGCGATGTCGATGACACTGTGCGCTCCCTGACGTGCAGCGCGGTGAGTCAGTTGAGCGATGCCTCGTTCTCCTATTCGGACGAGCTGGGCTGGCGGGAGCGCGGTTCCTGGCCGGGTCTGCGGGCCCTGATCGACACGTGTTGGCGCACCCGGGGCTACGGCGACTTCCTGTCGCATGCCCTCGTGGCCGAGGGGGCTGTCGACATCGCGGCGGAACCGTTTCTGGCTCCGTGGGACATGGCCGCACTCGTGCCGATCGTGACCGAGAGCGGTGGCCGCATGACCGCCTACGACGGTGGCGACGCCATCACCGGGGGCTGCGCTGTTACGACCAACGGACATTTGCATGAAGAAGTCCTCCGGGTGCTGCGCACCGACGTCCCCACTGAGTAACCTGCGCCCATCGACCCACGAAAGGCCGGACCCATGAAACTCGAACATGTCCTGCAGTCAAAGGGCAATGCCGTGGAGACTGTCCGACCCAGCGCCACCGTCACGGAACTGTTGGCGAAACTCGCTCAGTTCAACATCGGCGCCCTGGTGGTGTCCGACGACGGCCAGACGGTCGTCGGCATCGTCTCCGAACGCGATGTCGTACGCCACCTCGCGACGGGTGGGGCTGCGATCCTCGAACAGCCGGTTTCCAGCATCATGACGCCGACCGTCACCTGCGCGCCCCCATCGGCCACGACCGCCGATCTCATGGGACTCATGACCACCTCACGGGTACGCCACGTCCCAGTGCTGGACAGCGACGAACACATCATCGGGATCGTGAGCATCGGCGACGTCGTCAAGAGCCGACTCGGCGAACTCGAAGAGGAGCGCAACGCTCTGGTCGAGTACGTCAACGTCGGACGGTGAGTTCACCGACGACTGATCGCCAGCTGCAGTCCACCGACTGGACGCAAGGTGACAGACGGCAACATCGGCGGCTGCGGCGTCACCACGGACCACTCGAACGCAGCCAGCAACTGCTCGATGACCTGGGTCATTTCCCAGCGGGCGAAGTCGCGTCCGATGCATAGTCTCGGCCCCGCGCCGAAGGGCAGGTAGGCCGCCCGCTGGGCTGCTGCCAGTCGGTCGGCGAACCGACCGGGGTCGAACCGATCCGGATCCGGCCAGTAACGACTGTCCCGGTGCAGCAGGAAGGGGCTGGTGATCACCAGCGCCCCGGCCGGGATCTCGATCCCCTCGATCTCATCGGCCAACACGGCGTTGCGACTGATGACCCATGCCGGTGGGAACAGTCGCAGGGCCTCCTCGGCACATGCGCGGGCGTAGTTCGCCGCTGACACTCCTGACGGAGGAACCTGTCGGTCGGGGTCACGGGCGAGGAGCCACAGGGCCCAGGTCATTGCGCTGGCGGCGGTCTCGTGGCCGGCAACCAGGAACGTGACGATCTGGTCGCGCATCTGCCGTCTGCTCCAGTCCGGTTGACTGAGGATCAAGTCGAGGAGCAGCGTGCTCCCTGGCTCGGGGTTCCGTTGCGTCATCAGGCGTTCGACGGCCGATTCGAGAGCCCGCATGCTGCGGTCCAGCCGTCGGTTGGCCGGAGTCGGCCACGCAGCCGGGATGGCGATCGGCACCCGGGAGCGCTTGATCACGACGTCGAGCGCCTCCAGCGTCGCGTGAGCCAACGCCGCAGTCGAGCCGCGGAGATCGTCGGCGAACAGGCACCGGCCGACGACCCGAAGCGCCAGATCCATCATGGCCAGCTCGACATCGACGACAGCGCCGGCCGGTAGTCCCCCCAACGGTCGATGAGCCATCCGGTCTCCTGCGCGACGACCTCGCCGACCGCCGGGAGGAAGGAATGATGGAACGCGGGCTGCACCACGGGCCGCTGGCCGCGCCAGTGGTCATTGGTCGCGGTGAGCAGCCCATCGCCCGTGACGAGCGATAACGAGCGGTACTGGATGGTGTCCTTGTCGTATCCGCCAGGGCGCCCCACGAGCACCTGCTGGGTCGCAGACGCAGACGCCACCAGGTACGTCGCCGGACGCGGGATGGGGAACTGCACCACATCGCCGTAGTCGTCACGCATCTGCGCAAGGAACGCCAGCGGGTCCCGTCGGATCATCATGGTGGACCGCAGCATCTGGGGCCCCAGCGGACCGGGAGCGGTTGCCGGTGTTCCGAGGAAACTACGGGTCATGGCAGACGCCAGTCGACAGCCGAGCCGCCTGCAGTCACCAGTAGATCGTTGGCCCGACTGAACGGACGAGACCCGAAGAAGCCACGATCGGCGGACAAGGGGCTCGGGTGCGCGGAGGCGATGACCGGAACCTCACCGAGGAAACGTTGGGCGCTTTGCGCATCACGCCCCCAGAGGATCGCAACGAGTGGCGTGTCCCGGGCAGCCAGGCCGCTGATGGCCGCCGCCGTGACGTCCTCCCATCCCTTGCCACGGTGTGACCCAGGTGCTCCCGGCCGAACGGTCAGCACCCTGTTGAGCAACAGCACCCCTCGCTCGAACCACGGGCTCAGATCCCCGGTGGTAGGAGAGGGGACGTCGAGATCAGAGCAGTACTCGCGGAAGATGTTGACCAGACTGCGCGGCAGTGGGCGTACCTCGGCGGCGACCGAGAACGACAACCCGACCGCGTGTCCCGGAGTCGGGTACGGGTCCTGACCGATCAGCAGGACCGAGACCTCCGCCGGGTCCCGGGTGAATGCGCGCAGAACATTGGCTCCCGCCGGCAGGTAGCCGCGTCCCGCGGCCAGTTCGGCCCGCAGGAAGTCGCCCATGGCGGCGATGCGTTCGGCGACCGGATCGAGGATGGGCAGCCAACCCGGGTGCACCAGATCGGACAGCGGTCGCGGTGCTTCCTGTGTTGGACGCGTCATCGACGGGAGTCGTCCGAAGCCTTGCCGGGGACCTTGACCAGGGCCTTCAGGAGGGCCTCGCCGGGGGCCTTGATGGGAGCCATGACTGACAGCGTAGGTGTTCGATGCCGCGAGGTTGCAGACACCTTTCCGCCTAGTCTGAGTCCCCTACTGTGAGTCCATGGAGAAGTTCGGCTCATTCCTGTACGGCGCCGGAGGTTTCCTCGCCGGTGCGGTGCTCATCATCGGCGGATGGTGGTTGTCGATGCTCAATGTGGCGATCGACCGCTACGAACCGGGCACCGACTTCACCAACTTCTGGACCATCTTCGGTCTGGTCATGATCTTCATCGGCGCCTACTTGCCGTTCATGGTCGTCGGTCTGCGGTCCCGGTTCGTGCACAAGCGCAAGGAGTTGCGCGACACCGTCGCCGCCCAGGAGCAGCCCGAGCGACCCCCGTCATGACACGACATCTCGACACCGGGGTGGTGGTGGTCGGCGCGGGAATCTCGGGTCTGACCGCGGCTGACGCGCTGCGGGCAGAGGGGATCGAGTGCTTGGTGGTGGAAGCCCGAGATCGTGTGGGTGGCCGCGTGCAGACCGAGCCGCTCTCCGGCTACCCGGACGCCTGGGTCGACCACGGTGGGCAGTGGCTGGGCCCCGGTCAGGACCTGGCATACGCCCTGCTCGATCGCCTGGGACTCACGACGATGCCCACGAACGTGGTCGGGGACAAGTTGCTACTGTTCCGCGGTCGATCCGCCCGCTACGCCGGTCGGGTCCCACGCCTGCCGGCCGTCGCCCTGGCGGATGTTGGGCAGGCGCAGTGGCGGTTCGACCGACTGGCAGCCCGGGTCGATCCGACCCACCCGTGGCGAACCCCGCGGGCGAGTGAACTCGACGGCCAGACCTTCGAGACCTGGATCGTGCGCACGGCTCGCACCGCTGCGGGTCGGGACTTCTTCCGAGTCGCAGCCGAAGCGGTCTTCGCCACCGAAGCGGCCAATATCTCGTTACTGCATGCGCTGTTCTACGCGCGCGCCGGCACCAACCTGGAGACCCTGATCTCAAGCGGGGGCGGCGCCCAGCAGGATCGCGTCGTGGGCGGGATGATGCAGTTGGCAGACGGGCTTGCCGCAGGGCTGGGCGACCGCGTCCTGCTCTCCGATCCCGCCCGCAGCATCCAGCGTCGCGACCATGGGGTACTCGTCGAGACAGACTCCCGCACGATCGACGCGAGCGCGGTGATCGTCACGGTGGCCCCAGCCACCGCCGGCAGCATCACCTACGACCCCGTCCTTCCAGCTGACCGAGCCCAACTCCTGCAGCGCATGCCGCATGGGTCGGTCATCAAGTTCCACGCCATCTACGAACAGCCGTTCTGGCGCGCCGATGGATTGTCCGGGGAGGCAGCCAGCGACCAGGGCCCCGTCAAGGTGGTGTTCGACAACACGCCGCCCACCGGGTACCCGGGGATGATCGTGGGCTTCTTCGAGGGCAGCGAGGCCGTCACCGCCTCACGATTCGACGTGTCGGTGCGCCGGGAGCTGGTGACGGCGGAACTGCAGCGGTACTTCGGCCCCCGGGCGGCAGACATGCTCGACTACGTCGACAGGGACTGGAACGCGGAACCGCACACGCGGGGCTGCTACGGCGCACATCTGCCACCCGGCGCGTGGACCCAGTTCGGCCCAGCACTGCGCACGCCCGTCGGGGCCATTCACTGGGCCGGCACGGAGACAGCGGACCGCTGGGTCGGCTACATCGAGGGAGCGATCCTGTCGGGTCTGCGCGCCGCAGCCGAGGTCCGGGGGCAACTGCGGCACTGAACCAGTACGGTCCGGACATGGAGTTCCGAACCATCATCGAACCCTTCCGCATCCATTCGGTCGAACCGCTGCATCTGACCACGCCCGAGCAGCGCGCCGAGGCCATCCGGGCCGCGGGCTACAACCTGTTCAATCTGCCCGCGCGAGACGTCATCATCGACCTGCTGACCGACTCTGGGACGGGAGCGATGAGCCGGGACCAATGGGCGGCGATCCAGCACGGCGACGAGTCGTACGCGGGGTCGCCGTCATTCGAGTTGTTCCGCGACGGGGTGCGAGAACTGTTCCCCTTCGAGCACGTCATCCCCACCCATCAAGGTCGGGCCGCCGAGAAGATCCTGTTCGGCGTGCTCGGTGGTCCCGGTCGGATCATCCCGAACAACACCCACTTCGACACCACGCGGGCAAACGTCGAGTACACGGGAGCCGCCGCGGTCGATCTGGTCATTCCCCAGGGCCGTGACCCAGCCTCCCGCCATCCCTTCAAGGGCAACATGGATGTCAGTGCACTGGATGCGCTGCTGTCCGAACAGGGCGACTCGGTGCCGTGCGTGATGCTGACCATCACGAACAACTCAGGCGGCGGACAGCCCGTCAGCCTGGCGAACATCCGGGAAACGAGCGAGGTGGCGCACCGGCACGGAAAGCCGCTGTTCCTCGATGCATGCCGCTTCGCCGAGAATGCGTGGTTCATCCGGGAGCGGGAACCGGGCCAAAGTGATCGGGAGGTGTCCGACATCGTCCGCGAGATCGCCGGACTCGCCGACGGGATGACCATGAGCGCCAAGAAGGACCCGATGGGGAATATCGGCGGATGGCTGGCCGTCAACGACGACGCCCTGGCCCAGCAGTGTCGCGCCCTACTCATCCTCACGGAGGGATTCCCGACGTACGGCGGTCTGGCAGGACGCGACCTCGAAGCGCTCGCCGTCGGCCTGCGCGAAGCTGTCGACCACGACTATCTGCGCTACCGGATCCGATCCACCGCCTACCTCGGTGACGCGCTGGCGCAACGAGGCATCCCGGTCGTCCAACCCATCGGGGGGCACGCGGTCTACCTCGACGCTCGCGAACTCCTGCCGCACCTGGACCCGCTGCAATACCCCGGACAAGCACTCGCGGTGGCACTCTACGAGGCCGGCGGTGTCCGCGGCTGCGAGATCGGCACCGTCATGTTCGGTCGCCGGCCCGACGGCAGCGAACAACCCGCCGCACTGGACCTGGTGCGGCTCGCAATTCCGCGGCGGACCTACACCCAAAGCCACATCGACTACGTCATCGAGGTCTGCGAGCAGGTGGCGGCAAGGGCCCACGACCTGCCGGGCTACCGCATCGTCGAAGAGCCCCCGGTCCTGCGGCACTTCACTGCGACATTCGCTCAGATGTCCGGTTGATCCGGGAATTGCCACCCGGTATTCGCAACTCGGCTGTCGCGGGCCCTCAAGTGTGCCGATGATGGGAACATGGGCCTACTGTCACGCTGCGCCGCCGCGGGGGCAGTCGTGGTGAGTCTGACTCTGGGCTCCGGAGTTCCGCAGGCAGCCGGCAGTGACCCCGACCCTGTTCCGATGTCCATCGCAGCGCAGCAACTGGCCGACATCCGAGCCCAGCATCGCGCTGCTGAAGCCGAGATCGCAGCCGCCGAGGCCCGCGTCGGCGACGCCACTCGGCAACTCACCGACGCACAGAATGCGGTCACTGCCGCGCTGGCCGTGGACCGGGCGACGAAGAAGCGCGCGGAGGAGGCCGCCGATGACGCGCACACGGCCACCGCGGCCGAGACGAAGGCTCGCGAATCGGCTCTCGCTGCGGAAAGCGCACTACGCCGCATGGCCCGCAACGCCTACATCAACGCGTTGTCGGACACCGACCTCGAACTATTCGCCACCTTCGCCGCCGACGGCCCTGCCGCCCTGCACGAGATGGCCCGCCGCGACATGACGTACGACAACCTCAGCGATGCCGGAATCGTCGACGCCCAACGCACCGTCCGCCTCGCACAGGACGCCACCGGAGTGGCCGACGAAGCCCGCGCCGGGTACGACGCCGCCCAGACCGAGTACGAAGCCGCCCACGACGATCTGGTGGCTGCTCGCCGGTCCGTCGCCGAAGCGGAGGACTTCATGACCGCCGCCCGGCGGGACGTGAGGATCGGTGAGGCCGCACTGGTTCGTCTCGACGATGACTACGACGAGGCCCAGGACGTCTACAAGGTCGCCTTGGCCGACTCGCTCGCGGGAGGTCCCCCGATCTCGACCGGCCCCGCGGCGGACGTGGTCTGGAAGATGCTCAAGGCGGACGGGTTCTCGGAGGAGTCGATCGCCGGCATCCTCGGGAACCTGCAACAGGAGTCCGGCGTCGACCCCACTGCCGTCCAGTCCGGAGGCCCGGGTCGCGGGCTGGCGCAGTGGTCCCAGGGAGGACGCTGGGACAACGGGGGCAACAGCCTGATTGCTTTCGCATCGGCTCGTGGTCTCGACCCGTGGGACGCACGGACGCAGGTCGAATTCATGGTCTTCGAGATGGAGACCGTACTCACGACGTTCGATATCGAGATGTACAAGGACATGACCGATATCCTGGCGGCCACCGTGTACTTCCATGACATCTACGAAGGCTCTGCCGACAGCGCTGACTTCGTTCGTCAAGTCCGGGGCTCCTTTGCCCTGCAGTGGTACCAGCGGCTCAGCTGACCGAAAGGATCGCCGTGCACCGACGACTCATCGCCCTTGTCACGGCCGCCCTGGTGGCCCTACCCGGAACCGCCCTGGCAGCGGACCCCGAGGGCTACGGCCGAAACGACGCCGGCGGATTCCGTAATGTCCTGCCTCCCGGTTCGGACGGAGTCGACACCGCGGCCGAGTTCCAGCAGTACCTGACGGACGGCACCCTTCCCCCGTACTGGGCCAACCAGCAGTCGCTGTACGAGAACCTCCTCTACGCCTCCCCCACCCTGACCGACAGCCAGATCCCGGACTTCTTCAAGGACGCCACCTTCGGCGTTCGTCCGGACGACCGGCTGAGCACCATCACCCCGCGCGACGGCGTCACGATCGTTCGCGACCGCGAGTACGCGGTGCCCCGCATCTACGGCTCCACCCGGCGCGACACCATGTTCGGCGCTGGATACGCGGGGGCCGCCGATCGCCTGTTCTTGATGGATGTCCTGCGGCACACCGGACGCGCTGACCTGTCATCGTTTCTCGGCGGCGGCAACCTGAACTCCGACATCGAGCAATGGCGTTTCGCCCCGTACTCACAGACGGACCTGAACAACCAGCTCAAGCAAGCCAAGAAGGACCTCGGTAAGTCCGCGATGAAGGAACTCGACAGCTTCGTCGCCGGCATCAACGCCTACATCGCCGAAGCCCGCCAGAACCCCGACCTGATGCCGGTCGAGTACAGCCTCATCGGACAGGAGCTCCGCGATTGGGACGCCACAGATGTCGTCGCGACAACATCGCTTGTCGGGGGCATCTTCGGCCGCGGGGGCGGCGGGTCGCTGGACTCCTCACTCGTGTTGCGTGCGCTGGAGAAGCGGTTCGGCAAAGATCAGGGCCGGAAACTCTGGAAAGGGTTCCGCACCAAGAACGATCCCGGGGCACCCACGACCATCAAGAAGCGGTTCCCCTACATGACCGAGGACTCCTTCGCGAAGAAGGGATTGGCGCTGCCGATCGCCGGCTCAGTCGAGGACGCCGAGATCGTCTCGACCGAGGTCTCGGCCCAGATGCAGGACCTCGGAGCCGAACCGACACTCTTCGACAGCGGCGACAACGGTGCCCGTCCCCACATGTCCAACTGGGAGTTGGTGTCGGCGAAGAACTCCCGCACGGGTAATCCACTGGCGGTCATGGGTCCACAGGTGGGGTACTGGCTGCCCCAGATCCTCGTCGAACAAGAACTGCACGGACCGGGTATCGACGCCCGCGGCGTCGCGTTCGCCGGGGTCAACCTGTTCGTCCAGATGGGCCACGGTCGGGACTACGCCTGGAGCGCCACCTCCGCGGGGTCCGACAACGTCGACACCTTCGCCGAAGTCCTGTGCGGTGGCGACAAGCACCACTACAAGTACAAGGGCGAATGTCGCCCCATGGAGAAGTTGGTCCGGCGCAACTCCTGGACCCCGAATGTCATCGACAAGACTCCGGCGGGGTCTGCGGAACTGACCTCCTGGCGCACGGTGCACGGCATCGTGGATGCCTACGGCAAAGTGAAGGTCAACGGCAAGACCAAACGAGTGGCATTCGTTCTCGCGCGAAGCACCTACGGCCGCGAGGTCGACTCGGTCGTCGGGTTCTCCGATCTCAACAACCCGAACAAGGTCAAGGACGCGAAGAGCTTCCAGCGCGCCGCTTCCGGCGTCCAGTTCACTTTCAACTGGGCATACACCGACACCGATGACACGGCCTACTTCCTGTCCGGGGCCTATCCGAAGCGAGCCAACGGCACCTCGCCGGACTTCCCGGTTCTCGGGACCGGTCAGTACGACTGGAAGGGATTCGACCCCAAGACCGGGGCGTTCACCCCCTTGGAGTTCGATCGGCATCCGAAGGCGATCAACCCAGATGTCCTGGTGTCGTGGAACAACAAGCCGGCACCCGGGTGGTCCGCGGCCGATGAGCAGTGGGGCTACGGGCCGATCTACCGCTCGCAGTTGATCTCACGCCGGATCAACGCGGACCTCGACAAAGGCAAGATGACCAAGGCCGACCTGGTGCAGTCCATGTCCGAACCAGCCACCGAGGACATCCGGGCCATCGCCTTGCTCCCCCTGTTGCTGGAGCGGATCGGCTCCCCCGGTGACCCGGCGCTGCAGGACGCCATCACACAGCTGCGTCAGTGGCGCGACGCGGGCGGACATCGCCGTGACCTGGACCAGGACGGCAGCTACGAACACAACCGGGCGATCGAGATCATGGATGCCTGGTGGCCCCGACTTGTCCAGAGCATCTTCGAGACCGAGTTGGGAACCGAGGCCTACGAGGCGATCCAATCCGTGATCGGTCTGGGCGCTGTCCCGCGCGAGCGACCAGCCGCCCCCGGCTTCTCCGATGGCTGGTGGGGCTTTGTCTCGAATGACCTGCGCAAGTTGACCGACTCGGGCAGTGTGACCGGCACGTGGCCCAAGGTGTTCTGCGGCGACGGCGACCGTTCCGCGTGCCGCCAGGATCTGCGCGATTCACTGCGTACGGCGCTCACCGTCACGCCACAGGAGATGTATGCAGTGGGTGCCTGCACGAGTGATCCGCAGCCGTCCTGCTTCGACAAGAACCGGCCGCGGGTGACCAGCGCGATCAGTCGTCCCGGTGCGTTCCCGTTCCAGAACCGTCCGACGTTCCAGCAAGTCGTCAGTGTGGAGCGGGACCTGAGCAAATGAGGCCCGGCCCCCTGGGCCGCGCGGTGCTGGCGTCCTACGACCCGCGAGAGTTCCCGGCTCTGTGGGCGCTCATCGAGGCAGGTGAGCGCGACCGACCACTGACCGGCGTGCGGGTGCTGAGCGGCTTTCCGGTGTGGACCAACGTTCTGCCCCAGATGTGGGCCATGCAGAGTGCCGGCGCGGACTTGGTCGTGAGCCCGGACCCGCGCGTCCCCCACGACCCGGAAGTCGTCGCCGAGCTGCCCGAGCTCGGGGTCCCTGTCGTCAAGCCCGATCCCCAGGGGCGTCCCTTCGACGTCGTTCTCGACTGCGCGGGCATCCACGCCGATGTCTCGAGCACCTACGGCTACGTGGAACTCACCCAGTCCGGTGTCGAGCCGTACCGGCGATGTCCCCAACCCGTGTTCCTGGTCGATGCCGGTCGGATCAAGCTGATCGAGAACTCCCTGGGCACCGGTGACGGATTCGTGCGCGCCATGGCCGCGGCCGGCTTCGCGGACCTGCGTGATCGCAGCATCGTGATCATCGGAGGCGGCAAGGTGGGTCGCGGGATCGCCCACCGCGTGCACCAGAGCGGCGCCATCGCGACCATCGTCGACAGCGTGTCAGGCAGTGACTCCACGTTCGGCTGGATCGACCGGGAGGATCGCTCGGCAGTCCGAGCAAGTCTCGCCGCCGCATGGTGCGTGGTCACTGCCACCGGTGTACCGGGGGTGATGTCCGAGTACGCCACCGAGCTGAACGAAGGCGATGCCTTGCTCGCCAACATGGGCGTTGCCGATGAGTTTGGTGAGAGGGTTGCCGAAGGCCGCGTTCTGAACGCGAAGAAGCCTTTGAACTTCGCTCTTCCCGAACCCACACGACTGCGCTACATCGACCCGTCGCTGGCATTGGCGATCGCGGGGATCGTCGAGGTCCGCTCGGGCCGCTTGGCGGCTGGGCTCAACGCGCCGGATCCGCTCCTCGAGGATCGGATTCTGCGGCCGGTACGCGATCATGGGTTTGTGGCGGCGGAACTCGCCGCAGCAGATCTGTGACCGGAGGACGCACATGAAGTTGACGCAGGAACTGCAGATCGGCCGCGAAGAGGTCGAACAACTGAGGGCCGATCTGGCCAGCGCCCGCGCCGGGCTCGACAAGGCGGACTCGCTCCTCGCGGGCACCGACAATCTGCTGCTCGCCGCTGAGAAGGCCGACGCGGCGGCGCGCCGGTTCGCCCCCGCGATCGGAATCGGACTCGCGGTGACAGCTGCCGTCGTCGTGACTGTCGTGGTCGTACGCAGGCGCCGCTCGCGTCGACTCGCCTGAACGATCAGCCGCACTTCCCTGAGACGCGGGTGCGGCCGGGGTCCAACCCGCCGACCATGAATCCACCGATCAGTGATGCGCTGAGTTCCGGTTCTTGGAACAGGACGGAGTGGCCGGCGCCGGTGATGTCACGGTCGACCGACCCTTCGAGTGCCCCTGCAAGGACACGGCTATTGGCCGGCGGCGTGATGACGTCCCCCGCACCGACCATCACGAGCGACGGAACATCGAGTTGCGACAGTTGCCGCAGGTTCCGGTTCGACCGCAACCACGGGTCCTCCGCTGCCACCATCGCGTCATAGGTGCGGGTCGGGACCCGGTCCGGGGGGTAGCGGCCCGACTCGACCGCGGCCTCCTGGCGGGCGAGGAACGCCTTGCCGGCGCGCTGAGCGCAGCGGGTGTGCGGGTAGTTGGTGCGCAGATAGGTCTCGATCGTGTAGTTGGGGTCGCTGTCGGCTCGCTGCACCCACGGAGGTCCCAGTACTGTGCGATCACCGCCGGGGTTCCCGCCCACGAGGATCAGGCGAGCAACTGCTTCGGGATATCGCACCGCCATGCGCTGCGCGACGAATGTCCCCATGGACCACCCCAAGACTGTCGCCCGGTCGAGGTCGATGGCCGCCATCCACCGCACCATCGCGTCCGCCAGCTTGTCGAAGGTCAAACGTCCGGGCAATCTCGTGGATCCGCCCAGGCCGGGATAGTCCAGCACGAGCACGCGGTGTCGGGCCGCGAGTGCCGCCAGGAACGCCGGGTCCCATTCCGCCATTGGGGATGCCGTGCCGTTGAGCAGGATCAGGGGCTCACCGCTGCCGACTTCGGCCCAAGCCATGGTGCCGGTCCCGATGTCGGTGCGCTGGACATCCAGTCGCAATGCCGCAGGATCCAGAGTGGCTACTGTCTGCCCGGATTCCCGCTGGGCCGCGGGGACTCCTGACGAGCATCCAGCGATGAGCACCGCAGTCGCGACCAGTGCAATGGTGCGCGCGCCGATCACGACTGGCACCCCACACACGTGGCCTCTGCTACCTGGAACGTGGGTGAGTGTCCCCCGCGCTGATGGACGGCCCCGCCACGAACAGCAGCGGCGCGATACCACGAGGGGTCGAGATGCGAGGACGCGTCGACGGGGGAGGACGCCTCACGATGGGAGGACTCCTCCCCATAGGACAGGTCGGTCATGCGCAGTTCACCGGCTCCCTCGTCGGGTGGGCTGGCCGCCCTCATCGTAGTGTCGCCGCGAGCACCTCGTCGCGCCTTCTGGGGCACTGGTGCCGCGGTGTCAGGAGCGAGGAGCCGGGCGGGGAGAGCTATTGCCGTGCCGTGCCGGTCTCGACGATGTGCTGCTCGGACGAGCGTTCGATGGGTTCCGCCCCCTGGTGCGGCCACCTCTTCTGGGGCGACGGGCACCGCCACCAGCCACTGGGGCCTTCGCCTCATAGGCCCGGGCTTCTTGGGCCCGGGCTCCTTGGGCGTGGGCTTCAAGGGCTGGACCGTCAGGCACGAGAGCACTTTTCGACTTCACAGGTGTCCCGCCCGTGGCGAGTTCTCTCACATGAGGATGGGTGGGGTCGACCGGCACCACTTCGTGGTCCGACATCGTCTGGCGGTGCATCCGAGCGTGGTCTGCCTGTTCGTGGGGCAGCACGAGCGACAACACGAGTCCGTCCCGTCCAGCTCTGGCCGTGCGGCCACTGCGATGCAGATAGTCCTTGTGATCGCCTGGTGGGTCGAAGTGGACAACCAGATCGACTCCGTCGACATGGATGCCGCGAGCGGCAACGTCAGTCGCCACCAAGACCGGTCGACGCCCGCTGGCGAAGTCATCGAGGGCACGCCGGCGCTGGGACTGGCTGCGGTTGCCGTGGATCGACCCCGACTCGATGCCACGTTGGTGCAGTTGCTTGGCGAGGCGATCGGCGCCGTGCTTGGTGCGGACGAAGAACAGGGTGCGGCCGTGGCGCCGGGCAACTGTGGCGGCGACGTCGATCTTGTCTTCCTTGGCCACGGTGAAGGCGCGGTGTTCCATCGTGCCGGCAGCATCCGTGTCGATCGCAGCTGCGTGCACTGCAGGGTCGCGCAGGTATTGGGTCGCCAACTGCTCGATGCCTCGGTCCAGGGTGGCCGAGAACAGAAGACGTTGGGCCGAGTGCGGGATGGCCCGAAGGATGCGCGTGACTGCGGGCAAGAATCCGAGGTCCGCCATGTGGTCGGCCTCATCGATGGTGAAGACACGCACCTTGGACAGCGAACAGGTGCCCCGCTTCATGTGATCCTCGAGGCGGCCAGGCGTCGCGACGACGATGTCGGCGCCTCGTCGCAGTGCCTTCAGTTGTCGGTCCATGGATGCACCTCCGTAGATCGGAAGCACCGACATTCGGTAAGCGCGCGCGATCCCTTCGATGGAGTCGGCCACCTGCTGCGCTAGCTCCCGAGTCGGAGCCAGGACCAGGGCTTGCGGATGACCCGGCGCGGCCCGGCGGTCGTCGCGAGCCAACTCGGCGACGATGGGGAGACCGAAAGCCAGGGTCTTGCCGGAACCTGTCTGGGCACGACCCAGGAGGTCGCGGCCTGCCAGAGCATCCGGCAACGTGCGGCACTGGACCTCTGTGGGCTGCGTGATCCCCTGCCCGGCCAACCTGGAGACCATCGGGGCGGGGACGCCGAGGTCGGCGAAGCCCACGGCGCTGAAGTTGCTGCGCGACGATTCGTCCAAGGCGGTCTCCAAGGGCGAGGGAGCGCGCCTCGCAACGGCGGAGCTGGTTCGACCGCGACGGCGGGTCGGACGGGAATTGCGGGCGCGCGACGGCGCACCAGAACGTGAAGACATGAGAGATTCCTTCGATTCGGTCAAGGCCGCGAAGGTGATGAGTATCTGACTCAGAACACTGACGGGACCTCACGGACGAACTGTCCGTGGAAGGCGGTCACGGGTTGACCGCTCCCCCACCATAGGGCACCCAGGCGGAGAGAGACGAAAGCGAGACCATTCCGACACCCGCCCCGGAGACCCGACACCCGGCCCCGGAGACCCGACACCCGGCCCCGAGATCCCCAAGTCGTCCGGGTGCGGCGGCCGGTACGGGCGGGCCAGAGAGGCCTCAGCGGCGCCACTACAGTCGAGACATGCCGGGCCTCGGGACGCTGATCAACGTCGTCGCCATCGTTGTGGGAGCAGGGGTCGGAGTCGCAGTCGGTCATCGCCTGCCCCAACGGACCAGAGATACCGTCACGGACGCTCTCGGCCTCGTCACGTTGGTGGTGGGTGCGGTCAACATCGTGGCGATCACCGACGACTCGTTCGTAGCGGCGGTCGGCAGCAGTTGGACTCTCATGATCGTGCTGGCCGCGCTGTTGATCGGTGGGGTGGCGGGATCCTTGCTTCGAGTGGAGCAGCGTCTCGAATCACTGGGGGGCTGGCTACAAAGGAAACTCTCGACCGGTGACACCTCCGAATCCCGGGAACGGTTCATCGAGGGTTTCGTGACGGCCTCGCTGTTGTTCTGCATCGGGCCCCTGGCAATCCTTGGCGCGCTCAGTGACGGGCTGGGGCTGGGGATCGATCAACTGGTACTGAAGTCCGCGCTCGACATGTTCGCGGCGTTGGCGTTCGCCGCAACACTGGGCTGGGGGGTGGCTGTTTCGGCGGTGGTGGTGGCCGTCTACCAGGGCGTCGTCACTGTTCTCGGAGTCGCGCTCGGATCGTTCCTGCCTGATGCCCTCATTGCCTCCATCACGGCCACGGGTGGAGTGCTTCTGCTGGGCATCGGGCTGCGACTGATGAACGTTCGCGCCACTCCCGTGGGCGACCTGCTCCCGGCGTTGCTGGTTGCTCCGCTGCTGACCGGCGCCGTTGCCGCTTTGCTGGGGAACTGACCTCGATCAGTGGACCGGATCCATACTTCGATTGACAACTCTGTGGAAGATGAAGAGCACAACCGCAATCGCCATGGGGATTGCCGCACTGAGCAGGAAAGTATTGACCGGGTTGTCGGCGGTGAACTTGCCGATCTGACCACCGATGCTGGTGCCCACGGAGGTGGCCACGAACCACAGAGCCAGCATCTGCCCGCTGGCACCCTCTGGGGCGAGTTTGCTGGTAGCCGACAAGCCCGTGGGTGACAACAGCAACTCCGCCCAGGTCTGGAGCAGGTACGTGCCCAGGATCCAGTACAGCGCAGCCTGGGCACCGGAGTTCTGGAACGCCGACATGGGGATCACCAGCATCAGAACCGAGATCCCGACACCCACCAAAGCGATGGCGAACTTGATCGACGTTCTGGGTGCCCGGTCGGCCAACTTGGTCCACAGCGCGGCGAAGATCGGGGCGAAGATGATGATGAACAGCGGGTTTGCCGACTGAAGCCAGCCGACCGGCATCTCCCAGGTTCCGAACGTCAGATCGGTGACGTCCTCGGCGAACAGAGTCAAGGTGGAACCCGACTGCTCGAACACCATCCAGAACGCGGCAGCCGCCACGAAGATCCACACGAATGCGCGCACGTGCGCCCGCTCCCGTTCGGTGTAGTCCTTGCGCCGGAACAACTGTGTGAAGTAGACGAAGGGCACGATGAGGATGAAGATCGTGATGGCCGTGGCCACATCGTCGAAAATGGACCCCTCGGTGAACCGACTCATCGCCAGGGCCAAGGCACCGATGAAGACCAGCGCCCCCACCAGGATCATGAGGAAACGGTTTCGGTCCGCTGCGTTCGCCGGGTCGGGAGCCTTGACGCCGACACCATGGAGTCGCTTCCACCCGAGGACATACTGAATCACTGCGAGAGTCATGCCGATTCCGGCGATCGCGAAGCCCCAGTGGAACCCGCGTTGTTGAGCCGCCCAACTGGTGACCAAGGGAGCCGCGAAACTGCCGATGTTGATGCCCATGTAGAACAGCGAGAAGCCGGCGTCGCGGCGCGTGTCGGTCTCGCTGTAGAGGTCGCCCACCATGGCGGAGATATTGGGTTTCAGCAATCCGGTACCGAGAGCGATCAGGAGCAGTCCCACCCAGAAGGTGGGCTCGAGCGGCACCGCCATGCAGTAGTGGCCCAAGGCGATCACGATGCCGCCGTACAACACGGTGCGGCGTGCACCCACGATCCGGTCCGCGATCCAGCCGCCGGCTATCGGAGTCAGATAGACGAGTCCCGAGTACGCGCCGTAGATGGCGATCGCGTCGCCCTTGTCGATCTCAAGCCCGGGGCCGTAGCCGGTGTCCGACACCAGCGGAGCGGTGAGGTACAGCACCAGCAGCGCGCGCATGCCGTAGTAGGAGAAGCGCTCCCACATCTCGGTGAAAAAGAGGGTCGACAGCGCACGGGGCTGCCCCATGAAGCCCCTGTCGTCCAACTGCGAGGGCACGGCGGTCTGAGCCACGTTCTCGACCATAGTCCTGACGAGAGTTGTTGTCCGGAACCCCGATCAGTTGCCGCCCCGTTGCCCGGTCATTTGTCGATCGATACCGATCAGCCCCCGATCAACCCCCGATCAACCCCCGATCAGTCCTCGATCAGTTCCCGATCAGTCCTCGATCAGTTCCCGATCAGTCCTCGATCAGTTCCCGATCAGTCACTGTCGTCGTTGTGGTCCACGCCTGCGGGGAGGTGGAAGTGGGCCGGGGCTGCGGGCACCGCGGTCGTGGACGTGATCTGCAGATCGGGGCCGACATGCACCAGTTCGCCCGGATCGAGCATCCGCCAGTCGGAGGACCCGTCGATCCGCTCACTGGCCAGGACCACGATGGGCACGGAGTCGGGGCCGCTCGTGGTGAAGTCGTGCCGGGCAACCGCTGAGGATCCATGCCAACCGGCATCGGAGTCCTGATCGTCCGTCTTGGCCGTGACCACGCGCGAAGCGATATGCAGAGCCCGTTGATCGGGGTAGCGCAAGGCCCACAGGTGGCCCGGAGCGGTCACCACGATGTTCAGGGAGTAGAGCGGGACGTTGGTGGCGAGCCATTGAGCCGCAGCTGTGATGCCCGTTGTGACATCGCCGTGCCGATCGGATTCCATCGCAATCAGGGCCGCGAATCGCTCCGAGTCGGTGTCCCCGTGAACGAAACGGAGGTAGTCGCCGAGCCGGCGCTCGACAGCCGGCAGATCCCCGAAGCCTCCGTTGTGGGCCACGAGGCGGTCCTCGATGAGGAACGGGTGGCTGTTGCGTTTGCTGTCCGACCCGGTGGTGGCCGCCCGCACGTGGGTCACCACGGTGTTCGCGGTCACGCTCTGAGCGGTTCGCTCGAACTGCGCCGAGCGGTAGGCGGCTCTTCCCCACTTCACGACGTGGCAGTCACCGCGCGATTCACACCAACCGATTCCGGCGCCGTCGGGGTTTCGGTGGCTTTCGACCAGGACGCTGTCTGGCGCATCGACCAGCCAGTAGGAGGCGTGGACCTCATGCCCGCCGGCGTGGAGTCCGAACAGCCTGCACATGAGGGGAAACTACGCGACGAGGGGCGGTACCGCGACCGGTACCGCCCCTCGTCTGCTGCGGGTTCGAGCCCGCTGATGTCAGTTGCCGCGTGTCAGTTGCCTGATGTCACTTGAACGACACGTGCACGTGGTCGAAGTGCTTGGTGGTGCAACTGCCACTGGCCATGCCGTGGCGCCAGTTCTTCCACTTGGTCGGCTTGCTGGAGGACGCCCAATAGGAGTTCTTCCAGATGATGTAGCGGATACCGTGCTTCTTCGCGTTGTTCATGAAGTATCGAGCCGCGATGTTGCCGCTCTTGCGGCCCGCCTTACAACTGCCCTTCATGTTCACCATGACATCGATCGCCTTCTCCGCCCGGGGCATGTGCCCACGGTAGGAGCTGACGAGTTCGATCCCGCGGACCCGATGCACGATGCACCGGCCGGCCATGACGGCGTCGACGTCGAAGTCGAACCGGCGCTCGTTGAAGCGGCCGGTCTTCTTGCAGCCATTGAAGAACGGCTTTGCCGCCTTGGCCTTGATCTGCTTCTTGGAGGCGGTCGGGGCCGCTACCGCCGCGTTGGCTGCGGTGGTCGTGGTCATCAGGCCGGCGAACATGACGCCGAGCGCCAGGATCAATCCGGTCAGCGCTCTCACGCGCGTCGTCGCTCTCTCGCTGTTCATCGCTGCAGGTACTTCCTTCTCGTCGGGCTTCTCGTCGGGCTTCTCGTCGGGCAGGTACTCGAGAGAGGGTTCTTGCCTTTGCGACACAATTTCAACATTTCAGCGACATAAGTGAGATAGGCCTCATCGGCCCCTCGGGGCCGTCTTCGCGGACAACCGCATTTCGGTCAGTCGACGGAATTCGCGGGAAACACGGTCCGTGACGCCCTGATTCCGGAGCGAGACAAAGACGGGAAAGGGGGGATTCGAAGGAACTCCTGCCAGCCACGAAAGATATCGAGTCGCTGCCCGATTGCCCGCCGACCACTGGCTACAGTCGAGCCCACATCGTACGTCCCACAAGCAAGAAGAAACCCCGGAGGTAACTCATGACCCGTCACCGCCTGACAGCCGCAGCGCTGGGCGCTGCCCTACTCGTCCCCGCTGTGGCCGTCGTCGCACCAGCCAACGCAATCAGTGACAAGGACACGACGATCAAGGACATCGCCGTGCAGTGTTATGGCGTCGAGAACTTCGGCGTGAGTCCGCTCGTCGACCTGGCCGGAAGCGAGATCGCCAAGGCCTACGAGGACATGGTGTCCTGCGGCACCATGCGCAAGGTCACCCGCAAGACCATCAAGATCGACTCGGTGGTGGGCACGAAGGCCAACATCCAGGGTTACCGCTGCGAGGTCACCAAGATCAAGCGACAGAAGCCCACGGGCGCGAAGACCAAGTGGGAGTGCGAGTTCCGCGGCGCTGACACCGCCACGGAGATCTACGTGAAGTTCTGGCAATTCGCCGACTGACCATTCGTCCGGTCTCAGAGTCTGGCCGTCGATCAGCGCCGCTATCTCGCGGCCTGGTCGGCGGCCAGATTCTTCTCGAGGATTCGCGCCAGCCGATTCATCTGCCTGACGTGCGCGTAGTCCCCGTCGATCTGTAGCTCGGCGGGGCCAACCCCGTTGGTAATGATCGCCACCGCGTAGTCCCCGACGATTCCCATCTGACGGGTCTCGGTGCTGGGCTCGAGCCAGCCCCCTTTGAAGGCGCTGGCCCCGATGGTGCCCAGACCCCAACTCTCCGATTTCACCGGCTTCATGTTCGCGAGTACGTACTTGCTGGCCTTCTTCGACACCACTCGGCCATCGGAAAGAGCTGCCATGAACTTGACCTGGTCACGGAGTCCCCACTCCATGAGTCCTTCCCGGATGTCGGGGGCGGTCGTGTCCTTGTCGCCGATCGAACGCAGTATCTGAGTCATGGGAGCTCCCGAACCGCCGGGAATCTGGGCACGCAACGTCAGAAGGGCGTCCATGTCCGACTCCGTCAGCGCGAGCTCGATCAGATCGCGCTGTTCGGTGGTCAGATTGTCCGGGTCGCCTCCCGCCAGAGTCTGGATGTAGGCAAGCACAACCAGGACTTTCGACGTGGACCAAGCCCGAGAGTCGGACACGCTGCCGAGCACCGTGATGTCCTCGGGGTCGGACAGAGGCGCGAAAGCGATGGCATTGCGCGTCTGTCCCTTCAGGTCCGGTGGTTCCCGTGTGCGCGCCGGAGTGGGCGTGAGTGTCCCAGAAGGACTCAGACTCGCAGTCGCTGTCGGTGAGGGCGGGAACCACGGACTGGTGGTGGGCGCGGTCGGCTGCGTCGACTGCCCGCCGCATCCTGCCAGAGCAAACCCGGTGAGGAGCAGTGCGACCACGACCGCTTCGGCCCGCGCTCGGGTCAGCGGCGGATGGGTCACGGACTGGATTCTGCCGTCAGCTGCAGGCCGGCTTGATCGGATCGTTGTAGAAGAAGTGGCGAGGGTCGACGGCCTGCCCATTGACGTTGACCTGGAAATGCAGGTGGGGTCCCGACGACAAGCCGGTGGTACCCACCTTGCCGATCAACTGACCGCGGCGCACGAGCGTGCCATTGATGCCAGGTGCGAACTCCGACAGATGCATGTACACCGATTCGACACCGTCGCCATGACTGATGGTGATCATGTTCCCAGCGCCGCCGTTGTTCGGCGACAGCACGGCGATACCGTCCGCGACCGCGACGATCGGGTCACCCATCCCATCGCCGGTGTCCCACCCGTCGTGGCACCGGGCATAGCCCAGGACGGGGTGCATCCGCATTCCCGGTTCGGTGCCCGGGTTGATGCGTTCCGTGCGCCAGTCCTCATCGTCAGTCGGGAAGAACCAACGACCCCCGGGCGACAGGAACGCGAGTTCCTCAGGATCCACCCCACACTGCCACGCTTGACCGGTGGCCATGGGGACTGCGCCGCGCGACAAGCGCTTGGCAGTGGCCTTGTCGTTCTTGAATCCCATGGCGGGTCGCCCCACCTGCCACAGCCGATCGGGGTTGATCCGGACGGCGTTGACGCCCCCGGTCAATGGCTCTGACGCGATCATCGTGTCCGCACTGACGGCGATCCCGGCGTGGTTGACCCCATGGTCTCCATCGACATAGAAGATGACGTCACCGGGAAGGACCGTGTCCGTGTCCACCAACTTCATGCGGCCTGCGAGACCTGGGACACCGCTGGGGACCTCGCTGCGATCGGCCGCGGCGGCTGCGGCTCCGGCGGCGGGAATGGCCCAGCCACGATCGACCAGCGCAGAGCAGTCCATCGCATCGTGGGTGTTCGTGCGCCACTTGTAGGCCGCTCCCATACGCGAGATCGCGTATGTGGTCATCTGCACAGTCCGGTCCGGCAGCAGGACCACGGTCTTCGGGGCCTTCTTGTCGGCGGTCGTTTCGGTCGGCGGCGTCCACAACGCGACACCTGGCAGCTTCTTCTTCTTGACGCGGACACCCTCGGGAAGATCCTTGCCGGTGCGCACCATCTCAGCCGTGATCGTGGGAGCACCCTTGGCCTCGGGTCGGTTGAGCCAGGCAGCCCACGCGGACGCAGCAGCGCTGTTGGCCGCATCCTGATCGGTTCCACCGCCCCCGCCGGCAGCAAGGCTGTCAGCCCACTTGCTGGTGTAGTCGCTGACCTTGGCCAGTGCGTCAGCCTCGGCGGCTGCGGCCTGCTGAGCAGCCTCGGACGCGCGGTCTCGAGCAGTCACCGCCTGGGCGGCGACCTCCTGGGCCCTCGCCAACACCTGCCGCGCGGAGTCGTACTCGCTGTCCTTGCGCGTGCCCACGCGCTCGGCGGTGTCGGCTCGACGCATCAGGTCCGTCGGCGATTCGGCATCGAGAAGTCCAGCGAGGAAGGCCAACTCCGACGGCCCCGACCGGTAGGCAGCACGAGCGTACGAGCCAACGACATCGCGAGCGACACCGACTTCGCCCTGCTGCCCGACCACCTGCGCCTGGGCGCGCTTCAGTGCGGCCACAGACTCGTCGTACTTGCGGTCGGCGGCAATGCGCTTGTTCCGCGCAGCCTCAACTGCCTCAAGAAGCGGAGCCAGCCCCTCGGTCATCTCCTGTGATCGCGCGGCAGCCTCAGCGACGGGGTCCACCTCCACGGCCGAACTGGGCGCGACGGCGACAGCAGCGCACATGAACGCAGCGCTGGTGAGCGCACTCGTCCGTCGAAGCCATGGGGGAAGCATCAGGTCTCCGGTATCTGTTCTCTGCCAGGGTATCCTTGCGGGCCCAAGCCTCGCGCGCAGGAGAATTGCCCTAGTTCCCCCGTCCGGATGAATGCCCCCACCGGTATCTGCGCCTTACAACGGACCTCTGTCGTCCCAGGTGACGAGATGCGGGGGTCAGTGCCCATTAGCGGAGATGTGTTGGTAGTCCTTGGGCTGAGGACGCTTCCACCGTCCTCCCCACCGCCAGCCGACCTCGTCGATCATCCGCAGCGCGGGGCTGTTCTCCACCAACATCCCGCGTCGGATATCTGAGCGGTCCAGGAACGGGACGCTGTCCCGATGGACTGTGCGGCCGCGGTGGACATAGGGATTCTCGAGCGGATTGATGTCGATGGCGCGGCCGTACGCGTGCTGCGACCAACGTCGGCCACCGGCGATCGGGCGACAGTTGAAGGCGCTCGTGTTGTCGGCCTCGATCGAGTCGAAGTCACTGCCGCCGTACCGCTGGATCGGGATCATCTTGCGGATGGGGAACCGTTCGGCGAAGAATCCCGCCCACATCGAGACGACATCATCGGTGACGTCCTGATGCACCACGAGGCGCCCCTCGGATATCCCTCGGGCGAAGTTCCAGTGATCCGCCTGCACCACCCGAAGTTTTCGCAGAGGTACCGGACAGCCGCGGCGCCACACACTCGGTGTCATCACGTCGCGCTCCCCCGCGGTCAGCGGACGTACGAGGAACTCGAACGAGGGTTCGTCGGCGCGCGGACTCACGATGGCACCCGGTGCGGGGGCGCTGGAGAGCGCCAGAGCCGCAGCGCCGACAACGGCTGAGATCGAGCGAATGATGGTGCGCTCGTGCGCCCGACTGGTCGCGCGCGGCACCCGTCCACTGAGTCTGGTCATCACGGTCCTTCCGTGGCACAGGGTACCTGCGGCCCTGCGATCGACCCATGTCCTCGACAGTCGGGCGCTCTTGTGTTCGGAGTCGGCAGGTCCTCAAGAGTCAGGAGTCGGCACCGAGAATGCGGCGATCGAGCGGATCATCGGGGAGCGAGAAGTACCACTCACATTCGGGGCACAGGGCCCGACCACGCTCCGGCAGGACCTGACCCTCCCAACCACAGGACGGGCACTCAGCATGTTCGATCACTGCCCTCACCTCTCCTTGCTTCCTTGCTTCCTTGCTTCCTTGCTCTTCTCCTTGCTGTTCAGGACGTTCACCCCTCTGGACCACCCCTCTGGACCACCCCCCTGGACCACCCCTCTGGACGTTGCCAGAGCGACAGAACGTACCAACTCCAGGAATACCGACCCGAGCGAGCCGACACCATGAACGAACGCCGATTCAGGACGAAGGTCCCGATGTGGTCAGGGCCACAAACTTCCTCACAGGGTTTGCCGTCGCAGCGTCGGGGGGAAGCCGGGGTCAGGCCGGGCACCAGCAAGGTGACCGTCAAAGAACGAAGGAGCACATCGACATGGCCGGAGCACAGGACAAGATCAAGGGTCGCGCGAAGGTTGCCGCCGGCGCCGTGACCGGAGACAAGTCGCTGGAGAACGAGGGTCGGATCGATCGGATCACCGGCGAGGCCAAGGACAAGTTGGCCGGTGCCACTGATTCACTCGAGCGTCTGCTCAACAACGCGAGCACGAAGGCCGGCGACGCCCTTCAGGGTGGTCGGCGCCAGGTCGAGGAGTGGCTCAACAAGGTCCGCAACTGACCTGACATCAGACGTCACTTGGCCGCTCATCACGTCACCGTGATGGGCGGCCAAGCCACGTTCGGGGGAGCGGATCCGCGTGTCCGGTGGTCGACCCTCGAGGGTTTGGTCGATCTTCGAGAGTGTGATCGCTCCTCGAGAGTTCCTGTCCACCGTTGCCGGACGCGGACCTGACGCAGGCAGCCGGACGCAGGGATCACTTGACCCGCAACACGTACTCCTCGTCGAGGGCCTTGTGCTCACCACTGCGCGCTGAGTAAGCCGTGAGCGTGCACTGTCCGGACTTCTTGCCCACCACATCACCTTCGAACACCGTGCACTTCCCCGGCGTATCGCTGCCCCATCCGATAGGCAGGTCCCGTTTGGTGCGATTCGGCAGATCGGTCGGCCGATTGGTCTTGATCACGTCCGGAACCGATCCACGCAGTTCCTGCGTGATCCGGGCTGCCTCGATCTGAGGGGTCGTGTCCCACGCGGGCTGCGTGCCGCACCACTGACCCCACGCCGAACACATCTTGCCGGTGACGACCTTGGCGAGTTGCGCATGGCCCGCCTTGCTCGGATGGATCCAGGTGTCGTTCTTGAAGATCCAGGAGTCGTTGTGCCATGCCTGATGCTGCTGCCACGAACCAGGATCGGGGAGCACGTACTGCAGATCAGTTGGCTTCATGCCGCTCTGACCCCGAGCCCAATCCTGCACTGTCCCAACGGCGGCCGCGATCTTGTCGTTCATCGCATTCTGCGCGGCCACCGCCTGCTCCCACTGAGTGGTGCTGCCGTCGACCCGGCACCTGCTGCACTCCGATACCTGCTGCTTCTGAGACGGGCAGGAGTTGCCCGCCGCCGGACCCTTGGCGACGTTGCCCTCCGGCTGCCACACACCGAACGACCATGGGCAGGCGCGGTAGTAGCCCATGGCGAGGACCTTGTTGTTGTTCTTCAACAGGGTCTTGTAGACGCTCACGAGGTGATCGGTCTGCTTGTTCTGAGACCACTGCTGATCGGCGCACTTGACCACATTCGACGGCGGGTATGCCCACCATCCGGTCCAGCCCAGCCATTGGGTGGAGTCCGCGCAGGCTCCGTTCGTGACCGGCACCAGTGACAACTTCACCTGGAGGAAACTCGCCAGGATCGGGTTCGCGCCCAACGTCATGACCACGTGGGTGTCCTTGATGTTCTTCAACTGGAAGTTGAAGGCGCCACCGTCATCCCACATGGCGGGGGTGGATCCGGTGACTGCCCAGTTCTCCACTGGTGCGGCAGCGTTCGGATCCTGGGATCCGGCGATCTGGTAGGAGTAGGCGACATCGGGCGCGTTCGGGCCGGCTTGCCACGGCCCCGCGCTCCACGGAGCACCATTGAAGTTGTTGTTGCTGCATCGGTCGTCAGGCGTACCGGAGCTGGGCGGACTGCAGTCGGACAGGCTGTTGTCGCCGAAGTACCAAGCACTGGGGAACTCGTTGTTCACCTTGCCGGTGACGTTCTTGGCGTTCTCCTTCTGCCCGAAGTAGCCGAACCCTGCAGTGACCGAGTCGCCCATGAAGATCACGGATTTGGCCGAGTCCTGCGGCGTGGTGTCCGCTGCTGTCGCGGGGTTCGCTGTGGTCATTCCGAGCCCCGCCACGATGGCGATGATCGCGGTGCCGATCGTCGGCCATGTGAATCGCCGTGAGTGTGGAGTGCTTCGCATACCGGATCCTCTGCTCAGCTCCCGCCCGCATTGGGCGTGATCCGGTGAGCATAGGCCGCCAAGCCGCGTGAGGGGACGGGGAATCCCTCGATTCCCCCCGGTCGGCGGATGGGCGACCAGTGCGGCAGAACGACAGGGCGACCTGGCTGTCCGTCACCTGCTGTTCAGATCTGCGTCGAACCCCGTTCACCTGCTGTACTGACCGACAGATTCGCGCCGCTCGGTCCCGGAGCGTGACGCTCGGCCGAGAAGGGAGTGGCAGAGGCAGTGATCTATTTCGCCGCATTCATCGTGCTGGCCACCCTCGTGGCCATGGCCTCGGGCCGGGTTCCCGCGACCTTGGCCCTCGCGTGCGCCATCGCGGTCGCCGGAGTGGCGGGTATCGCCCCGCCGCAGGCCTTGTTCTCCGGGCTCAGCAACGGCGGTGTCATCACCGTCGCCGGCATGCTGGTGATCGCCAAGGGCGTCATTCATACCGGCGTGGTCTCACGCGTCACCTGGCGGCTCCTGTCGACTGTCACGTCGGCCGCCCAGACTCTGCGCCGCATCATCGCCCCGGTCGGAATCATCTCGTCGCTGATCAACACCACTCCGATCGTGGCGATGCTCATCCCGGCGGTGAAGGAACTCGAACAGACACGGGGCATCCCCGCCAAACAGGTCCTGCTCCCGATAGCGCACGCAACGACCCTCGCTGGGTCGACGACGCTGGTCGGCACCAGCTCCAACCTCCTGATCGCGGGCATCGCCGGGACGTCCGGAGTAGCAGTCAGCATGTTCTCGTTCGCGCCGATCGCCTTGCCCGTCTGTCTGGTGGGATGGGTCGTACTTCTCATCACCGCTCCCCGGTTCTTCCGAGGTGGGGAGCAAGCGGGCGAGCCAGCGCTGGACTGGCGTGTCGAGATTCCCGTGGCCTCCAACGCGATCGGTGTCGGCCGACTGCCGGCGGACGTCGGTATCGACGCCACCCAGCAGTACAGCCTGCTGTACATCCGACGCCGTGGTGACAAACTCGATCCGACGGAGCATCTGGCCGCCGGAGACACGTTGGTGTTCCAGGCCACCGAGGCCGGGGTCAGGGCATTGTGGGGCAGCCCTCGGTTCGGGTTGTCCGAGCAGCGCCTGTACTCGGCATCCGTAGGGCCGGGGGAACACGGGACCCTGCGAGACCTCGAAGACGAAGGGGACGTCCAAGTGATCGCCGCGGAATCGGATCGGCCGCTCCGCAAGACCAAGGCCCTGCCCGGTGAGACCATCTTCGTCACCTGCGCCTCCCCGCAGGCCTTGAGCGAACACGACGAACTACGCCTGTGGCAGGACGTGGCCGGGAAGGCTCCGCAGCCGGGTCGCACGTGGCTGGCGCTGGGGATCCTCGTCGCAGTGATCCTGGCAGCCACGCTGAGTCTGGTCGCCGTGGAGTTGGCCGCCTTCACGGGCGCTGTGCTGATGGTCGTCACCGGAGTATTGACGCCCAGGGCGGCCGTACGGGCCCTGGACTGGAACGTGCTGTTCATCCTGGCCGGATCGGTCGGGTTGGGAGCCATCGTGGTCGAGAGCGGCATCGCGGACCTGATCGCGCAGGCAATCGGTTACCTGTCCGCCGACAGCCTTCCGCTGCTCGTCGTCGTGTTCGCCGTGACCACGGCCATCCTCACAAATCTTGTGACCAACGCTGCAGCAGCCTCCATCCTCACCCCGGTGGCGATAACCTTGGCGGCCTCCATGGAACTGAATCCTGTGATGCTGCTCGCCTTGATCGGCACGTGCATCTCGTTCACCTTCATCAACCCGTTCAGCCACCAGTCCAACATCATGGTGCTGCGCCCCGGCGGCTACAGCATGATGTCGTTCGTGCGGTTCGGGATCCCGTTGATCGCCGTCTCCTTGGTGAGCGTGTGCGTCGTCACCTACGCGCTGTTGCGCTGAACCGCTGACGCCTGGGTCAGATGTCCTGCTCGAACGGGGAATGCCTCTTGTATTGCGCCACTGCCTGACGTACCTCACCGATCATGCCGTGGAGCAGCCCGTCGATCCGTTCGCGGTCCTCGGGACCGTCGTAGTCCGACAGCTCGATGAGCGTGGACTTCTTGGCCAGGATGCTGTTCAACCGGTGATCGAGCTTGACCTGCCCCATCATCGGCATCTTGCCGATATTGGCGAAGTCAGTGCGCCACATGGCGAGCAGGTCATCGGGGTCGGCGATGTAGTTCTTCACCTCGGCAGTGACCGTCAGGGTCGCTTTCGAACCCACGATCTTCTCGCTGATCGATCCGCCGCCGGTCTTGCGGTCCAGTGTCACTTGGACGGTGTGCAGCACCGGGTCACTCGGGGTGGAGAACAGGATCGCCTGGAATCCGGTGTCGAGCGCGGTTCCCGTGTTGAACGCGATCGTGGGGTACCCCAGCCGCGCCATCGACGCGATCATCTGCCCGACGACCACCTCGTCGCGGGATTCCCGCATCTCCTTCTTGTTCGCGTAGTCCATCAGTTTGTTGAACATGGTCAGCCTCCGATCCGGCCGTGCAGGTAGCGGGACAGGGAGTGCACCGCGGAGTACAGATCCCGCGAGATGGGGTTGGTCTGGATCAAGCCGTCGAAGTAGTCGTCGAGATTCAACAGGAGGTTGACTTGGGCGTAGACGTAACCGCTACTCATGTCGGCGTCGAACGTCACCACACCCGGTTCATTCGCATTGGTGATCAGCGACGACTTCATCTCCTGCTTGACCGTAGACATGATCCTGCCGACGTCTCGGACGCGCTGCCCGTAGGCGACGCTCACCTGCACCAGACGTCCGAGGGCTTGTGCCTGCGCGGGATCCTCCGCCAGCGCAACGACCCCGACCGCCAGTCGGTGATCACCACTTTGGAATCGAGTCTGATGGGTATGCCCGTCGGACTCGAGATCGATCAACTGCCAGCCCGAGTCGACGTACGAGGCGATGACCGCACCCAGGGCGACATCATCGACACGGCGCGCGTGTTCCCAGATGTTCCATCGCTTCCAACTCTCACCCACGAGTTCGACGAACCGCTGCTCGAGGACGTTCGGATCATTGGGATCCTGCACCGGTGTCGATGCGGGATCAGCGGGGGTTGTCACCACAGCCTCCAAGTCTCATGTGGCATCCGGACCGTGCTCGGGAGGCTACCGCTCACGGGGACTTGATGGGAACCACAGCCACACCAATGGACGGCTCCGCGGCGTCTGGACGGCCCCGCGGCGTCTGGGCGGCTCCGCGGCGTCTGGACGGCTCCGCGGCGTCACACGGACAGCATCTCCACCGATCACACGGCACAATGACCCATGGACTGGTGGCCCCGTCGCGCTCCTTCCCCGGCGCGAACGGGCAGTCCCCCGGCGCGAACGGACAGTCCCCCGGCGCAAACGGACAGTCCCCCGGCACGAACGGGTAGCCGGCGGATCGGACATCCCGCTGCCCGCGGCCTCATGGCGGTCCTGATCATTTCACTTGTGAGCGGATGCGGGTTGTTCCTCGCAGTCCCCGAGAATCTCGCAGCCCCCGAAAACGCGACTCTCGACAGTCCTCCCGAGGCGTTGGCGCCCGGCAGCATCACCATGGCCGAACTCGAAACCTGCCCCGACCACCCTCGGCTGCGCTGCGGGACCATGCGGTTACCCCTGGAACGAGCGGAACCTCGACGGGGAGAGATCGACGTCGCGTTCGCTGTGCGTCCCCGCGACGATCGAGGGTCACCATCGCAGGGTGCCATCGTGGCGATCGAAGGAGGTCCGGGATACGGCAGCATCGACAGCGCACCCGGCTACGTGGCCACGTTCGGCTCCCTACTTCGCCACCGGGAACTGATCCTGGTGGACGCCCGTGGTGCCGGTTCATCCCAACCGATCGACTGCCCCGATCTACAGCGCGAACGTGTCGATGACGAGCTCGGTGTCGCGCGGTGCGCCGAACAGTTGGGCACCCGCTGGGACTCCTATCGCACATCGGCAGCCGCGGACGACATCAACGATGTGCGCGCGGCGCTGGGGTACGAGCGGGTACAGATGTACGGCGACTCCTATGGGACCTTCTTGGCCCAGTCCTACGCGTTCCGTCACGGCGACACCTTGGAAGCCCTCGTCCTCGACAGCGCATTCCCGGTCCGCGGGGAAAGCCCGTGGTACCCGAGCCTGTGGGCAACGGGAATCCAGGGCCTGACAACCGCCTGTGACCGCTCCCCCACGTGCCACGGCGATGCGCGCCGGCGCCTCGACCGGTTCGTGGCGCTCCAACACAGCCGAGGTGAGGACATCGGGCCGTTGCTGGACGCGATCAGCGCTGCCGGCTACTCGACACCAGAGAACTACCTGGACATCGATCAGGCGATCTCGGACTACCTCGCCGGATACGAGCGGAGCTACCGCGAACTCACTGCCCCCGGGCGTCGCGGGTTCGGAGCTCCGGGCAAATACTCCGTCGGGCAGGAGATGGCGATCAGCTGCAACGACTATCCGATGATCTGGGACAAGAACGCACCGGACCCGGATCGTCGCCGACAACTGGCGGACGCGATAGCCGCGTATCCCCAAGACGCCTTCGCCCCTTTCACCGCGGAGGAGATCGTCATGAAGTCCGACTACTCGTACCGGGAGTGTCTGGGTGCGCCTCGCCCCGGCGATCTCTACGAGCCGCCCGCCCCACAGTCAGCCACTGCCCCCGATATCCCGGTACTTGTTGTCGCCGGCGAGTTGGACAACGTCACATCTCCGGCGGAGGCCGAGATGACCGCCGCGCTGTTCCCCAACTCAGAGCTGTTCCTCTGGCGCAACGCTGGGCATGTCCAATCGCTCAACAGTCCATACTCAGCGGGTGCGATCACGATTCGCCGGTTCCTGCGGGCTCACGTCGACCCCGGGGCCGTCCCGGACGGGGACTTCGCCTTCCGCGCCATCCGATAGAAGATCAAGAGTCCGACCACCAGCGCAGCCAGGGACATCCACAGCAGGTTCATGCGAGTTCCCTCCGCGGTGAAGGCGCCGTAGATGATCAGGATGACGAAACCGACCGCAACGGTCGCGACGGCGCCGTCGAGCCACCAGAGTGCTCCGGGAGTGCGGGTCGACTGACGCCGGGAGATGTCGATCAAGGCCAGTGCACTGAGTCCGTAGGGCACCGCAGCGCTGAGCCCAGCGAGCAACACCATCACCGTGAACACCCCCACGCCCGCCTGACCCACGAAACCGATGACGACCAGCAGCGACGCCAGGCCCGTCGACAACACGATGCCGAAAACGGGGATCCCTCGATCCGACTCGCGAGCGAAGTGCTTCGGGAACAGTCCCTCGCGAGCTGCCACCTGCGAGATCTCGGCGCACACCATCGTCCACCCGTTGATCGCGCCGAACCCCGAGATGATGGCTGCGATGGCAACCGCGTAACCAGCCCACGATCCGCCGAACATCGCGTCGAACGACAGCACGAAGGGCTGGGCACCGGGGGCCTGCAGATCGGCGTTGGAAACGGTTCCGAACACCACCAGGGTCGACATCAGATAGACCGCGGTGCACGCGAGTGTGCCCAACAGACTGGCCAGAGGGACGTTGCGGCGCGGATTGCGCACCCGCCCCGCAGCCACCGACGCCGTCTCGACACCCAGGTAGGCGAAGACCGCCAACGCCATGCACGAGACGATCGCGGCCAACGGAGCTTCGCCAGAGAGGTCGAACGGCGTCAACAGGCTCCAGTCGATGAAGAACAGCCCGACCGTCGAGATGATCACCAGCGGAATGAGCTTCAGGACTGTGGTGAGGACCTGCACGGATGCCATGTTGCGAAGCCCCGAGATATTGATGGCGGCGGGCAACCACAGACCGACCATCCCGATCACCATGCTGCCGATCACGTTGCGATCGGTGTTCACGAACACCTCGACGTAGACGATCCATCCGACGACCATTCCGGCGCGCGACACCCACGCGGTGATCCAGTAGAACCACGCGGCGAGGAACCCTGGCAGCGCTCCGAACGTCGAGCGCGCATAGGAGTACGGACCACCCGCGCCTGGATCACGCCGCGCCAGCGCACCGAAGGTGAGCGCCAGAGCGACGGCACCGACAGCTGCCAGGCCAAAACCCACCAGCGAAATCGGTCCGTAGGGGGCGAAGGCGGCTGGGAGCAGGAACACGCCGGTCCCGATCACGGAACCCATCACCAACGCCGTGGCCGGGACGATTCCCAATGTCGACCGCGAGGACACGGCGGACGGCTGGTGCTGTGTATCGGCGGCACTCATGGCGCTCCTTCGGGTCACCTGACCACGTACGCGCCATGTGACCGTTACCTCCACCATAGGCCTCTGGAGTGCCCGGGAGGCATCGGAGGAGGCGACTCACCACCGACAGCGCGACGCGTCGGAGAGGCTGCCATACCCTGCGAATATGAGTTCTCTCACTGCCATCCCGGACCGCGATCCTGAACTGGTCGACACGCCTCTGATGCTCACCGTGCGCAACTCAGTGATCGGTGACGACCAGGTGATGGATGGACCCTATGGTCCGCGCCGGGTCACGTACGCGGACTACACGGCCAGCGGTCGCGCCCTGACATTCATCGAGGACTTCATCCGCAACGAGATGCTGCCGCGCTACGCCAACACCCACACCGAGAGCAGCGGGACCGGGCTGCAGACCACCCGTTTGCGCGAAGACGCTCGCGCACTGGTGGCTGAGTCGGTGGGAGCAGACGACGAGTACGCCGTCATCTTCGCCGGCGCGGGGTGCACGGGGGCGATCGACAAACTCGTGGGGATCCTCAACATCAGGGTTCCTGCCGATCTCGACGCCAAGTACCGGTTGACTGATCACATCCCAGCCGACGAACGCCCCGTGGTGTTCATCGGCCCCTACGAACACCACAGCAACGAGTTGCCGTGGCGAGAGTCGATTGCCGATGTGGTCGTGATCCATGAGGATCCGGATGGCCAGATCGATGCGTCCCAACTGGAATCCGAACTGGTCACATACGCGGACCGGCCGTTGCTGATCGGCTCCTTCAGCGCCGCGAGCAATGTCACGGGAATCATGTCCGACGTCCAAGGGATCACCCGATTGCTGCACGCGCACGGCGCCTTGGCGTTCTGGGACTACGCCGCGGCAGCCCCGTACGTGGAGATCGACATGACACCCGGCGCTGACGATCTGGCGATCGACGCCATCTTCTTCTCTCCGCACAAGTTCATCGGAGGTCCCGAGACCCCGGGAGTGCTGGTGGTCCGCCGCGAGCTCGTGACCAACAGCGTCCCCGATGTGGTCGGGGGCGGCACGGTTCTGTTCGTCAACCCCGATGAGCACGTGTATCTGTCGGACATCGTCCATCGCGAGGAGGGCGGCACCCCAGCGATCATCGAAGCAGTGCGGGCGGGACTGGTCATGCAGTTGAAGTCGGCAGTCGGGATCGACGTGATCCGGGCCCACGAAACCGACTTCGTGCACCGGGCGATGCGAGTCTGGGAACGAAACCCGGCCATCGAGATCCTGGGCAGCCACGAGGCCGACCGCCTGTCCATCGTCTCGTTCACCATCCACACCCCCAGCGGCCGGTATCTGCACCACAACGCGGCCGTCGCGATGCTCAACGACCTCTTCGGAATCCAGTCACGCGGTGGATGCTCCTGCGCCGGCCCTTACGGTCATCGACTGCTGGGCATCAACCTCGAAGAGAGCCACGAGTTCAGCCGTGAGGTCGCACAGGGCTGCGAGGGAATCAAACCGGGCTGGATCCGGATCAACTTCAACTACTTCATTTCCGAAAACGTGTTCCGCTACATCCTGGCGGCTGTCGACCTGATCGCGAGTGACGGCTGGCGCCTGCTGCCCGACTACACGTTCGACCCTGTCTCGGGGTTGTGGAAACACCGCAGCGGCCCGATCGAACCGCCACAGCGGTTGTCGCAGATCAGTTATGACTCCAACGGCGCGATGCAGTATCCACACAACAACGACCGGGCCCCGGAGTCGGCGCTGCTCGACTACCTCGAGCAGGGCCGCCGGATCCTCGCCGACGCCCGGCCGAACACCGAGCCGACCGAATCCGGGGAGTTGGTGTCCGCCGGACTGGTCCGTGACGACTTCGAGGCACTGCGCTGGTTCGACCTGCCCCCGGTGTCCCTGCGATCAACTCGCTGACCAGAGGGCCGTCACTCAGGCCAGATCCTCCGTCGCCTTGTCCGCGGCCTTATCGACACCCTTCGCCAACTCCTCGAGCGCAGCTTCGACGTCACCTTTGTCGAGGGACTTGCTCGCCTTCTTGGCGGCACGCGACAGTGTCCGGTCGATGTCGGTGCCGACCTCATCGACCCCGACGGCCACGACCGCCGCCTGGCCTTCCTCGAGCATGGCGCCGAGTTCCTTCAGATCGTGTCGCGACAAGCCACCGGCGAAGTGCCCGATCGTTCCCAACACGGCTCCTCCGACCACGGCGTCGGCCAGGACAGCCGCACCGGCGGGAGGGAAGATCACCCCGAGAGCTGCTCCACCGATGACCCCGACAGTCCCGGCGACCTTGCCCGCGTTTGTCTTCTCGTGCACGTGGACCCTGCCGTTGTCGTCCTTGACCACGACAGCGGCGGTGATGTGCTTCAAACCTGCCTCACGCAGCGAAGCGAAGTCATCGACGGCGGATTCGGTGTCGTTGTAGGTCGCGGCGTAGACGACGTAGTCAGTGGGTTCGGACATTGCTCTCCCTCAACTCTTCCTGGACTCTCTCTGACCTCGCGCTCGGCCATGTGATGCGGGGCCCGGCGTGCTGGGCCCTATCAGGGACGTTTCCAGAGATCAGCGCACGATGCACGGCCACCGCCCGATCTGACGGTGAGACCACGCGGGGCCATCCGCGACGGACTACTCCGACTTCGACTCCGGTGGCTTGGGGCGCGCCGGGATGGAGATGACCATGGGACGCGTCTTGTCAGTCCATGCGTGGCCATCCCAATAGCGCTCGCGGGGTTCCCCGTGGGGGTCCGGGTACCAGCCGGGATCGATCGCACCGATGTGTTGGCTCATGCTTCCTCACTGGCCGCCCCGAAGACCTTGCTGTTCCCCGGGAAGTGGTTGTTCCCCCACCAATCCTGCCGCGTTTGGCGACACAGGTGACATCGCACCGACACGTTGTGCTGCACGCCTGCTGACATGCGTCTCAGACCCCCACTCCGCCAGGGACTCCCGGCTCACGGCGCCGGATCCGCGGTTCCAGCCGCTTCGCATCACGTTGGTCGACGAGCAGTGCCGCCAACTCCGCGATCTGATCGCGGAATCGAGAGTCGCGCGCCAGATCGTTCATCTCCGTGGGGTCTTTGGTCATGTTGTAGACCTCGACCTGGTCAGGGACCGGTGTTGTCTTGACGGTGGTCGTGGCCTGCTTGTCTCCGGGGGTGTTGACGTTCCCTTCGATCATCGTGACTACATCGCGAACCCCCGGGACACTCCAGAACGCGGGGTTGTCCCAGTAGCGGTTGTACTTCCATTGCTCAGGGGCGCCGTTGGGGCCGGTCGGCAGCTTCGCGATCACCGTCTCCACATGACAGGGCTGCGTCACGGCCGCGTACATCACACCGGTCGTCGTCTCCTGGTTCGCACCTCGGGTCGGCTCGTCGTCCGTCATGAAGTAGACCGGTTGCTTGTAGCGGTCCGGCTTCTTCTCCCCCAGCAGTAGCCCGGACAAGTCCCGCCCGGGGAACTCACGCACCTGCGTATGTGTGCGTTTGAGTTGGCGGCGGACCTTCTTCATGTCGGCACCTGCGAGACCCAGCATCGTCGGCAACAGATCCGCATGGGAGGTCAGCACGTCCGTGGCCTTTGCCTTGGGGAAGAGGGAGGGGTTGTGGAACACCAAGGGAACGCGCAGCACCTCGTCGTAGGCCTGGTGCCACTTCTGGAACAAGCCGCCGTGAGCACCCAGCAACTCGCCATGATCAGAGACGAAGACGACGATGGTGTCGCGGTAGAACTGCGTGCCACCACCCTTGAGTGCCTTGACCACCTTGCCGATCTGTTGATCGACGTTCGCGTGCAACTGGTAGTAGAAGCGCCGGTAGGCGTCGTTGTTCTCGGTCGGCTGGAACGCCTGCTCGTACACGCCGCGGTAGCTGGCCTGGGCAGTGGGCTTGCCGCTGAGATCCTCGTTGCTGGAGGTGTCGTAACGGGAGTCGAAGAGATCCCTGGGGACCGTTGACCCCTGCAGTTGTTGGGCAAGGTAGTAGTTCCGCGACGCGAGCGTGAGGTTTCCCCAAATGGTGATGTCGTGCGGATCCACGAACGAGGTCACGAGCAACCATGGCTTGTTCGACTGCCTCAGACGCCTGAGTTGTTCCACACCCTGGGAGGCGTAGTACGCGTCGCGGCCGTTGCTGGTCGGGTTCGATGATCCACTGTTCAACGGACTCTGGCCGTGCGGTTCCGGACCGACCCAGCCGGTGAAACCGTAGGCGTCGAGCCGATCCGCCTCGAGGTAGACCTTCTCCAAGTCGGCATCGGGACGCCCTTCAGCGTCGTAGCTGGGAAGCGCATCCCAGGTTCCGGGCTGGATCAGGTCGGCGTGCGAGATGTGCCACTTGCCCTTGTAGAAGGTCTCGTAGCCGGCGGGCCCTGAAGTAGTGGCCCATGGTCGGGACTGTGGTGGGGTCGAGCCAGTACAGGTCCTCCTCGACGGCTGCCTTCGCAGCCCCGTCCGTCTGGGTCACGCCGTGCAGAGACGGATACTGGCCCGTGAAGAAGGACGTGCGACTCGGAGCGCACGCCGCCGACATGATCTGGTGATTGTCGAAACTGAACCCGCGGCGAGAGATCGCATTGAGGGTCTTCAATTCCTGCCGACGCCAACGCTTGAGCGCCTCAGACTCGTAGACCGCGGGCGCGCGCATCTCATCGACCACGACCACCAGGAAGTTGGGGCGCCGGCGCAACTTGCCGCGCGGAGTGAATGGCGCCGGCTTGGCCACCTCGACGGAGTTGGCGGCCACTGTGGACCCGAGGGTCGTCGCACCCGCCAGGAGTCCGGCGGATGCACCCACGGCCTGCATGAGTCGACGCCGGGTGAGACCCGAGTCCGTGCGGGATCCGCCCTCCCCCCGGGGAGACGGCTCGGCCGGGGGTTGTGATCCGGAGTGGGAAGTGTCCATGCGCCCTCCGCGGGTGTGATCTGCGCACTCTACCCTCGCAACCCGCGGACCTCGCCACCATCAGCGCAGACCTCGCCCGATCACCGGCAGACCTCGCCCGATCACCGGCAGGCCTCCACCGCTCACCCTCGGCTCCCCCGATCACCACCGACCCTCCCCCGGGTCACCACCGACCCTCCCCGGGTCACCACCGACCTCCCCCAGGTCACCACCGACCCTCCCCCGCTGCACCACCGACCTTCCCCGATCACCAGCGGACGTCCCCCGATCACCACCCATGAACTGCCCCGAACCCGTATGCCGCAACTCGCCACGCGACCCGCTCGCAGGCGCCCTACGCTGTCGGCGTGCGGAACCGCGTCTGAGTTGAGCCCGAGGGTTGCGGCCTGGGTTCGACAGGGACCTCAGTGTGGCGGGAGTGTGGCGGGAGGTGGTGTCGTCGTGGGCAGTCCATGCGTGATCGACGTGCGCCCGAGTCGACTCTCCCCGAGCGAAGCCCCGAGCGAAGGCGGAGCCGGGAGAACTGCGGGCGACCCAGTGAGCAGGGGCGTCATCAGGGGGAACCCCGATGAGTGACTCCCCGGCCCCCGGGGTCACCCGCAAGAAGGTCTTCGGTGTCACCGGCCTCGCCATCTTCACCTTCTCGTTCCTGGCGAACGTCAACACGACCCCGCAGTTGGCCACCTTCGGTCTCGGTTCGATCGTGTTGTTCCTCGCGGCGATCGTGCTGTTCCTCGGACCGACGGCCATGGCATCGGCCGAGATGGGCTCCACCTGGCCCCGTACCGGTGGTATCTACGTGTGGACGCGACTTGCCTTCGGCGAAGCGGCCGCGTTCATGATCATTTGGCTGGAGTTCGCCAACTTCGTGGTGGCGTGGCCCGGGATCATGGGCACTCTCGCTCTGCAAGCGGCGTATCCGATCGACCCGAACCTGAGTAACAGCCCCGCGTTCCTGATCCCGATCGTGGTGCTGGTCACTTGGTTGGCTGCCGCGATGGCCCTGCGTGGATTGCGTGTGGCGAAGGGATTCGCCTGGTACTCCGTCATCGCCGGGACCCTGATTCCGGCGGTGCTGTTGGTGGGGTTCGCGGTCGCGTTCTTGGTCGCCTGGCAATCCCCCTGCCATGGAAATCTCGGCTGACGCCCTTGTCCCCGATATCAGCTTCAGCAATGTCGCGTTCATCTCCGGCGCCCTGCTCATGTTCTCCGGCATCGAGATCTCCGCGATCCACAGCGGCGACGTCGAGAACCCGGGTCGGACCATTCCTCGCTCCAACTTGATCGCGGTTGCCCTGTGTTTCCTGTGTTTCGCGCCCGTCACGCTCGCACTTGCCGTGGTGATCCCCAGCGGAGACATCAACATCGTCACGGGCCTCATCCAGTCCGGTGAGGCGATTTTCGACCAGTTCAATGTCGGTTGGATGACCGCGGTTCTCGCATTCCTCCTGGTCACCGGCTTGGCTGCGGCTCTGGTGCAGATCCTCGGTGGCCCGTCGCGAGGATTGGTGGTGGCCGGGCGGGTAGGCGGCAACCTGCCGCCTGCGTTGCAGAAGGAGAACCGCAACCGTATGCCCGTCGTCATCATCCTGGGTCAGGCGGCTGTGAGTTCCGTCTTGGCCCTGGGCTACGGACTCCTGGGATCCGTACAGAACGCGTGGTTCCTGTTCGCGATCATCCAGACGAATATGACGTTGATCATGTACGGCATGATGCTTGTCTCCTTGGTGAAACTGCGCATCTCCCAACCCGATACACCGCGCCCCTACCGGATCCCGGGCAAATGGGTCGGACTCGTCGCCGTGATCGGGGTCGGACTGCTCGTGTGCCTGCTCGGACTTATCGTCTCGATGATCCCGACGGAAGAGGCGACCGGGATGTCGACCGGCGCCTACGTCGCGGTGGTGGTCATCGGGACCGGGGCGTTCCTCGCCATGCCGTTCCTGTTCTGGTTGTTCCGCAAGCCGTCCTGGAAGGTCGAGAGCGAGGTTGATGCCCTGGCCGACACCCCCGACCCGGAAGCCCTGGCAACCTGATTCGCTGCGGCCGACAAAGCCTCACCGCCAACGACGGGACCTCGCCGCAGGTGGCGTGATCTGAGCACCGGGTGGCGGGCTCGCGGCATTCTGCGCGCGAGCTCGTGGTTGAACCGCACACGAACACCGGTCAAATCACCGCTGGGCGTTATGGGACGCAACCCAGCGGTGGACACCGCTCACCCACAAACCCCGAACCGCCGGACCCCGAGCGGCTGAGCCCAGAGCCACCGAGCCGACAGGGACCGGGGACCCCCGAGCCGCGACGAGAATGACTCGACCCCGCCACACCGAGCCGTGATCCCGTCACATGTGGCGTGGTCGCGGCATCCGGGAATGGGGAACCGGGGCCTCCGAGCCGAGGGCGGAAGTCTCCCCAGCTCACCGCGAAAGGGACTTGAACCCGCCACCTCGTGCCGTGACCCCGTCACATGTGGCGTGGTCGCGGCACTCGGGAGGTTGGAACCTGGGCCTCAGAGCCCACGACGGAGGTGAGCCCCCGTCTGCGGGAATCGGCCACGCGTTGCGCACTGCGTTACGCTCCGAACGACCCGCGACGGCGTTGCGGCGGATGGGATGTGGCACGTGCACGCGGACAACGGACCGACCTCGGAACACACCGACCTAGGGTCGGGGCAAGAAGACACCGAACGCGGGTCGGAGCATTCCGCGCCCACCTCGGATCAAGCCGAACTCAGCTCGGAAGACCCCGGCCAAACGCTGGATGAGATTGGATTCGACAGCTTGGGGTTGAGACCGGAACTGGTCACCAGCCTCGCAGCACTCGGATACGAGGCGCCGACGCCGATCCAACGAGCGGCGATACCCCAGATGCTCAGCGGCAAGGATCTCCTCTGCCAAGCAGCGACGGGCACGGGAAAGACCGCGGCGTTCGCCCTACCGATGCTCAGTGAGCGCGCCGACAACACTGGCGGGACCAGCCCGACTGCCCTGGTACTGGCGCCGACGAGAGAACTGTGTATGCAGGTGGCCGAGGCGATCCACCGCTATGGCCGCCCATTCGGGACCCGCACTCTGCCGGTGTATGGCGGTCAACCGATCGGTCGGCAGATCAGCGCTCTCAAACGAGGTGTGGACATCGTCGTGGCGACTCCCGGGCGGGCACTGGACCTGCTCGAGCGGAAGGTCCTGGTCCTGGACGACGTCACGACCGTCGTACTGGACGAGGCCGACGAGATGCTCGATATGGGGTTCGCGGAGGACCTCGACGCCATCTTGGAGCAGGCCCCCACACAACGTCAGACGGTGATGTTCTCGGCGACCATGCCCAAGCGCATCCTCCGGATCGCGAAGGCGCATCTGACCGATCCCGAGCGCATCGAGATTCCCCGCGAGGTATTGCCCGAGGGCGAACGGCCCGCGATCAAGCAGACCGTCTACATCGTGGCCCGGGCCCACAAGGTGGCGCTGCTGGGCAGGATCCTGGACCTGGAGTCCCCTACCGCGGCGCTGGTGTTCTGCCGCACACGTGACGAGGTGGACCAACTGACCGAGACCCTCAACGGTCGCGGCTACCGGGCCGAAGGGCTTCACGGGGGCATGGACCAGCGGCAGCGGGACCGCGTCATGAACCGTCTGCGCCGAGGAGATGCCGAACTGCTGGTGGCCACCGACGTGGCCGCTCGTGGTCTGGACATCGACCAACTCACGCACGTGGTGAACTTCGATGTGCCGGCGGCACCGGAGTCGTACGTCCATCGGATCGGTCGGGTGGGGCGTGGCGGTCGGGAGGGCTCAGCGATCACCATCGCCGAGCCGCGCGAACAGCGGTTGATCCGCAGCATCGAACGGACGCTCAAGCAACACATCGAGATCGGCCGGATCCCGACCTCGGCCGAGTTGCGGGAGCGTCGCATGGCCACCACACGCGCGGTCCTGGCGGGGATCTGTCAGGACGACGACCTCGACGCCTACCGCGGCTTGCTGGGTTCCCTCACCGATGACTTCGACCCCGACGATGTCGCGCTCGCCGCGATCAAGATGGCGCACCTCGCGACCATCGGTGACGCCGGCGAGGAGGACATCCCGGTGGTGGAAGCCCGCCGCGACCGTGACCGTGACCAGGACCGTGACCATCGCAGGGATCGGGGCCGGGGGCGGGGCCGGGACCTGGGCCGGGGCCGAGACCGAGACCGGGACCGAGATCGAGACAGCGGCGGACGCAAGGGTTACCGCGAGTCCGGTCGTGGTGGAGACGGTCGGCTCGGTGGAGACGGTCGGCACGGTGAAAGTCGGCACGGTGAAAGTCGGCACGGTGAAAAGGGCGAAAGAAGAGGAAAAGGCGGGAAGGGCGGGAAGGGCGGCAGAAGGGACTTCGACTCCTCCCGAGCACCGGGCAAGGGCAGGGATCGACTGTTCATCGGTGCGGGTCACGATGCCGGGATCCGCCCAGGAGACATTGTGGGCGCGATCGCCAACGAGACAGGATTGACGGGCGCCGACGTCGGCGCAGTACGCATCTCCGACCGCTTCACGACGGTTGAGGTTCCGTCAGATGCGGCCAAGGACGTGATCCGCGCCCTGTCCTCCACCAGGATCAAGGGCAACAAGGTGAAGGTTCGCCGGGACCGACACACCGACTCCGGACCTCCGAAGCGGCGCAAGTAGCCGAACCGCTCCCCAGGCAGCACATCGACCGCCCCCAGGGCAACAGGCGCGGGAACCCGAAGCACCCGGCGGGGCAGACCGATGGATGACCGGGGCCGATGACCACACACCGGTGCGGGACAATCGCAGAACAGCACCAACAGGCGGCGCAACCAGTCCAGGTGGGAGATGCCCGATGAGCAGGAGAACTGCCCAGCCCTACAAGCGTCACCCGGTGACGGATGACTACGACGCCATCGTCATCGGTTCGGGGATCGGGGGCTTGGCCTGTGCGGCCATGCTGGCGAAACATGGCGACAAGAAGGTGCTGGTGCTAGAACGGCACTACACGCCCGGCGGCTACACGCACGTCTTCCATCGACCTGGTTACGAGTGGGACGTCGGGGTTCACTACGTCGGAGACGTCTCCCCCGGCTCGCCCACCCGCAGGGTGTTCGACGACATCAGCGACGGCCGCATCGAGTGGGCGGACATGGGGGATGTCTACGACCGCGTGATCATCGACGGCGACATCTACGACCTGCCCAAGGGACGGCGGAATCTGCGTGACGCGCTCGTGTCGTGGTTCCCTGCCGAAGAGTCGGCGATCGACGGTTACTTCGATGCTGTCCGTGCCGCCGTGTCCGCCTCGATGCCCTTCCAGGCCAGCAAGACCTTTCCCAGCGCCATTGCGGCGCTCGCCGGCCCACTGCTCAAACGCAACTTCCGGCGCTGGTCGGACCGAACGACCCGCCAGGTACTCGAGGAACTCACGGACGACCAGCGCTTGATCGCCGTGCTCACTGCTCAATGCGGTGACTATGGGCTGCCTCCCGCGCAGTCCAGTTTCGCCATGCACGCCCTGGTCGCCAGTCACTACTTCCGGGGTGGCTACTACCCCGTCGGTGGGTCGGGGGTGATCGCGGAGTCGATCATCCCTGTGATCGAGCGCGCGGGTGGAACGGTCCTCATCAACGCCGAAGTCGCTGAGATCGTGATCGAGGACGGTCATGCCGTCGGTGTCCGTATGGCCGCCGACGACAAGGTCATCCGGGCGCCGATCGTGGTCAGTGATGCCGGCGTCGTGAATACCTTCACGCACCTGCTGCCGCACGATGTCGCCCAGAGCAAGGGGCTGCTGACCGACCTCACCCAGGTGTCGCCGTCGATGGGCCACCTGTGCCTGTATCTCGGGTTCGACAAGACGGCAGAGGAGCTGGAACTGCCGAAGCACAACCTGTGGATCTACCCCAACGACGACTACGACCGCACCTTCCGCGACAGCCGCACAGACCCGGAAGCGGACCTGCCGCTGGTATACGTGTCGTTCCCCGCGGCCAAGGACCCGGACTTCGAGCGCCGTCATCCCGGGCACTCCACCGTGGACGTCATCACCGCAGCGCCATACGAATGGTTCGAGCACTGGCAAGGCAGCAGGTGGAAACGCCGCGATTCCGAGTACCAAGCCTTCAAGGACGGGCTGGCCGATCGCATGCTCGAAGCCGTCTTCTCGCAGTTGCCGCAACTGAGGGGGCAGGTCGCCATCGCCGAGATCTCCACACCGTTGACCACGCAACACTTCGCCGGTTACTCGCGCGGTGAGTTGTACGGCTTGGACCACACCCCGCAGCGACTGCGGCAGGGATTCCTCAAACCCACGACTCCGATTCCCGGGCTGTACCTGACCGGGCAGGACATCGTGACGTGCGGCGTCGCGGGCGCGATGTTCGGCGGTGTGCTCACGGCAACGACACTGCAGCGCGGCACGCTGATGACCGGCATGGTGAAGTCGGCGCTGCGCCGAGCGCTGCCGTCGTTGCCCGGCCTGCCCGGCCGCTCGGCACAGCCCAACGCATAGCCCGGATCCGGGCATAGCTGTCGCGCCGCGAACCGCGCCAAGCCACGTGTCGAGGGAGCAGCGGCTACCTCGCCTCGGGGTCGGGTTGATGCACGCCGAACGTGTTGCCCTCGGTGTCGAGGAAGTAGCCCTGCCACGCCATACCGGTCAACGCCATCTTGGGCAGTGCGACCTGACCGCCCGCGGCAAGTACCTTCGCGGCGGTTTCGTCGAAGTCCTCCACCCCGATGGTGCAGACGAATGCGGCCAGTCCGTGTCCTGGCCCCGGGGCAGGAGCGGGACGCGGCATCAGCCCGCCGTTGATGCCCATCTCCTCATCCGGGCCCGTGACGACACCCCAGTAGGGGGATCCGGTGAAGTGGCCGTAGTCCTCGAACTTCCAGTCGAACACCGCCCCGTAGAAACTCTTGGCTCGTTCCAGGTCATCGGCCTGGATCTCGAAGTGGACCACTCGCGACATACCCACACCAATCGCTCGATCCGGCCGTTCTCGAGCTCCTCGATCGAACCCTGGCCGGCGCCTCACCCGAGGCCTTTCGACTGTACTGCCGGGTCTTGTCAGCGAGCCATACGAGCCGCGACCACCAGCCCGGCACGCCAGCCGGGGGCGCGACCACCAGTCGGTGGATTGATCCTCGTGGTGTCGACACCGCTGCTGGTCAACACCCAGGACACGATGCTGTTGGAGTTCCACATCTCGCCCGTTCGCAACTCGTCGCGTCCCCACACCGGGGTGGGGACATCGGGGACCACGGCCAGGACACGACGCACGACTGCGGGGTCCTGCGTCAGACGTTGCGGCCCACCCACCGCGTAGTTGGCGTCTGGAATCACGCCATGGCGCCAGCGGCGGATCTCGTAACGGAAGATCCGCCACCGCCCCGCAGGCCGAAACCCCACGACACCCCCCGCCACAACGCCGCGGTTCACCGGACTGCCGATTGCCGGAACGGGTGTCTGCTCGACCACATAGCAACCCTCGGGCGTGTGGATCTGCAACGCCGAATGGTAGAGGTCGCAGGCTCGCCGCCGCTGGAGCGCCGCAGCCACGGCCTCGAAGATCCGGCCACTGATTCGTGCAGCATGGGCGCCAGCACCGAGTGGGATCCACAGGATGTCGACGGCGTTGGTGCAGCGTGGGTTCTCCGCGTGGTCCATCCGTTCCGTCACACCATCACCTCACGTACCTGACGCCTGCACTTCAGGACCTCCTGCGCACGCCGGTCAGGGCTCCTTGACGACAATGGCATACCTCAGGTTGGGCAGGTAGCGACGCCACTGACCCCGATCACTCTTCAATCCATGGCCGGGTCTGTGATCCTCACCGGTCACCCGCCAGCGAGGCGGGTTGCAGGGCGTCGGGTCGAGCCTGAACACTGAACGTATGACTGCCGCTGCCTCGCCGACCGAAAGACCGCGCTCTGAACGGAAGCTCCCCCGCCACTCGATGGTGGCCACCTTCGCAGTTGCCGCGGTGGCAGGCGGGAACATCATGCTTGCCCCCGGCAACGCGTCGGGATCCACGGGCATCGCGGCCCCTGCCGCGTCAGCACCGGTGGCGTCGCAGTCGACGGTCAACTGGGCGGACTGCCCCTCCGACGCCCAGCCGGACAAGCAATGCGCCACCGTCAAGGTGCCCAAGGTCTACGGCAAGTCCGGCAGTGGAACCGTCCGGATCGCTCTGGCGCGCATCCCAGCCACGGGCACCGCGGACCAGCGCATCGGCTCACTGTTCTGGGACGCCGGTGGGCCAGGGGGCCCGAGTACCGAATTCATCGACTCCGTCGCCGCCCGTATGTCACCGGCGGTACGGAAGCGCTTCGACTTCGTGGCGTTTGATCCCCGTGGAATCGGTGCGTCGACGCCGAGCCTCGGGACCTGTGAAGGCCCCTGGCCCATCCGGCCGGCCGACACCACCACCCCCAATTGGGCAACAGTCCAACGCAAGTCGGCCGCGGACTTGGCCGCCGCCAACCGTGCATGCGTCCGCAACGCACGCAATATCGCGGGGGCCATGGGGACCAACAACGTCGTGCGCGATCTGGAGCAGCTACGCAAGGCTGTCGGAGACCGCAAGCTGACGTTCTGGGGAACCAGTTACGGCACGCGGATCGGCTATGTCTACGCGCTGAAGTACCCCGACAAGGTGCGGGCACTGGTCCTCGACGGCAATATCGACCCGTCCAGCAACTACATCGGACTGCCGGAGATCGGCGGCACCGCGCAAGACCTCGCACTGCAGTTCATCCGCAACCACGACCCGAGCGCTTACCAGGCGGTCATGGAGACGGGCGACTCCCTGGTAGAGACTCCGATACCACTGGACAACGGTGGCGTGTTCTCTCATTGGGACTGGCTCGACGTGGCGGGCAACTTCGTCGCATTCCAGAGCGCGTGGGGCGATCTGTCGGCGGCGGCGGAGATCGTCAACCTTGCGCGCGGAACAGATGAGCAGTCCGAACTGGCCCGAGCTCGCCTGGCCGCGTGGAAGCAACTTCCCAACAGCAACGAGGGTGGCGGCTTCTCCATGGTGAACTGCCTGGACTACGACCAGAGACTCACAGCGAAACAGGAGACTCAGATCTCGCAGGTCAACGCGCGCGACTACCCGGTGTTCGGCGGCTCGTTGTCCATGATGTACGCGATCGGGTGTCGCGGGCTCAACTCCATCGACCCGGATCCGATCCCCTTGGTCACCAAGAACAAGCAGCGCGCCAAGTTGGGCGACGTTCCGGTCCTGCTGGCAAACGCCACCAAGGACGGTTCCACTCCCCTGGCATGGGCCAAGAGCATGCAGGCTGCTTTCGACCGGCCACTGCTGAAGTACAAGAGCAGTCAGCACGTCATCTGGGGAGCGACGTCGTCGTCGTGCGTGAACAAGCCGATCGACCGTTTCGTGATCCAGGGGAAGGAACTCACGCAGAGCCGCACATGCCCGTTCGCGCCTTCACCCCCGAGCGTGACGAGTTCGGCGCTGACGACCGATCAGTGGGGACAGCTGCGCTGACGCTGATCGGAAGCTTGGCTCGCGAGGGCGACGTCACTGATTCGCCTCGTGGTTCGGAGGGTCAGATGGGCTCCGCGGCGGAACTGCCGGCCGCACCTAGGGGCACCCTCCGGACCCGCAGGCACTCGCGTACCCCTACCACCCGCATGCTGCGCAACTCCGACTCAGGGAAGGCGTCCGCAACCGAGGCGAGGGGCACAACTGCCGGCTGGTCGACGTCGTAAGTCCGACCGTCGTGGGTGATGGTGGCTGAACCCCGCGCCAGCACGTTCTTCAGCCAATCCGTCTCGCTGCCGTACACGAGCGCCACCACGAAACCGTCGTCCGTCGGCATGACCCCGACCGGTGTCCGGTAGTCCCGCTCCGACGTCCGTCCGATGTGGTGCACGATCCCGGCGTAGGCGCCAGGCCGCCCTGCGGTCTTCATCTGGCGCGGGTTGAAGACGGCACGGTTGATCCGCCGTTGCGTGCGCACCACGATTGACCGCTTGTTGCGCATTCCCATCAGCCACACGAGTCCGAGTGTGAGGACGCCCAGGACGAGCAGTGCAACGGTCTTGAGCAGTCGACTCATGAGCGCCTCTCGTTCTCGAATGCAACCGCGGGTCGGCCACCCCATGGCCAGGCACGGCTTTCCACCCGGTGCCTTACTTCAGGGAGTCGACCAACGCGATGTAGTCCTGCTTCGCCTGGTCACTCGACATGCCGGCGATCTTGGCGCGGGCATCGTGCTTCGCGCGTCCGACCGGGTTGGTGAAACCTGGCCGCTTGCCCGCAACATCACCTTCGTTGGCCTGCTTGAACAGGGCATACATCTGCAGCATGACGTCCTGGTCCGGCGCTTTCGTCAGCGTCTTCGATGCGGCAACCGCTGCTTCGAATCGGTCGTCGAGTTCTGCCATGGTCTGCTCCTATCGAAAGGCTGACAACCCCAGCGGGTGTTCTCATGTGATCGTCCGGGAGTGAGGGGCCAGGTCGCAACCGCGCGGTTCGACCGGAGCCTACGCATACGCACCGGAGCCGCACCTGAGAGTCGATCACCCGCCCTGCGGTGAAGCGGGCTTGCCGATGCGGTGAACTCCCACCACCGTAAGACTCTGGTAATCGAATCCAACTTTCGCGAAGCGGCTTTATGAGTTGTCCTTGAGTGACGGACAAAGCCCCAAGAACAGCAGCGAAACGCGCAAAGCCTCACCGAAGGAGACGACAGTGACCATCACTCGAAACGCAGCGACGGTGCCGGGAATCGCCGCGGTGCTGCTTCTCTCGTTGGCGGCGTGCTCGTCCGGATCGGGCTCGACCGCCGCCGACCCCGCGGCCACCCCCGCTCCCGTGACGTCGAACACGCCCGCGGAACCCGACTCGAAGCCCACGCCCGACGGCAAGAAGCCATCGCAGCCGGCAACGGTGCCCGGGGCGTTCATCAGCTACGCGGACTATCAGGCGGATTCGTCGAAGTACGCGGCTGGCGATGTCGTGCTCTTCTTCAACGCGACCTGGTGTCCGACGTGCCAGGAGGCGAAGGGCAACTTGGAGTCGACCTCGATCCCCGAGGGGCTCACTGTCGTCAGTGTCGACTATGACGACAACACCGACTTGAAGCAGGAGTACGGTGTCACAACCCAGCACACGTTCGTCCAGATCGCTCCCGACGGCAAGGAACTGACGAAGTTCACCGGTTCGACCACTGTCGATGAGATCGACAGTCAACTGGTCTGATGATCGCCCTTCTCGGCGCCCTGATCGCCGGTGTGCTCACCACGCTGGCGCCCTGCGTGCTTCCCTTGCTCCCCATCATCGTCGGAGGCTCGGTCGCTGCGGAGACTCCGATCAACGGTCAAGCCTCGAGCGGCTCTGGGTCCGTGGCAGTCGCGACGAGACAGCGATCACGTATCCGTGGGCCCGTGATCATCGCATCCTCCCTGGGGGCGTCGATCATCGTCTTCACCCTCCTGCTCAAGGCGACGACCACCCTGATCGGGATCCCCACCTCGGTGTGGGAATGGGTGTCCGGTGGCCTGCTGATCGTGCTCGGTGTCGTGTCGTTGTTCCCGCATCTGTGGGAACGAGCCAGTACGGCATTGGGACTACAGGCTCGCTCCAGCGCCCGACTCAGCGCCGCGCGCCGCACCGACGGGACTCTGGGGCTGATCCTCACCGGGGCAGCCCTCGGACCGGTCTTCACGTCCTGCTCCCCCTTGTACGGATATGTGATCGTCACGGTGCTGCCCGCCGACGCCGCATTCGGGATGCTCCTGCTCCTGGCCTACGTCGCCGGACTGTGCGGAACCCTGCTGGGTATCGCACTCCTCGGCCAGCGCGCCGTCCGCGGAGCACGGTGGGCCGCCGACCCTGACGGCTGGTTCCGCCGCGGACTTGGTGCAGTCTTCATCCTCGTCGGAGTGCTCGTCCTGACGGGGTGGATGAAGGACATCGAGACCTGGCTCATCGCCAATAGCCCGATCCGCCCCTGGGATCTCGACCAAGGTTTCATCCCGCGCTGACCCCGCGGCTCCTCGACCGGACGACCGATCCACAACAACACCAAGGACCACAAGGCCGGTCCTGCAACCGAGAGAAGGAAACCCCATGACAGTACGACCTCGCATAGCCGCCATCGCCGGGATCTTGACCTTGACCGCGGCAACGGTGGCGGTCCCGGCCACCGGTCACGCCGAGATGAAAGCCGGCACCGGGTCATGCTCCGAACTGCGGCAGGACTACAGCGGCGGGGTGGCCAAGAGCAAGAAGGCTGCCGACCGTATCGTCAAGAAGGGTTTCCAGCGACCGATCGTGTGCAAGCGCCTGTACCTGCAGGTACACAGTGCGCTGGATCCCAACGGAAACAAGGTCGCCTGCGAAACCCGGTGATCCGGCCGCGGCGTCGCAGCGGTTGAGAATCTTGCTGGTTCCCCACCGCTGCGACGGTAGGTTCACCCTCAGGGGTGGTGACAACCACCCGACTGCTGCGGGCGACGGGTGACTGCGAAGGCAGTGTCTCGGTTTCTCCGCGCACACCTGAAGGAGTGGCCGTGACTTCGCCTTCCCCCTCGGACCCTTCCCCCTCGGACCCTTCCCCCTCGGGCTCGGGCTCGCCGCACAACGCCGCCCCCGCCACCGGCTCGCCGCACAACGGCGCCCCCGCCACCGGCTCGCCGCACAACGGCGCCCCCGCCACCGGCTCGCCGCACAACGCCGGGCCCGCCACCGGGCGGGTCGCCCTGGTGACGGGGGCATCCGCGGGTATCGGCCGCGCCACCGCGAACGTGCTGACTTCCCGCGGGTGGACCGTGATCGGAGCCAGCCGCCGAGGCACCGCTGGGGCCGGCTGGCGTGGACTGGTGATGGACGTCGACAGCGACGAGTCAGTGCGTGAGGGCGTGGCCAGTGCAGTGGCGCACCGCGGCAACATCGACGCGCTGGTGCTGGCCGCTGGTTGGGGCCTCGCGGGTCCAGTGGAGACCACCACTCCAGCCGAGGCAAAGGCCCAGTTCGAGACGAACTTCTGGGGGGCGGTGCGGGTGGCCACCGAGGCCCTTCCGGCACTGCGGGCGCGCTCGGGTCGGATCGTGCTGATCAGCAGCATCGGAGGTCAGGTGGGAATCCCGTTCCAGGCCTACTACAGCGCGAGCAAGTTCGCTCTCGAGGGCTGGGCCGAGGCGCTCGCGTACGAAGTCGCTCCGTTCGGTGTGGACGTCACGCTGATCCAGCCCGGCAACTTCCGCACCGACTTCACGTCGGGCAGACGGGAGGCTGCCGCGGGTAGTGGACCGTACACATCCGCATTCCGGCGGGCCGTGCGCGTGATGGAGCACGACGAGAGCAATGGTGCCGACCCGGTCGCTGCGGCCCGTGTCATCGCCGCGCAACTGGACGCCCGACGCCCGCGGCGCCGGATCTCCGTCGGTCCGGGGCGTGACCGAATCGCGCTGGTGGCCAAGCGTGTACTGCCCCACCGTTGGTTCGAAGCAGTCGCCAAGGACGGGCTTGGGGTGTCATGAGGAACCCATCCCGGACGATCCTCTGACTCGCCCCGAGTAGAGCCCGGCGATGCCCAAAGTCGCCGGGACTGCCACGAACAATAGGAATGCCCAACGCAGTCCACCCCAGTTCAGTTGCTGGCCAGTAACGAGCCAGCACGATCGCCAGGAGAACGGCGCCGACACCGGAGGCGACAGCCGGTGGACGGATGCGGACCGCGTCGTTCTCCACCATCATGACTACGTAGATGACACCCAACGCCAGCAACCACGATCCGATCGAACGCGATGTCAACGGTGTCAGCGGGGTTGCAGAGTATTCGGCCACGACCGCGGGGAGGATCAACATCATCACGCCGAGGATCACGGACACCGTACCGGCGACGCCCAGTGCGTATCGATACGCCGAAGAGAGAGGTGCGGTGCGGGGTGGGTCGACTCCGCCGGCCCGAAACTGAAGCACCAATGCGGCTGTCACCAGAATCGGATAGATGACATAGAGGGCCAACCAAATCCAGGCTGACCACCGTCCCACCCCGGAACCCTGCAGATGGAAGTTCCCCAGGTGCATCAAGATGGTGGCCAACGTCGCCCACAGGAGGAAGGTCACCCCAACGACGCCGGCTCGCGCATACGCCCACTCGGGACGGCGCCAACTGAGGAAAGCCAAGAGGGCAGCCGTCCAATAGAACGAACCCAGGACCGCGGCTGTCGATCCCGCCGCGATCGTCCATGCAAAGTAGTCGGCGGTGTAGTCACTCAAGACGAACAGTTGGACACCAGCGAGAAAAGTCAGAATGGCCCCGGCAATGAGCACGAATCGCGTCAGGGGCAGTGTCAGTTGATAGGTGTCAGTCACAGCGTCGACGGTATCGACAGGATCCCCCTTGAGTAGTCCATCAGGTCAATCGCCAGAGCGGAACCGCGATCGTCGAGGGACCTGACACCATCCCATCAGCAGTGATAGACAACGCGAAGGTCGACCGGAGAGCGTGTGCGAGGCCATGTAGTGACCAACAACACCGGGCATCAGGTCACCCTCGCGCAGGTTGCACTGCGGGCGGGGGTGTCACGGACCACTGCGTCTGCGGCTTTGAACGGAACCGGCCGCCTGTCGGAACACACCCGCGAGCATGTCCGCGCTGTCGCCAAACGCATGGGATACCGGAGCAACCCCCAAGCGCGGGCATTGCGTCTCGGCCAGGCACCGATCCTGGGAATCCTGCTGCGGCGTCACCTGTCCTTGCTGCCAGGCTTCGTCGAAACCGGATTCTGGCCCGGGCTGATGTTCGCGCTGACCGAGGAGTTGACGGCAGCGGGAGTCGGAGTGCTCACCGTGACTGATACGGCAGTCGACAGCATGCGCCACCTCCCGGTGGACGCCGTGCTGACCGTCACCGATGACCCCACCTCCGATGCCGCCGTCCGCGAACTGCCGGGCTCAATCCCCCGCATCGTCGCCGGCGACCCGCAGGCGCACGGGCAGTTCTCGACGGTCGGCCACGATCACGTGATGGTGGTGCGAGATGTCATGGACCACCTGAGGGATCAGGGGGCGAAACATCCCGGCCTGTTGGTGAATCGACACGTGACGTCAATAGCCCGCCACCCCACGACGACCGGCTACCGCAGTTGGTGCTCCGATCACGGGGTGGCGCCCCAGATCATCGAGGTGGATCTATCCGAGAGTCCCACCACCCAGTTGGAGCGAGCATTCGCCGCCGGCTGCGACGCTGTGTACGCACTCACCGGAGACAACCAGGCAGCGCTGGCTGCCATCACCGAGCACGGCCAACGCCGGGTTCCCTCCGACGTGCTCGTGGTTGGATTCGGCGAGAGCCTGCTGGACGGACTCACATCACCCCCGATCTCCACCGTCAGTCTGATGGGGCCCGAGTGTGGCCACGTCGTTGCCAAGTTGGCGTTGCGCGTCATGAAGGGTGGCGACCACGAGCACGTTCTGCTCCCGTACCGGCTGACTCCGCGAGCGTCCTCACTGCGGCACCACCAGGCGTGACCGGCCCGGGGACGACCCGCTGCAGCCACCCTTCGTCAGTCGCCGGTATCAGGTACCGCCCGCCCGACTCACCGCCCTGACTCAGCCGCCACCCGCCGCCGCCCGACTCAATGCCGTTATCGCGCCGCATGTGGCTGCCTCGCGGCACGAGGTGGCCGACAAGCGGCAATCTGCGCGCGAGGTCGCAGGTCAGGCAGGGCACCATTCCAGGTTGCGGGTCCCAATTGCGGGCCGGAGTCGGCGAGCGGCCTGAGCTTCCGCGTCCAGGGATTGGCACCTGAGCTCGCCGACCGATTGCCGCAACCTCGCCAACCGAGGACGTGATGTCGCCAGATGCGGCGACATCACGTCCTGCGCAGGGGGTAGTCGGACCGAACTGGCTATCGCACTGAACTGCTGGTGGGCATTCCCGTCCCGTTGGCGCAGTAGCCGAACACCGAGACGGTCTGGCCGGGGTTGATCTTCGCTCCCCATGTCGGTGGGGTGACGGTGTAGGTGTCGCCGGAACGAGTGACCTTGCCACTCCAGGAGTTGTAGATCGAGGTGCCGGAAGGCAACGTGAACGTCAGAGTCCAGGTGTCGACTTTCTGGGGCGTCTTGTTGGCGATTTCCGTGGTGGCGCAGTACCCAGTTGCCCACGCGTCACCGCGGACGAAACGAACACTGAGCCCGGTGCTGGTGGGCGTCGGTGTGGGAGTGGGCGTTGCCGTCACGGTAGGAGTCGGGGTGGGAGTGGGCGTTGCCGTCACGGTAGGAGTCGGGGTGGGAGTCGGCGTTGCCGTTGCAGTCGGGGTCGGCGTTGCCGTTGCGGTCGGGGTCGGGGTCGGGGTCGGGGTCGAGGTTGCACCGTACGGAATCCGCTCGCGCCGCATCAGTGCGGTGAGCAGCGACACCTTGTCCTGGTGGACCGTCGTCCAGTCGTCGGTGAGAACACCTCCGGTGTCACCGGAGTTGGGGTTCCACGCCCAGAAGGTCCAGCTCATGCCCTTCTGACCAAGGTGGTCGGCGAACTGACGGAACCAGCGCCCTTCGAGGGAGGCAGTACTGACGTCCTTGGCGCCGAACTCACCGATCAGGATCGGCGCGATGTTCTCGTCGTGGATGTAGCCGAAACCCTTCAGCCAGCGGTCGGCGAGCACGGCTGCCATGTCGGGGGCGGAGAACCACGGCTGAGTCCACACTTCGGGACCGTATTCGTGCGGCGAATACACGACCTTGTGGCCGACGTCCAGGCGCACGGGGTTCTTCCTCACGCCCTCCAGGTTGCCGCCCCACCAGTGAGCGTCGAGCTGCTGGCCGCCCTCAACCTGATTCTCGATCCCTTCGACCAGAATCAACAGATCAGGGTTCTGGGCCAGAACGGCGTTGCCGGCGCGCTCAGCCGCTCGGCGCCAGTCGGTGGTCAAGCCAGTGCCCCAGGTCGCGGAACCGTGCGGCTCGTTCTTCAGGTCGGCACCGATCACGTTCGGCGCGTTCCGGTACCGCTGCGCGAGCTCTCGCCAGCGCGCGACCCAGTCATCCTCGGTGAAGCCGCCTTGGCCGTACCAAAGGTCGTACTGGAACCCATCATCAGCTTGGGAGTGATTGTCGAGGATGACCATCAGGCCCTGGCGACCTGCTTCGGCGATGATCTCGTCCATCATCTGCTGAGGCGTCTTGTTCGCCAGACCGGCGTTCTTCCCACCCCCGAAGTCGATCCCCGACGAGGTGTTCGACGTCAGTGCCTGCAGCGAGAACGGCAACCGGATGACGTTGAATCCCAGTGACTTGATCTGCGCGAGCATGTCCTTGTAGTCGCGCGTCCACAGCCCGTGCGGCGCGTGGTTCTTCGTCTCGAATCCGAACCAGTTGACGCCCTGCAGCACGATCTCCTTGCCGTCAGCGTCGACGATCTTGTTGCCGTTCGTCGACAGGGGGAGTGCCGGCATCCCTGGCGCCAGGGTCGGTGACGGAGACATGGTCGGGGTCGGGGTCGGGGTCGCGGTGGGCGTCACGGTCGGCGCGGGCGTCACGGTCGGCGCGGGCGTCGGGGTCGCGGTCGGCGTCACGGTCGGCGGGGAGGTCTGCGTCGGCGTGGGCGTGGGCGTCGGCGTGGTTGTCGAAGTCGGACTGGGGCTGGGTGCGGCTCCGAAGATGGAGCAAACCCCGGTCGATCCGTTCAATGTCGCGTCACATGTCGGCGGGGTTGGTGTCTTGGCTGAGGTGTCGTTGAACCCGAATGTCGTGCTGGTTCCGGGTGCGATCGTGCCGTTCCAGGCGGCGTTGCTCACCGTCAATGTGCCGTTGCGACTGGAACCGGATCCATTCCAGACGTCGATGATGCCGTCGCTGTAGGGGACCTTCACCGTCCACGAACTGACTGGCTGAGTACCGGTGTTCGTGATGGTTGCGGTGGTGGTGCGACCGGCTCCGCCACCCCATTCACTGTGGATGAACTTCAGCTCCACGGCCGAACCGGTCGTAAGGACGGTAGCCGACGGGGATGCTCCGGCTGCGGTGACAGTGAGACTGGGCGATCCGGTCGGAGTTGCCACTGAGGTGGGGCTGGGCAGGGGGGCGGCTGAAGCCGAGGCCGACACCGCAGACAGACCGACTTGGGCCAGCACAACGCCGACGACCATGAGCAGAACCGTGGGGAGCGTGCGCGATCTCATGAGCAGATGTGGTCCCTTCAAACTGCGCGGCTGGGTCCGGCCTCGCACCGTCGGACGGGGCGACCGCCGTGGTGGGTGTTCCACGAGGACTCCCGGTCCGCACGTCTTGTGACGTTCTTGGACAGGATCCGGTTCGGCTCCGATCGGGTGGCAACTTCTTCCGGGTCCGAACCGCTCCGGGTGTCCCCAGAGGAGCACCTGACTTTCGCCGGACACAAGCCCCAAGACCCGATCGCGCGTGCGGTATCGATTCCGCACGCGACTGGAAGCCCTCCCGGCAGCACCCTCCCCGCCGATCCTGGGCCCGATCGGATCCGGCGGAGTGGTCGAGGAGGTGCCGCCGAGCGTGCCCCGGCGCGCGAGCAGGCGGCTCCTCGCGCCACTTGTTCTGCTTCGTGAGGTTGCTGACGCTCGGCGGGCCCGGCTTGAGCGGGAGCCGCGATCGCGCCATGTGCTCCTCGTCGTGAGGTTGGTGACGCTCAGCGCGCCCCGGCGCGGGAGCACGCGGCCGCGATCTCGGCGATCACCTGGTCGGGCCGTTGCGTGACGTCCTCCCACGTGTAGCGCAGGACCTCCCAACCGGCGCTGACCAAGCGGTTCTGCCGAGTCCGGTCTCGCTGAAACGACCGCCGGTCCGTGTGGAAGGCGCGACCGTCGACCTCGATGGCGATGCGCAGTTCGGCAAAGGCAACATCGGCTACCGCGTACCCGCCGGGCAGTCGGACGCGGACGTTGGACTGCCAGCCGGTGATCCCAGCGCGTCGCAGAAGCAATACCAACTCGCGTTCACCGTGCGAATGAGCGCCCGTCGCGAGGTCCAGCACGATGCGATCGAACTGACGCATCCCGGCCAAGCCCAGCAAGGGGCCAGCCTGCTCGGCAAGCTGATCCATGGTGAGCTTCCGAGACTGAACGGCCTGAAAGGCCACCGTTCGCGCCTCTGACAGAGGCAGGAATCTCAGGAGATCAACGACCGTGTCCCGGATACCCGCGATGCGCCACGGACCAACGCTCTTGGCGGTGATCCCAGGATGAGTGATCACCCGCGCCGCCTGAACCTGATGCCGGCGTCCGACGATCCACGGCCGGGTCCCCAAGTCCACTCCACTCCAGGGTCCATCACCGATGAAAGCGGCGGCCGAAGCGCCGGTGAGCACAACACCTGGATGGCGCAACCCCGCCACCCGGGAGCGGGTGAGCAGATCATCGGGAGTTCCGCTCAGCACCACGACGTCTCTACCGCGGGCCGACCACAACCCCTCCGCGACTCGCCGACTGAGAGTCCGCTGACTCACGCCGACACCGTGGAGTTGAGATCGCGTCAGGACACCTCCTTGGCGAGAGGCGAGGGCCAGCGCACGGGACAGCGGTGGATTCGAGCACTTGGTCATGAGCCGATCGTGAGGGCAACTCGGAGGCGCCCGCAGGCGTCATCCCCAGCCCCGGTACCAGCCAAGCCGGGTCTCACGATCCCGACTGAGACCACGATGATGGGACGCCCTCACCAATCTCGCCAAATCCGGCAACCTTTGAGCACGGGATGGCGGGATCGGGTCCTTCTGTGTGCCAGTAGGGCCTGTTGGGGCTGCCAGCCAGCCTGTTCGGTACGCCAGGTGGCCCAGTTCGGTATGCCTGCCGGCCTTGATCCAGCGGGCCGAGGCGGGGCGTTTCGCGCCGTCACCCCGCGAGCCGATCACGGGCAGCTTCACGGCGGTCCTCCGACCACTGAGGGCACGAGCGAATCGCCCACCCACAACCTCGCAAGGAGCGGTGACGCGAGAGGTGAAACGTCCGGTCGCACTCGCTCCCGCCGACGGATTGCCGCAACCCCGCCAACCGAAGACGCGATGTCGCCGGATATGGCGACATCGGGGGTTCCGGGGCGGGAACGGGCGGGGGGCGGTGGGCGGTGGGGGTGGGGCCAGCGTGGTCCGGGCGGGCTATGCGGGGTCGACCTTGCCGCCCTGCTCACGACCGGAGTAGCCGCGCGACCGTTTGGTGCGGCTGGAGCTGGTGAAGCGCACGGCGGACAACACGTCGTCATCCAGCAGCGCTATCGACTGATCGAGCTCGGACAGTTCCTCGGCAACCGTCCCGTCGACGTCGGGCCCGAGGGTTGTGAGGACTCCCCGCGCCATAGCCAACGACGCCCTCGCCTCGTCTATGTCACCGCTGCGCATGGCGCGCTCGCCGTCGCGCTTGGCGGCCTGGATGTCGAGGAGCAACTTCTCGCGTTGCACGGTGGCGTCCGGCACCCGACCATTCGCCACGTCGAGCGGCACGACGTTCACCGACACGGGCATCATGATCGTGTGCGACTCCAGTTCGGGAATCGACACGAACTCCAGCACAAACTCCGCGACGATGGCCAGACCCAGTGCTGCCATGGCCGGGACGCCGATGCTGAAGAGTAGGCGCCGCTGTTCGCCGGAGTAGAAGTCGCCGAGTTCGACGAGCACGCCTCCGGCCACACCCTGGCTGGGCAGGTCGTTCAGCACCGTGATGGTGGCGACGTCGGTGCCGGTCGGTTTGATCAGCAGGTTGGCGGCTTGCACCGTCTTGGACAGCAGCCCCGCGAGTTCGCTAGCGATGGCCGCGGCCGCGGAGTCCGCTTCTTCAGCGAAGCTGTGGTTGCCCGTGCCGCCGATGGCCAGCTCGGACAGGATCTCGTCGTCGTATCCCACTCCCATCCCGATGGTGGAGGTGGTGATGGCCTGCGAGGCAGCCTTGGCCCCCATGTCGCGGAACTTGGCCGGATCGGTGATTCCGGAGTTGGCGTGGCCGTCGGACAACAGGATGATCGTGGCGCCACCGGAGCCGACAACTCGGCGGGCCTCCTGCAAACCGCGCAGGTATCCCGATGACATGTCCGTGTATCCGCGTGGCTGCACCGAACCGATTGCGTGCCGGATGCAGTCGCGGCCCAACTGCCTGATCGTCGCCGCCGGAATCACGACTTCCGCCACGTCATCGAACACGACAAGCCCGAAGGAGTCGCGCTCGTCGAGTCGGTCGACCAGTGCGAGCAGACCTCGCTTCGCGGACTCCAGCGGCGGACCGGTCATGGAGCCGCTGCGATCGAGGACGACAACGACCGCTTGCTCGGGACGGGATGCGTCCACTTCGCCGGTCGGGGCGGTCAGGTCGAGCAGGACGGTGACGACGTCGTCGTTCTCCACGGCGACCACGTCGATGTCGAGATGTGCGCTGATGTGCATGATTCCCCCAGTTGGGCTGATGTTCGGACTGTTCGGTTGTTGGGACCGTGGCCACCCTGTCCCCGGTCCAGGGTGGCCACGGCTGTGGAGGGCGTCGGTTTCTCAGCCCTCACCTTCACTGTCGCCCCGACGTCCGACACAAATGCTGGGGTGACTCGCGGCGACGGGTGACCGCGGTGTCGGGTGACTGGCGTCGCCGGGGTACTCGCACGATCTGACTCACCAGTGACCGCGACGCGCCGGACCACACCCCTGACAGGTTCCGCACATGGGACCGTATGGACGCCCACATGTCGGGCACCGATCGATCCCGCGGGACTGCGACCCGGAGCCCAGGGTCATCGCCACTGCGATCAGGACGACAACGGCAGCCAGGACGATCAGCCAGGGTCCGAGCACGAACCCGGCGATGAAGAGCACCGGGATCGCGATACACCATGTCAGACAAGACACGCATGAGTTCATGACGAAGCTCCTCTCGAGCTGGCGGGCGAAGTGACCGGTCGCGAGATGACCGGGTCACCTCGCGGATCTGGTCGATTGCTGATCTGGTCATTTGCTGATCTGGTCGCCGACTGTGTGGGTTGCGAGCTGATCAGGTCGCGAGTTCGAACTGGCGCCGGTCTGCGGGTCGACGCACTCGCAGGTAGGGCCGCAGCGCCCGCGCAACGCCGTGATGACCGCGAGGTACGACGACTTCGATATCGGTCACATCGGCGAGTGCCGCGAAGATGTGGTCACCCGAGGCGATGGCGACGCGGGCCCCCATCCGCTGTTCCAGCACGGTCAGCGCGAAGTCACACAGCTGGTGATCGGCGGCGTCTTTGCCGATTTCCGCGGCACGCCACGTCCACCCTGTGAACCGGAAGCACACGTCAGAACCGAGCGCGACACGGGTCGGCTCGGACACCACGGCGAGGCTGAGTTCGGCGTTGCCGAGTTGGACGTAGACCTCCGCCAATGCGGCATGTGCGCGCACCGCATCGATGCGGCCGTCGCGGCCGATCACGATGTTGTCCACGTCGATCAAGGCAATGGTGGCCTGCGGGTTACGGGGCAGGTCGGCGGGACTGACCTGTTGCGCCTGTTGCGCCTGTTGCGCCTGTTGAGTACCAGCACCGGGCTGCCGCGGTAAGGCAGGTGCGGCCTCCGCCGCCTTCTTGTTCGTCATCGCCTTCTTGTTCGTCATCGCCTTCTCCTCCGTTGTGCTGTTCCCACCACGAGGATCGACCCGGCCTCCGACACAACCCGCGACCGATGCTGCGGCCAGCTGTCGCAGAAACGCAGCAGCCGGCGAGCGCGGCGGCCGACGAGCAACCGCGACGCGCACCTGCTGGACTGAAGGCCGGAGTACGAGATTTCGGGAAACGGATATCGAAAGGCTGAAGGCCGGAGCACGGAGTCCGGGATACGGGAACACGGGGAGATGTGGTGGCCAGGCAACCGGGACGCGACCAGGGCAAGGCGATGCAGCGCCATGTCCGCTTGCTCACCCGACTGGCCCAGGCCAAGCCCGGATGGGTCAACCGCGACACGATGATGGTGGAACTCGACTACCCCCAAGCGAGCGCCCGGGACGCCATCGCCCGCGACATCCGTCTGCTGAGAGACCGGGGTTGGGCGATCGAGACGCGGGGGGACGGCAAGGAGATGGCCCATCGACTTCTCGACCAGGATCCCCGGCTGAGCACGTCGCTGACCGAGGGGCAGATCCGGGAACTGTCCCGCGCCGTCACGGCGGCCGGGCGCAGCCCCGAAGAACTGGGGCTGCCCAAACATCCATCGACAACGGTTCCCGCCCCGATCGACGCCAACCTGCAGGTGGCGCTGGACGTCGAGGAGGTTCTGCACGCACTCAAGCACCGGTGTCTCGTGCATTTCACGTACAAAGACATCCCGCGCACGGTGCACGTCGACGAGGTGCGCCGCACCGGGACCGGCCGATGGCGGATCATCGCCCGGGAGGACGGAGTGCAGAAGTTCTTCCGGATCGACCGCATCCAAGACCTGCGCATCGGCGCACCCGGCTCCGCCTCGCCGGCGCAGCGCGTGGCCAAGGACTCCGACCCGCTGAGCATTCCCGACGGCGACCCGATCGTGGCCGTGGTTGCCACAGACCCGGAGCACGAGGACCGAGTGGTGCGTGAGCTCGGGCAGCCACTGTCCCGGAACCAGACGGACGACGCCGTCGAGTTGTCGATCCCCGTGACCAACCGCTGGCTGTGGCGCCGTCGGCTCTACCAACTGGGGACTCGCGCGCGGCTGGTGGGTCCCGAAGAACTTCGAACCGAGGTGCGGCGGGAACTGTGGGGCTACGTGGCGGGGTCGCCATGACCGCCAAGTACGCCGACCGTCTCGCGAAGTCGGCCGAGGCACTGCAGGTTCTGACGCTGCATCCGGATGGGTTGTCGATCGACGACCTCGCCAAGGTGTTGGGCATGGACGTGTACGACACCCGCCAGAACCTGGCCAGCTACCACGACGGCCAGTTCCTGGTCGACGAGTCGGGCGTCAGCCCATTGCTCTTGGCCCGCGAAGCGCCGCCTCCGAACTGGGATGGGATCTCGAGGGATGACTGGTTCTTCGACCATGAAGCCCCCGACATGGAGTCGGCGGTGTGGGTGGCACTGGATCGGGACATCAGTGCGACCGATCCGTTCGGCGTGATGCTGGAGGTCTCCCAGATCGTCGAGTTGCTGATCTACGCCGATCACCTGATGGCCCAGGAGCCCGAGAACGAGGATCTGCGTTCCGCGATCGACGTCCTGCGCGTGAAGTGGGTGCCGGAGATGTCCACGGCCGGACAGACGTTCCCGACGTCGCCGACTCTGCCCATGATCAGGCGCGCGATCGTGGAGCAACGGAAGCTCCGGTTCACCTACAGCCGCGAATGGGAGCCCGGAACAAGCACGCGGGTCGTTGACCCATACGTGCTGCGCCATACACATCTGGGCTACGAGTTGGATGCCGGGCCGGTGGCGGACAACGGGCGGATCAGGACGTACCTGGTCCGCAACATCTCCGACCCGCAGTTGCTGGACGAGACGTTCGAGGAACCGCGCGACAAGGACCGACTCATCCGCAGGAACCGGCAGACAGTCACGTTCCGGATCGTCATCCCGGAGGACGCCAACCCGTCCTTCGAAGCGCTCACCGCGGACATCGAGGTGCCGCCGAAACGAACGACCCGCGCTCCCGGGGCGGAAGTGCTGGTGACGTTGCAGCAGCCGTTCGAGGATCGCCTCGCGATGCTGATGTTCCGACTGGGTCCTGGTGCGATCTTGGTCGAGGACATCGCCCTGATGAATCGATCGGATTTCGCCGACTACCGGACCGCGACTGCTCGCAAGGCCCGCGAACTCCTCACTCATCACGGCCTGGTCTGACCCACTGAGGCTGTCGGCGGGAGCGAACCCGGCGACCGCACCGAGCCCCAGCGCGGAGCCCCCACAAGATCGGTCTCGCGAGTCCTCCGACGGTGCTGATTGGGTTTCAGGCTCACCGGAACTCAGCTGACCGGAACCTACCGACTCCCCCGATACTGGAACTCCCGCCCTTGACATTGACGCTGCGTCAACCCATACCGTTGGCATCGTGACGGAGTGGAGCATCCAGCAGGTGGCCCGCATCAGCGGGGTGACCAGCCGGACCCTGCGGCACTACGACCACGTCGGACTGCTGTCACCCAGCCGACTCGGCAGCAACGGGATGCGGTACTACGACGACACGGGACTCCGGCGCCTGCAACGCATTCTGCTGTTGCGCGAGCTCGGACTCGGCGTCGTCGCTGTCGGTGAGATTCTGGCCGGCGACGTGGACGATGTCACGGCCCTGAACCAGCACCGGAACTGGCTGCAGGCCGAGCAACGACGGCTGGCGCGCCAGGCGACGAGCATCGAGCGCACCATCGCGAGAATCGAGGACGGGAGGCCACTCGTGGCCGAGGAGATGTTCGACGGCTTCGACCACCGGAAGTACCAGCACGAGGCTGAGGAACGCTGGGGCAAGAAGGCATGGGAGCAGGGCGACCGCTGGTGGACGCAATTGTCCGACAGCGAACGAGACGACTTCGGCCGGACCCACCGCGAGATCGCTGCGGAGTACGCGGCAGCCCGTACCGCCGGGCTGGAACCGGACCATCCGCAGGTGCAGCAAACGGTTGAGCGGCACTACGAGTGGGTGGCGACCGGTTGGCAGGGACGCCGACCGAGCGCGGAACAGTTCACCGGACTGGGCGAGATGTACGTGGCTGACGACCGCTTCGCCGCCAACTACGGCGGACCCGAAGGCGCGCAGTTCGTCCGCGCTGCCATGACAGCCTTCGCGGCGCAGCGACTGTAGTAGACCTCGCGCCTCACACCGATCGGCAACTCGTTACCAGCCTTCGGTACCCGGGCCCCCCTTGAAGGGACCGGCGAACCGAGAGGTCGGCCAATCCCCGTAGAAGGAGCCGGCCAGCGGGGTCACCGCTTCACCGTCGACCTCGCACAGGTCAACCTTCTGCGGGTAGAAACACACGGCATCGCGGATGTCGACGTAGCCGGGGTTCGGGTCCGGGTACCACCAGCCCGCGTCACGCACCACCACTGCCCCGACGTGCAGGTCGCCGTACTCGGCGCGCCCCTTGAACTCGCACCAGGACGAACGGCCGTTGGGCACCACGGAACCGGCCAAGAGGTCCGGCTGGGGCACGTAGTAGGCGGGTGCGTGAGCGGTCTCGCAGATCATCACCGCCGACAGCGAGTCGGCGACGACAATGCCCTCGTGGACGACGCGGACCCGCGCGTCCGCCGGACGCACGGCAGGGGGCCGGGGGAAGCGCCAAACGGACTCCTGCCCCGGAAGGGGAGCATCAGGCTTTGGTCTCATGAGGGCAGTGTGGAGTGTCGGTCGCGGGGCCGCACTTCAGTGACATCGAGTTGCGCTCGGTGGTGGCGATAGCGTTGGCGACCAGACCAGGAACTGTCCGAGTAGAGTCCCGGCATGGCCGTCCCGATCGACGTCGCGTGTGAGTACTGCGGGTGGGACGGCACCGTCGTCGCTGACATCGTGGACGAGATCCAATGCCCCATGTGTGGCGAGCCCGTGGTGCCCCAGGCCAACCTGGCCGGCGGCAACTGAGCCACGGCCATCACCCCACATCACACAGTTACGCCGGTGGGCTGACTCAACAGGCGCGGACGCGTTGGCTCAACTGGTGGGCAGGGGCCGATTCTTCAACGGCATGCCGGCGCGACTCCGGGCCGGGCCATCGGCGCGCCGCCAACCGTCCCAGGCCAGGTTGCGCCACGATCCGCTCGAGCGCTGCTTCCAGGACCCCGCCCAGTTGACCGGGTTCTTGGCCCAATGACCCTTGATGCGCTTGTTGTCGAGCCACCCGAAGCCGGTGCGCTTCTTCGCTACCCAATACACGCGCCCGTCACTGAAGGCCTCCGCGACCCGGACCTTCCCCGACTTCCGGAACGTGTAGTACCGCGAGGAGTACTTGCCGCCGGGCACGAATTCCCTACGCTCGGACTTGCGCCAGTCGCTGCGTCCTCCCACCCAGGCCGAGGCGACGCGGAACGAGTAGTTCCCGCGTTTCAGACCCTTCACCTTCGTGGAGTGCGTGGCCCCGGCTGACTGGGCGTCGACATCGGAGGAGGTCATCGGCTCAGTGACCGTGCGCCAGTTCCCATTGTTGCGTCGAGACTGAAGGACATAGCTCGACGGTGCGGGGGATCCCTTGGGTGGCTGCCAACTGACTGCCGCGCCTTGGGCAGAGTGTTCGGCCCAGACTGCGGTGGGCGGCGAACTATTCGGCGGCGGAGTGGGCAGGTTGGCCGCGAGCCAGGCCTGGAAGTCCGCGCCGCACATCGTGTACGCGCCGCCATCGGTCGCCGTGGTCATCGAGTTGGTGCACATCGACGACGTGATCGGCAGGACCGGCCAGCGGTACTGAGCGGTGGGTTTGTACTGCGGGTACTGCGTGATCTCGCAGTCCAACCACAGCTGCGTCGCCGACATCCATCCCGGTGCGTTCATCTGGCCCCATGCCAACTCTTTTCCGCAGCCAGGGGCACTGGCGGTGTAGTAGCCGGCGTTCGACGGTGAATAGGGCGCGGAGGTCGGGTTGGACCACTGACCGAGGTAGCCGTTGGACTTGTAGCTGCTGTCGTAGTTGGAGATCAGACTGCCCAACGCCGTTCCGCCCTGGCTGTCGCACAGCGGCAGCTTCAGGTTCGCGTTAGGGTACGCGGAGTAGAAGCTCGTGTCCATCACGCACAAGCCGGTGACGCTGTTCTGGAAGTCCTGCTGGTTCAACGACGACGGTGTGCTCGTGGTGCTCTCACCCGTCAAGATGATCAGGTTCGAGACACCGCTTCCGGCGAGGTTCTGGTTGCCGAATCCGGTCGCGACCATGGCCTGTGCGTAGGTGCCCAACTGCTGTGTCGCGGCTGCGAGCACGCCGTACCACGCCTTCGACGGGGCCGGCTGCCACGTCGAGTACGAGCCCCATGTGTAGTTGCCGAAGGTCGAGTTGCCGAACGTGGTCGTGGTCCCGACGGTTCCGCCGCACGGTTTGCCGTAGGAGGGGGCGGAGGACAGCGGCTGCGCGCAATTGCCCGCCTGGAACTGGTTGATGTCCAGCAGCCAGGCGTAGTTGCCCGGGCCTTGATTGATGGCCGAGGATGGCGCTGACACCTGACCGCCGGTCCCCCAGATGTAAGGGGCTCCCGCTTTGGACAACTGCTTGCTGATGTCGCTGTAGGTGTCTCCCACCTGCTGCGCCGCGGCATTGCAGTAGGAGGTGACTGTCGAGTTGACGGGGTTGTCGCAGATCACCTGGGGATCGGTGGCCTGCAGGGAACTCGCATTGCCGGCCGCGTCCATGGCCAGCAGATGCTGAGCCTCTACGTAGAGGCCGAGCGCGATGACCTGGGCCTGGTACCAGTACGAGACATACAGGTAGAGGTTGCTGTAGTAGGTGTTCTCGTACCCGAGGGCCGGATTCGACGGCGTAGTGGAATACAGAGCCTGTGCACACGCCTGGAGGGATCCGTCCGACGTGGAACCGGTCACGACGTCGCTGATGTCGTTGAGACTCTCCTGCAGCGACGTCTCGCCGAGCGTGTAGTTGAGCGCCCACTCCTTCATGATCTGGACGGACGGCGTCTGCGTCGGATCAGTCGCAGTCGCCGCTTGCTCGACGTATCCGAGGTAGGACTGCGCGGCACTTTGCACGTTGGCCAGCGCTGAGGTCGCGGCCTGGGTCTGCACCGAGCAGTTGGTGGCGGCGAGCTGCGCGGAGAGCGCGGCGATCTGGTTGCTGATCTGAGTGAGTTGCGCCTGGATCTGGGTCAGCGTCTGCTGGACCTGGGTCAGTTGTTGACTGATCTGCTGCAACTCCTGCATCTCCTCCGCTGAGGTTGCAGCGGTGACAGCGATGCCGATCGCGCTCAACGCCCAACCGATGGGATCGACGTCGAAACCCGACTCGGTCACTTCGCCGCGGCGGCCTTCCCGCAGCGAAGCCTTCGGCGAAGGCTGAAGCGCTGATGCGCTCGTCTCCGGCTGGGGGGTCACCGAGTCCACGATGCCCTGGAAGACCTCGACCGAGACCTGTAACTGCGGCACGACCGTCGGGCTGATCGTCCCGGCTGCATCGACCTGGGGCGGATCAGGCTCTCCGGCCGATGCACCGGGCGCCATGGCCGTCGCGAACACGACCGCCAGGGAAACGACAATGAGCAGCAAACGTCGCATCAGGTCCTCCCGATCTCGATCCCACGCTAGGTCCGAAGCACGACTGATTCACCCCACAGCCGGGTGACCGTGCCGGATCACCCCCGAAGTCGGGACCTTGGTCACACGGGTCAGTCAGCATTCGGCTTCTCCCCCATCACCTCGACCACCCCGAGGAAGGCGCCCAACTGCACCAACTCCGGTGAACTCGTCGGCGAGTGATCCGCCAACGCAGGCGAATACACCACGTACGACGCCCACTGCGCACGCGAGATGGCGACATTGAGCCGATTGCGGGAGAGCACGAATCCGAGGCCACGGGGCACGTCGTCGCGCGACGACGTGGTCATCGACACGATCACCACGGGCGCCTGCTGCCCTTGGAACTTGTCGACCGTTCCGACGGGGACATCGGTCAGACCAACAGATCGCAGAGCGCGCCGGATGGCGTCGACCTGCGCGTTGTAAGGCGCCACGACCATGACGTCGCGTTGAGCAAGCGGTCGGGTGTCCGGGCCGTCCGTCCAGGTCGCACCGACGTGACGCTGAACGAGCTGCACAACAGCGTCGACTTCTTCCGGTGCCAGCACGGTGCGATCGCGATGGACGACGGCGACTGGGTGGACGCCTGGGGTCACATCTTCCAGCAGTCGCTTGTCGGCATCCGGGTGGGACACGAGTCTCCGGTCGTAGGACAGACGGGAGACCGCCGCGGTGAGGTCCGACTGCATCCGTCGGGTCTGGTCGAGGAAATAGCCGAACCGGTCGGGCAGGACCGGCTCGCCGTCGACCAGCCAGCTGAGAGCAGCGACGTCGACGGGCTCGGGGTGGGTTCCCTGCGAAACCTGCGGCAACTGTTGCGGATCACCGACCAGCAGGATGTTCCGCGCGGACCGCCACAGCGAAATCGTGTAGCCCAGCGAGTACTGGCCGGCTTCGTCGATGATCAGAAGGTCCAGCGGGAGCTGATCCGCCAAACTCGAGGAGCAGAACGTCCAGGCAGTGCCTCCGACGGCTGCACCCCCCGTGTGGAATGTGAGCCAATCGTCGATCTTGGCGTGGTGATACGGCTTGCGCGTACCGAATCCCGTCTTGGGCTTCTTGGCGATGTGATCTGGCGGGACACCAAGGGCCAATGCCGTGTCGAGCAGGTTCTCGACCGCTTTGTGCGACTGCGAGACCACGCCGACACGGCGCCCTGCGGCCACCAGAGATCGGATGACTTGGGCTGCCTGGTAGGTCTTACCCGAACCGGGTGGTCCCTGCACTGCGAGGTACGACGAATCCAACGCCTCGACAGCTGCAGTGATGTCTGCTGTCTCGTCTCCGGAAAGCGGCAACTCGCCACCACCGTGCAGTCGCGGTGGCCGGCGCAGGAGCAGATCGGTGACCGCCGAGTCGGGAGCCTGCGGCGCACGTGCCAACCACTCGTCGGCGAACGCGCGCACCTGCTCGACCAGGGCGCCGTTGCGAACAGTGGCCTGCGGGAAGATGGCAGCCGGGAGTTCCGCGGGTGGGGCATCCGTCATGGGCACCCGCTCGGGCTTGATGCGGATCACGTTGCCCTGTTGCGATTCGACCTTGGCCTCGGTCCATCCGCGCCCCGTCGTCGAGCCGGTCTTCATGGCAGCTGTGGGCTGGTCGTAGATCAGGTACACCTCGTCGCCCGGCTGGTACTCGCGCCAGTCGCCCTCGCGGACCGTGACCTGCAGCGTGCGGTGGTAGTTCGACCGCTTCGCCTCCCAGGGCTCAGCAGTTCCGGCGTCGACGACCAGCACATCGCGGTCTGGTTCCCAATCCTCCGCCGGAGCATCCAACCGCGCGAAGTGTTCCCACCACTGCGGCTTGGCCTCGCGATCGAAGAAGTCCACCGCCGCGTGCACCATGGCGCGGGCCTGTTGTTCAGCAGTGCGCTCGGTGGCTGATTCAGGGACACCGTCGAGCAGTGCGTCGTACACGGTGTGGCCGTGATCCGACCCATGCTCATCCCCGGCAGGTCCGGCATTGTCACCCACACCGGCACCAGCACCAGCACCCACACCGGCACCGGCACCGGCACCGGCATCCACAGGTGAGCGTTCATCGGTTCTGACGGCTGCACGGCTGTCCCACTCAGCCGGCGCCTCGCCGGACCGCGCCCTCTGCAAATGGGTTCGCATCCAACGGTCGAGTTTGAGGGTGCTGACGCAGTCGACTTCGTTGTACTCGCCGATGGCGTCGAGTTTGGCTTGAGCCGCGATGTGTTCCTTCGCTGCCGTCAGCTCGAGATACGCCTCGTAGTCGACGACGGAGTCACCGGCGGTGGTGATGTCCTCGGTGCGGACCAGATCGTAAAGCGGCTCGAGCTTCTTGATCGAGTACGACCGCTGTGAGATCCGGAAGCTGCCCTTGAACACCTTCATCAAGTCGACCAGCACACCATGGCGCAGCCACTCATCGATGACGGCCTCGCGCGTGCCGTGGCGGCCGGCCAGCCGCGTGAGGGCCGTTCGTTCGTAGTTGGCGTAATGGTAGATGTGCATGTCGGGCCAGTGCGCGAGGCGCGCTTCCATGGCATCGACGAACTGCTCGAACGCGGCCTTCTCCGCCTGCGGGGAGTGCGCCCAGATCGGGGTGAACAAGGGATTGTCTTCGCCGTCCTGGTCGATGGTGACGTACCCGAACAGGTACTCCAATCCAGCACCACCTTCGGCGAACGGATCACCTTCCATGTCGAACCAGACGTCGCCCACGCTGCTGCGCGGCAACAGCCGGACACCGTCGGAGGAGAAGTACTCCGAGGTCACCTTGCCAACAGGATCGGCAGAAGTGCGGGTGGCGTCCTGCGTGACCTGCAGCCTGGCCTGGGCGCGCAGTCGTTCGAACGTGGCCACGCCCATCGTGTCGGGACGGGCGCTGTCGGGGGCGGCACCCAACTGTTCGATGGTGACAAGTCCGGCCTCACGGAGTCTGGCGCTTTGGTCACCGCGCATGCCCGCAACCAGGGACAGGTCCCGGTCGTCGTCGCGGCCCTGACCGCAGACCTCGGACCAGTGACATGACCCGCAGGCGGACCGCCGGTCTCCCCAGATGCGAGGCGGTATGACCGGACCGTTTGCGAGCTGGGTGAGCAGGTCCGCGCGGACCCGGTGCAAGACCGGGAGAACATCGTCAACGGATCGGCTGACGATCTCGTCGTTGCCCAACCAGACATGCAGCTGCCGCGGCAAGGGATATCCCAGACGCTCGAGTTGCTCGCTGTACGCCGCGAGCTGCAGCAGCGCACCCGGCTTGGCGCTGCGCGCGAGTTTGGTGTCGTAGACCTCGTACCCGTCGGCGCCACGGATCACGAAGTCGGCGTGCCCGCGGAAGTGCTCATCGAAGAACGTCGCCTGGAACACGACATCGACGCCGGCAGCGAGAGCCTCGGCGGTCTGGGCAGCCGCTGCCCGTAAGGCTGCGCGGGAGTTGGCCGGCTGGTCGATCTCGACGACTGTTTCGTGGCGGGCACGGAGCAGTTCGAGCACCCGTCGCTCATGCGCACCACCGTGCTTGCCGGCCAGCACATGCATCCCGTCCGCTTCACCGGGCTCCACCGGCAGCAGGCCCGCTCTCAGCGCGAGGTCGAGCGCCGTGCGGTGGTCGCAGTCCATCCGGGCCACCAGATCCGTCGGGCTGTAGACCCATCCCCCGTCGAGCAACTGCATGCTGAGCCTTCCTCCCGTACCGCCACGATTCCTCTGTTCCGCTGACGCGCGGAACCTGCCTACCTGCCGCCTAACCCCACTATCACCCGCACGTCCGACACAAAGCGGTTTACGGAGTCGCCTTGGCGCTGATCAGGCACTGTCACCCATCCGCACCCATCGATTGCTGGGCGCGTCGCTGCCCCCGTAGCCTGCCACGGTGAACACTTCGTGGACCTGGGCCCGGACCTCGGCACTGATAATCGGGGGCGGCGCCCTTGCGCTGGCGGCACTGCTTTCCCCTGCTGCGACTGCCGGCGACACCCCGGAGATCAAGTTCGCTGCGCAGAAGGAGTACCCCGCAGGCAACCGGTCCCAGGCCATTGCCCTGGGAGACATCGACAGCGACGGCACAGTCGATGCGGTCACCGCCAACCGTTCCGCTGGGACGGTGAGCGTCCTGAAGAACAACGGCTCCGGGGGGTTCGGATCAAAGACCGAGTACCGAGTCGGCACGGGACCTTGGTCAGTAGCCGTCGGTGATGTCACCGGAGATGGACGTCTCGACATAGTCGCCACCAACTACGTCAGCAACTCGATCAGCCTCCTGCGCAATGTCGGAAACGGCGTGTTCGCCGACAAGGTCGACTCCCCTACTGGCACCAGCCCCTACTCAGTGACTGTGGGCGATGTCTCTGGCGATGGTCGACTTGACGTGGTGACGGCCAACAACGGCGCGAACTCGGTCAGTGTCCTGGTCAATACCGGTCAAGGGACCCTTGCACCGAAGGTCGACTACCCGACCGGCGTCGGTCCCTGGTCGGTCGCACTGGGGAAAGTCAACAACGACAAGTCCCTGGACATCGTCACCGCCAACATCGGTGCGGACAGCGTGAGTGTGCTTTTGAACACCGGCAAGGGTGGGTTCGCTGATCGCGTCGACTACCCGACCGGACGAAAGCCGGCCGCGGTCGCACTCGGGCGCGTCGATCCCAACAGCAAGCTGGACATCGTCACGGCCAACAGTGAAGGCGCATCTGCCAGTGTCCTGACCGGAAACGGCAAAGGCGGGTTCAAGCCCAGCGTCGAGTATCCCGCTGGATCCCAGCCGTCCGCATTGGCTCTCCAGGACCTTACCGGCGACGGTCTGATGGACGCCGTCGTCACTGACTTCGACGGCAGCGAGGTCAGCGTTCTGCCCAACACGGGCAAGGGCACCCTGGCCGCGCGAACCCAGTATGCGACGGGGAAGGGACCGCGAGGTGTAGCGCTCGGGGATCTCACCAGGGACGGCAAGCCGGACATTGTGACCGCGAACATGAACGCGAACTCCATCAGCGTCCTGCTCAACACGAGTCCGCTGAAACTGACCGAGGAACGTGGCAGCCTTCACATCACACCGCCGCCGGGAACCGTCGGTGTGGCCGTGCGCTACACGGTTCAGTACAACAAGCCGCACCGGGTGGCGGCCGGTAGGCCCTGGCGCACCTGGGCGAAGCGCTGGCCCGCTGATCGTCTGACCATCCCGCTGAAGGACACCCGAACCCGGGAGGAGTGCGCCGTCGCGGGCAAGCCGAGCGCAATCTGTCGCCGTGCCCTGGGCACACACGATTCGGGAGAGACGTATACCTACCGCCTGATCGCGAAGGTGCGGCCCACCACCGGCTCGGCCGAAGAGTGGATCCGCGCCCGGGACGACCTGACCGTAACCCGACGCTGAAGTCGGACACCGCCCGTGACGCGGTCCGTGATCGCGACTCAACCGCTACGTCGCGACCGGCTGGGCAGAGATCGCGGGAAGACTGATGCTGAACTCGCACCCATCGTCGGTGTTGTGCACCGCCAGGCTCCCCCCGTGCGCCATGACCACGCGCTGGGTGATCGCGAGGCCCAGACCGGCGCCGGCGTCTCCCGGGGTCCGCGCAGAGGTTCCGCGCCAGCCCGCCTCGAAGAGTCGGTCCATGTGCTCATCGGGGATGCCACCGCACTGGTCGCGCACCGACACCTGCGCAGTGCCGTCGGATCCCGTCACGGTCACGGCGACGAAACCGTCAGGTCGGGTGTGCCGCAGAGCGTTGACGATGAGGTTGTTGATCGCCCGACCGAGTTCCGTGGGATCGGCCGATACTTCCGCCAAACCGCGGGCCGCGCCCTCCAGCGTGATGTTCAACCGGTGTGCCAGTGGCTGGTTGTCGGCCACGACATCTGACACGAGATCCGAGAGATCGAGGGCCTCGACCTGGATCTGCGCCTCGGTCCCCTGCAGCCGGGACAACGTCGCGAGGTCCTCGATAATGACCGCGAGACCGTCCACCTCTCGGGTCATGCGCGTGGCGTAGTCGGGCGGGGCGAGCCCGTCCTCATACGCCTCAGTAAGGGCCCGCATGCGCGCCAGCGGAGTGCGGATGTCGTGACTCAGCCAGGAGATCAGTTCTCGGCGGCGGTCTTCGACGGCGCGGTCGCGTTGCCGGGCTGCCGCTTCTTCGGCGGCCCGCTGCTGAAGCGCCGCGACCCGTCGGCCGGCGATGACACCGAACATCACGGCGATAGGAGTGGAGACGGCCAGCACCAGCGCGATAACCAGGACCTGTTGGGGTTCGAGAAGCATCGTCAGACTCGCGGCCACGACGCCGGCGGCGATGCTGGCGACGGCGACAAGAGGCGCAAGCCGGACAGCCCACAGCGTGGACCGCCGGGTGAACCGGTACAACAGTGCGAGTGCGATGGCGCCGACGATCAACGCTGACCCGGCGGCGATGAGAACGGCGGTGACGGAGTGGCTCATGAAGCAACCTCCGGCGTCGCCGCCGCCGGATCCGCCGTGTCGGGCGTCGGATCCCAGCGGTAGCCGACGCCCCACACGGTGACGAGCCGCTGTGGGTTGGCAGGGTCAACTTCGACCTTCTCCCGCAGCCGACGCACGTGCACGGTGACGGTGGATTTGTCGCCGTAACTCCAGTCCCAGACATCTTCCAGCAGTTGCTCGCGGGTCAATGCCTGGCCCGGATGATCGAGCAGGTGGGCGAGGAGATCGAACTCGCGCATCGTCAACGACAGATCCGCACCGGCGTGGGTGGCTTGGCGCGATCGCCGATCCAGCACCAGGTCACCATCACGGATGATCGGCTCCCGGGTGTCAACCGCGCGGGTGGCCTGCGAGCGGCGCAACACGGACTGGATGCGCAGGACGAGTTCGCGGGGGCTGAACGGTTTGACGACGTAGTCGTCGGCTCCTGCGGTGAGTCCGGAGATCCGGTCGATCTCCTCGGATCGCGCTGTCAGCAGGATGACGGGCAGCTCTGGGTTCGTGCGCCGGATCTCACCGCACAGTTGGATGCCGTCGGCGTCGGGCAGCATGACGTCGAGCACCAGCAGGTCCGGGTCCATCTGCTCGATCGTCGCGTGCAGTCCGCTGCCGACGTCGACGTGGCGGCCCTCGAGTTCGGCGCGCTTCAGATAACTCAGCAGCACTCCGCCGACAGTGCGATCGTCGTCGACGACCAGGATTCCGCTCACACCCCGAGAGTAGGTGCGATCACCCCTCTGAGCGAGGGTGCGCCCGCACCGTAAGACTCTGGTAATCGAATCCGGCTATCACCGGGCGCCGCGATGGGTTGTTCTTGATGAAGCGTCAAACGCGACCGAGGAGAATCCAGTGACCAGCGAACGAAGCGCCGCAGTGACATCCCCCGCATCGACCGAGCAGAGTCCAGGCGACACCACCGTCGGTGCGAAGCGCAAGCGACGCTGGACCAGTCCCAAGATTCTGATCCCCGCGATCGTGATCGTGCTGGCCCTGCTGACCGTTGCGGCTCTGGCCTTCCAGCCATGGCGCCTGATCCTGGACCAGACCGTCGATGAAGCGATTCCGGTGGCGGCCGTTGCCGTCCCTGATGCCGGGCAGGGCAGCTGCCGCCACGGCAACAGCCACAGGACCGGCCACGTTGCTCTCGGGTTCCTTCATCAGCCACGAGCACGAGACACAGGGCACCGCGAAGATCCTCGAGCTGGCCGATGGTCAGCGGATCCTGCGGCTGGAGGGCTTCCGCACCAGCAACGGTCCGGACCTGAAGGTGTGGCTGACCGACTCTCGGGTCATCGACGGGACCGACGGCTGGTTCGTCTTCGACGACGGCGAGTACGTCGACCTCGGCCCGCTCAAGGGCAACGTCGGTAACCAGAACTACGTCATCCCGAGCGATGTCGACCTGGACCAGTTGCGCAGCGTCGCCATCTGGTGCGACCGGTTCAGCGTGTCCTTCGGCGCCGCTGAACTCAGGCCTTGAAAGGTGGCAGGATCGGGCTGACTGACGCAGTCAGGTGACCACAGGGGGCTCAACTTGAACCAAGACGCCTCACGACCCGGCACATCGACAAACAGACCATGGCCATGTGCCGGACCCGGCCCATGAATGGTGATGACGACATCGAGTTCTGAGTCAACGCAGCCTCAGCCAGAATGCGTGACGTCACCCTCGGGGGGCTGGGCTGACTGGGCCAAAGTGACGAACAGTCGCCTCGACGATGGTGACAATGTCGGTTTGCCCGAAGCCGGACGCGATCGTTTCGGCCACCGCATGGGCAGAGTCGCGATACTTCGGACTCGCCAGGACCTCCTCGATCGCCGACCTGATCTTGGCCGAACTGGATGAGCGTTTGACTTTGACACCGATACCCAGGCTGACCAGACGGGCCGCATTGTCCGTCTGATCCCGAGCAATGGGAATGCAGACCATGGGTACTCCGGCGGCGAGGCCCTTCATGGCCGTTCCATGACCGCAGTGCGTGACCAGAACCGAGGCATCCGCAAGAACCTGCTCGTGCGGCACGGACTCCACTATGACGACATCCGGTGTGCCGACCACTTCGCCCTCCCTGATGGAGGGCCCACGGGAGACGATGGCCCGGACCGGCAGCTCCGAGAGGGCGTCGACGATCCGCTGGAGCAGGTCGACGTGATCCTGGAAAGTCGAAGACAGTCCCACGACCACCAAGGGACGCTGGTCGTCTGGGGCCCATGGGGCTTGCCACGGTCGCACCCAGGACGGATCGTCGAGCATCGGACCGGTCCAGGACACATTTGCTGGAGCCGACGATGTCGGATGGTCGAAGGCGCGGGCAGTGAGAACCGCTATTGCCGAGGAGTTCCGCACCTGATCCATGGCGTGTTTGATGGGTGGAAGATCCAAGCTCGCGCGTACAGCGTTCATGGTGGGCACCCACTTGTCGTAGAACCACTCGGTCATCCTTCTAATCGCAGCATCACGCGGCCACTCCAGGAATCCCGGGACGGGCAGCAAGGCGGAGCCTTGGGGCGGGAACCCGGCCGTGGGGACCGGGTAGGGGAAGGTAACCAGAACGGTGCACGGCAATGATCGTGCCTCTGCCGCGATTGACGCCCACGGAACCATGAAGTCGCACAGGACGGCGGTGATGTCGTATTCATCGATCGCTGCCAGGACGTCCGCCGTCCAGTCCGGGCCCGCGTCAATGAAGTAGCCACGGAACTCTGCCTTGAAGAACTTCTGCTGGCTCTTGAAGGCGTAGTCCCGGATGATGTCGTCGGTCCGATCCCGCGTCTGCCGATGGGGTGCGCGCGACCAACTCCGGAACGTGGCTCCAGCTGCGGCGGCCTCCTCGGCGATGGTGGGGTCGCCAAGGACCACCACCTGGTGGCCACTGGCGGTCAACCGGCGCGCCACCTCCATGAGAGGTGGAACCACACCTCCACCGTCCCACAGGGCAAGCAGTATCTTTTGGTTCCCCATGACAGTCACTCCTCGGTTCTTCGCTGCAGGTCATGTCGTTCCCACGTGCTGGTGAGCGCCTCGAGGTGCTCGCGCATGATGCGTTCGGCGGTGGTGGAGTCACAGTCAAATCGGTGTCGAATCGCCCACCAACTGCGAACCTCGGTGGCAGCGAACAGGCACATCAGTCGGTCACGTCGTTCCGGAAGCGACTCGGGTAACCATCGAGCGAAAGTCTGTTCAAGCCAGGAGAGGTGGCTCTCGCGGGCCATCTGCACCCACTCCCCGAGCCAGGCGTAACGCAGTTCCGCGTCGCCCATGCGATAGATCATCTCGGCCATCTCGTCGTAGCGAGCGGCCAGCACCTGGGCCACCTGAGCGGGGTCTGAGGTCGACACCGCTCGCCGTGACTCCTCGTCACCACGCGCATCATCCATGGCTGCCTGCAGCAGTTGCTCCTTGGTCCCGAACTGGCGAGTCACGGTCTTGAGCGAGACTCCTGCTTCATCTGCGACCCCCTGCAACGTCACATCGTCGAAGGATCCCCGGACCATGAGCGCGCCCACGGCCCATATGATCTGGCGCCGGCGTTCCTGCACTTGCTCTTGGCGGCGCGATTGGCGGTAGGTCCGAGTCATTTCGCGACTACCATATGGTCACGAAATTGGTTTGTCCAGCGATTGGGCGGCCTGCCCAAGCTTCGGGACCATGCGTTCGACGTCTCCCCATTGACCGCGGGAGTCCCAAGGGAGTCCTGGCGAACCCTCCGGCGATCCTGCGAGCGCTCACGCGACCAACCGCAACCGGCGCACCCGCCGCCAGGGCCTTGCCACCATCCCGACCGACGGGCCCGCACAACCCGAGGAGGCCCCGAGATGGAGAACACCAGCCACGCGGCGAGGCATGACCGCGGTCAAAGCGGAAGATCGGGTGAGCACCGTCTGCCCTTTCGCGCGCGACACGGCGACGTTGGTCCGGTGTGGCCTCAAGGATTGCCCACGGAGGACACTTCGCAAGCCACCAATACCCCGCCACATGCGGCGGGGTCTCAGCACCGGTTGGCGGGATCGCGGCAATCCGTGGGCGAACTCGCGTCGCACCCGGGGGCCCACCTCGGTCAGTGGGCGGTCAGAAGGACTCGTAGATGCTGGTCGCGATCTTGCCCAGGTCCTCGTTCGCGGCGAACACGCCCTGGATGTCATCGAACATCGCCTGATTCATGATGATCGAGACGGCCAACTTCCGGCCCGACTTGGCGATGATGTAACCGCCGAGCGCCTTGGTCTCCAGACGCAGGCGGTCGTTGAGCAGGTCTGCGTTGGCCAGCGTGCCGGTCTTCGCGAACACTTGACCCTTGGCTGGACTGTCCTTCTGCACCGTGGCGATCGACCCGTCGACGCCCATGATCGGCAGTGCCTGCTGCCACCGTTCGGCATCCGGCCGGGCGGCGAACGCCTGCATCAACTGCGCCGACGACTGCGCCGTGACGTAGTTGCCTGGCAATCCGGAGCCGTCGATAAGCGAGGCGTTGCGGGGGTCGACACCGGCAGCGGCCAGCAACCTGGCCATCTCCGGGAACCCGGCGTCGCAGTTCTTGCTGTCGACGGACACGGCCAACAGGCACACCTGCGTCTGCGCACCGCGGTTGTAGCTGACCTTCAGGATGTACGTCGCGTTCTGCTCGAAGGTCAATCCCTTGAGTTTGGCGACCTCTGGCCGGTCCCCGATCGCCTCCTCGGAAGGCAGCAGGGCAGCCGGGTTGTCGCCGGTCGCCGATGCGGTCACGGAGACTCCGGCCCGCTGTAGCGCCTCGATGAAGGCAGTGCGCGCGAACGCGGCCGGGTCGTCGAAGTGCCACACCTTCAACACCGGATCGCTGTCGGCCGCGATGGTTCCGCGCAGCCGGACCACCCCGTCGCGCGGAGAGTCGATGGCGATTTCCGAGTCCCCACCCGCGGCCACTGTCTTCACCCGATTGACCAACCGCCATGGAGCGACTTCCGGCCGGATCTCGACCTTCGCCAACTGGCCTGGTGTGGTGGGCGTCGTGACGAAGTCGATCAGGTTGTTGTTGATGACGATCGGCGAGACAGGACCGTCCTCCTCGCCCAGGTCCTGGGTCACGAAGAGTCGGTCGTCGATGATCACCTGACCGTCGACTTCGCTGATCCCGGACTTCTTGACCTGCTCGGCAAGGTCATCGAGACCGGCCAACGGATCGTTGTCGGCGATGGTGGCGCCGGGAATCGCGTTGGCATCGTTGTGGTCGAGGTCGGTGAAGACGATCTTGCCGTCGGGGCCCGTCTGGCCCCCCATGGTGATGTCGCCCTTGGCCACCAGGATGAGGTTGCCCTTGAGCGTCTCCCCGGAGATCTTCCCCGCGCGCACGACCGGGGTGACGATGCGGGAATCGGGGCCGAACTTCAGCCACGCGGATCCGACGCTATAGGTCTTGGTGACCGAGGCCGGCTCCAGCAGTCGCGTGGAGTTGTAGCTCACCAGGGACTCCCCCGTCTTCGCGTCCGAGACCTGGATCGCCCATGTACTGCCGCTGTACGGGGCCGAGTTCATGACGTCGATCGCGGACTGGCTCATGCCGGGGATGGAGCCGATGGTCGACGAATCGGGCGATGGTTCGCTCGCCGGTTGACTGCTGGAGCACGCCGCCAGCCCCAAGGCCAGCAGAGGTGACACCAGCCAACGCCACAGGTGGAACTCCTAAGGCGCATAGCGACCTCTCTTCGTGAAACTGAGCGCCCCCGCCGTCGCACACAATGAAGCCCTCAGGGTAGCCGTGGGAATCAGCGCCGGAGGCCACGCCTGCCGTACTGCGGCTTGACCTTGCTGCGAGTACCTGAGACGCGCGGCCGCTCGATCTCCGTCCACAACGAGTGTCACGACCTCGTTGTGGAAGTCGCTCGATCCCGAGTGCACCCAGTCCCGATACTCGCGCCAACCCTGGCGGCCGACGGATTCCTGACCCAATGACCCCCGGAAGGCGAAGTCCTCCGCCAGGACGGACTCGACCGCCAGGTCATCCCAGCGATTCCACAGTTGCGCGTAGAACAGGCTCACCAACTGCCCCACGTTCATGGGAACACGGTCCCACGCTGCTCGAGGACAACAACGACTCGACCAGGGCTTTCGGCGAACGGGGCGGAATGACAGTGCCTTCGGGGCTCACGGACGTGACTCACCTGACAAGGGCCTCAGCACGGACGGCGAGATCCCGTGCCGGGGGTCTCAAAACCCGAGTACGGGACGCTCATGCCAGGATCGGTCACATGTCATGGTCGACAGCACCTGCTCGAGATCGGTCTCGATGCCTGAGGTGACAGCGGTCCTGGGCGACATCACCACCCAGGAGGTCGACGCTGTGGTCAACGCCGCCAACTCCCCGCATGCGTGGCGGCGGTGGCGTCGACGGGGCGATCCACCGAGCCGGCGGTCCGGCGATCCTGGCCGAGTGCATCGAGCGCTTCCCACACGGGCTGGCCACCGGCGACGCCGGATGGACCACCGCCGGGCTGATGCCGGCTCGCTGGGTCATCCACACGGTCGGACCGAACTACCGGGCGGGTCAGACCGACCGCACCCTGCTGACGTCGTGCTACCGCCGGAGGCCTCGAAGTCGCCGACCGACGTCGGGGCGGCCAGCATCGCGTTTCCCGGTGATCAGCGCAGGCATCTTCGGGTGGCCCCTCGACGACGCCGTCGCCGCGGCCGTGGAGAGCCTGGTGGCCGCCGAGTCAGCCGTGGCGGAAGCGCGGATCGTGGTGCTCGATCCGAGAATCCTCGACGCCGTTCGCAGTCGCCTGGAGGAGTAGCTCGTCCGTTGAACCCCGAGGATCTGTTCGATGAGTTGCTTGAATCGAATGAACCCGAAGGAGGACGTACCTTCGGGCGCTTCGACGAGCAGATCGATGTCGGAGTCCTGGTGAGCCTGGCCTCGTGCCACGGAGCCGAATAAGGCGAGCCTCGAGTAACCACTATCCGCGCCGAGGGCTTTGAGGATCGGCGCCGCGGCTTCGATCAGGACCTCGGGGTGGATGTCATCGAGGTCGGGGGCGAACTTCAGTTGTTGGCTCACGGCCGGCTGGCTGATGCCTGCCGCCTCCGCGATTTGCCGCTGACTCACACCGGTTGCCACCAGGGAGCGCAGCGCGAGCACGCGGCGAAGCCGCGCGATGTCTTCAGCGCGTCTGGCGTCTCGGAAGACATCCATCAGGTCCATAAGACAAACTTATCACCCCAGGTTGAGTGGTCCGACCGTCACCGGTCAGGCTGGAGCGTTCGGCGCGCCCTTCGCCGAACCGCGCGGTCAGAGGTCAGCGAGGGATCTGGATGGTGGCCCGCACGAGATTGTGGTCGGAGGCCCGGAACCGTTCGTCGAAGCGCCCGTTCGGCAGTGTCTTGACGAACACCTCGAACCGTTTCGCGGGGCCGGCGCCTCTCGTCATGATGGTGTCGATCTGCGGACCGAGGTCGGGGAAGATCCGAGGGCGGGGCGGGAAACCGTCCCACCGCGCGTCGACGGGAGTCTTGTTGACGGTGGCGTAGTTGCGCCCGACCCGTGCTTTGTCGGCGAGGACGAATCCCTCCCGTTGCAGAACCCATTGCGGGCCGCGGGGCTGCTTGCGCAGGTAGGAGTTGAAGTCACCCATCATGATCGTCGGGATGCCGGACAGCCCCACCTGGTTGGCACGCTTCTTGGTCCACTGAGCGAGTCCGCGCACAGCGGCGTTGCGGGCGCGGTCATCCGGACCGTTCGCGCCGGTGCCGTTCTGCGTCAACAGATGCATGGATAGTGCGAGCATCTTCGCGCCGCTAGCCCGGTGACGCACGAACGCGAAGGCCGCGGGATTCCCGCGCGCAGGTCGTGGGAGTTGCTCCATGTCCACGAAGCCGAAGTACGGACTCGCGAAGGAAGCCAGGTCCTCCCGGGTGCGCCAGCATTGGTCCCACTCGTCGTCCAGGGCATTCATCTGTGCATCGATGTCCTGCAGTTGCATCTGGTACCGATTCCAGGCATCGGCGTCGCGCCAATCAGGCCGTTGGGACTCCAAGGCCCATCGCTGTCGCTGCAACTCGTCCCTGAGTCGCTGGTATTCATACTCGTCGAGGAGCCCTCGGCAACGTTCGGTTTCTTGTGGGACCTGGTCCCAACCCAGCACGGTGAAGGCGGCGGTGCGGATGAAGATGTGTGACTCGCATCCGGACGAGCAGGTCTCGTCGGCCGACGGGTTCGTGTTGGCATACCCCAGGACGCCCAACCGTTCCTCGACGTCCACCAGATGATCTTCGCCGCCAACCTTCACTTCCTGGAGGGCCAGGACATCGGGCCGAGTGACGCGAATGGTGCGCACCAGCCCGTCAAGCCGGCGCTCGTAGTTGGGGCACGTGTGGTTGCAGAAGTTCCAGGTCGCGAACTCGATGTCCGGACCTGCCCCAGCGGACTTACCGGCCGCGGACACCGGTGATGGGCTCGCCGGCGTCGTCGCCAGACCGGGGGCCGCAGCGACGACGCTCACCGCCAGGACCGATGCCACACCAAGAATGAGTCGACGCATGATTCCCCCGTACCCTCTTCAGACTTGGGCGCGACGCCCTTCGTTGGCACGCGCAACCCAGTAACAAAGAGTACAGGGGCCGTCATTCCCCGTCACAAATGCGACCGTCTCGACGGGGCGGATCCAAGGGTGGTCCGTCGACCTCGCGCGCAGAATCCCCTGAGCCCGCCAACGGCTCCCGCTATCCCGCCGTATCTGGCGGGGGCGCGGGATTCCGCGATCGGTGCCCGCGACGATCGGCGCCCGGGACGGATTCAAGCGGTCCCAGTCACCCGTGAACTCGAGGGCTGGGTCGATAGCCATCCTGTCAGGCGGGAACGGCGGAACGCCTATCGATGCTGCTGTGATCGTTCGCGGGCGAGTTGAATGCGACCCGCGTAAGGTCCAACGCGCGGGCCTCGGCCGCAGTCGCGGTTTCCGCCGCCACGGTGATCGTGATGACTGCCTCCTGACGACTGAGAGTGGCCCGATAGTCCAACGCATGCACATCGGGAGCAATGACCTCCAACGCTTCGAGGGCATCGAAGGCGGCGTCTAATGCTTCCTGAGTCGTGGGCCCCGTGACGCAGAGCTCGACTTCGTAGTTCTTCATGGCGTCGCCCCTTCCTCAGGTTCCCAGCAGGACCACCCTTGCAGCCTCTTGGTCTTGTTCAGCAGAGTACGGCGACCAGACGGACTCAACGGGATGGACTCCACATTGTCACCGCATCGGCACCAGACGCGGAAGTAGCCCCGCTTCTTGGTCACCCGATGCCCGCGCACTTCAGCGTCTCGAAGTAGGCGTTCCCATTCCTTCTTGGGATGGCGTGGACGATCTGGCCCCATGACTCCCCCCCTCAGCGACGTCCAGATGCGTAAGTGATTGCGTTCGCTCTCGGCGGCGCCGCAAGGCCACCCCCATCACCATCACCACAGGTCCGCACGGAGGACGTAGCGCGGGGCCTCGTGTCCGCAGTCGATGCAGCGGGTCTGGGCCGGCGACGAGGGGATGCAGCAGCCCCCCAGGATCACGTCGCCTTTGTCGGCTTCCTCGAACAGTTCGGGTGATGGCAGGCCGTAGACGACCGGACGCATCTCGCCACCGCAGTACGAGCACACGTCGGAGCCGTCGTCACCAAGCCTGGCCATGAGATCCAGGAACTCGCGGTCCACATCATCGCGGTCCACTGCGACGCGGTCGACGCGGTCCACGTCGTCGGGATCCACATCATCCGACTCCACCTCCGCAGCGGAGGACGGGCCGTCGTCGGGAGTAGCGCCCGTCGCCCGGCCCAGAGTCGAGCCCGGGCCGACGGCAGGCGAGGTGCTCGTACCAGCCGAGGAGTCCTCGACTGAATCGTCAATGGGCAGTTCGGCGCCGCTGACCACTGCCCGCGCGAACTCCAGCGCCCGGTCGACGTCCGTCCAGGCCAAGCCCGTCTCGGGATTCGTGCGCACCAGGCGGAAGCGCCGCGGGTCGAAGCCCGCGTGAACGAGGTACTCGCGATCGAAACCGCTGTGCGCATCATCGATCCACACCCAGTGCCGCTCGGTACTGACCAGCTCGGGCAGCAGCGGAGTCTTGGCGTACATGATCGCGTTGATCCCGCGGACGCTGGTGCCGGCCGCGTAGGCGACGTCCCACCCGCGCTCCCATGACGTGGTGCGGTGGTCCGCGTCGCTCAACCCGACGTGAGGACCGATCCCAAGTGCGGCGCGATGGTTCCACAACGTGAACCACACGATCTCGAACGCCTGCTCAAGGGCGGACACCATCTGAGGCACCTCGCGGTGGAAGTGGATCGGGTAGCCGTCGATCACGCGGCGGGTGTAGTCGCGGGTGCGACTGTCGGGGAACGCATTGATGACGCCGTCGACGTCGAGCAGCAGCAACGGCTTGCTGCCGCCGGTGTCGGCGCTGATGGCGTCGGTGTTGGTGGGCTCGTTCATGGCTCTCCCCGTTCGGTCATTGCTGTCGGCGGAGTCTCCGTCGATGCGAGTGAAGGGCAGCCAGTCGCCTGGACCGCCGCTGTCGATCTCTTGACCTCACTGTGCACCGGGGGTCCGACAGAACCGGCGAACGGTCGCCCCGCTGCTCAGCCCGGATTTTGTGTCGGAGGTCCAGCCGATCCTCAGAACATGACGTCGCAGACCAGCACCTGCAGACTGGTGTGCGCGTTCCCGATCGGTCAGGCGGGCCTCCTGCTCGCCGGCGAAGCCCTCGACGACCAGGATCCCGACAGCGAGAACACTATGGACGTAAGCGAGGGGATCTCCCGGGATCGACCGCCGATCGACTGGGAGTACACAGCCACCCTGCTTCTGGCGCGGGTGCAACTAGACCAGATGATCGGCCTGTTGCGTGACATCACGCGCGTCGCGGATCCCCTGGTTCAGCCCGAGCGGGCCTGCGAACAGCTCCGCCGACCGGCGAATCCTTCGATTCTGCGTCAGTCAATTGCGAGAGCTATGGCGTCTCAAGGTCGGCCAGCAAGGACACGAGTTGATCTTGAAACTCGGGGAGATCCTGGATAGCAGCCGTATGGATGATCTGGATATCGACCGACCAGTAGCCGTGCACGATGCGATTACGCAACGCGATGGCATTCCGCCAAGGGATTTCTGAGTGCGCCTCGCGCAAGTCCGGACTCAGTTGGGTGGCGGCTTCGCCCAGCACCGTCATGTTCCATAGCAAGGCTTCACACGCGTCTTGGCGTTCTTCCAGGTCAGCGAGGCTGTTCTGCCTGCAGATGGCGGTTGCGCGGGCATCAGCGGTGATCATCTGGTCGAGGACCAGAAGATCACGCCGCATAGAGCACCTGAGCCTCTGAAAGCACGACGCGCGCCAGGCGTGGATGGAGTCCCCGACGTGCCACCAAGGTCTACCGGCCGGCCGAAGATTCCGGCTAGTTCGTCGGCAAGGAAATCGATGTCCCAGCCAAGGGGTGAATCGGGAGCCAAGGAGTACAACACATCGATGTCACTGCCAGGTTCGGCCGTTCCTCGGGCAACGGAGCCAAAGACCGCGATCTCAGTGAGTCCGTAGCGTCGGCAAATCGAAGCGAGGGCGTCGCTGTCCACACTCAGATCCATGCGTTGATGGTACCGACGGGTGAGCACGCCGTCCGGCAGCAGATCCAGGTGCCCAACGCCCGACAACAGCACGTCGGAGTCAGGAAGATGGACCGCCAGCGCCCGGACATCACCCCATCCGAAGAAGTCGATTCAGCCGGGGGCTACTCGCCTTCGGCCTCGGCGTTTGCCTCAGCTTTCGCTTCCCTGGAGAACGAGTGGTGCTCGATGTCTTCCTCGTGACGCTGCGCGTCCTGGGACTCATCGGGGGTTGGCTTCGCCATGCTGTCCTGCCTTCAACTTCGGTGCTCGCGCAGCCTACGGTCGCGTCACGGTCGATGTCCGCTCGAAGTGCTGAACACCAGCGGTTCCGCCTGTACCCGGCTGGCGCTCGGGGAGGAAGTCGCGAATCGCGTCGGCGGCCGCTCCGGCTCCGTCCAGGCCCGCATACTGCGCCTGAACACGTCGCGCAGCTTCGGTGAAGGAAGGCTCGTCGAGGACACGGCTGACTGCCTTCGTCAGCTCGACGGTTCCCGCTGCTGCCGGCGAGATCCGCAGCGCAGCACCGACACGTTCCGCGATGGCGACATTGAGTTCCTGCTCTCCGTGATACGGCAGACCGACGAAGGGAACGCCGGCCGCCAGGGCCGACTGAACACTGCCCTGCCCGCCCATGATCAATGCAGCCCGGACCTGAGGCAGGACAAGATGATTGGGCAGCACATCCGCGACCATCGTGCGATCGTCTTCGAGATCGGCGATGTCGTGGACCGTGGCACTGATCAACAGTGGCGCCCCACATGCCTTCAGGGACTCCACCAAGCGCCGCAGCAGACTCTCGTCGACGCTCGTCGGTGACAGGTACACGACTCCCTGGTGCTCATCGAGGAACGCCTGGACACGTGCCGGGATCGGGCGATCGAGAGTGGCGAAGAGTGGGCCGGTGTACCGATACGTGGACCGACGTTGCCGTCCGCCGAAGATCGGCCGGGGATCCCGAAGTCGCGTCGGCGGCAGGCCCACGACCTGCGGCAGGTCGGGGACCAGGGTGAGGTCCCCGGACATCAGGCCCAGGAGCCCGCGTACCGGTGCCACGCCGAGTTCCGCTGCGACGGCGTTGATCTCACGCGCCTGCCTGCGCAAAAGACGCGGGATCAGGTTGGCCAGCCACCGCTGCACCGGGACCGGCAGTTTGGCCAACTCGGGCTTGGGCGAGTTCGACCGGCACCGGGGCGAGACCAGCCCGCAGCACCGGGCACACGTAGGAGCCGCCATGCGACGTGGCAAGCGGGAGACCGGCGACCCGTGCCGACAGATAGGCCGAAAGTGTGAAGCCGGTGACGACGAGCCGGGCGCCGGTGTCGCGCAACAGGGCCACTTCGCTCGCCACCGACTGTTGCAGATCGTCGCCACCGTACAGAGGAAGGTCCGCGCCGCCCCACGACAGCAACCCGGCCAGGAACTGCTCCTGGCGCTTGGCATCATTCGTCGGCGACAGCGGCACCCACGTCAGGCCCGCCTCCGCGATCAGGTCCGTGTAGGCCCCGCCGTGAGTCGCGAGGACGACCTCCTCGCCGCGCGACCGCAACGCCTGCGCGATGGCGATCATGCGGGACGTCTCGGAGAGGAATCCGCAATGGGGCATCAACACGATCATGGCTGCCTCCTTGAGCGAGAACATACAATATATTGTGGATATGCACCAGAGTTCTGGCGACGATCGTGTCGACCTTTTCCGCCTCCTAGTCGTACTGGGGATCCGGATGCGCTCGCGCATGGACCGACGCCTCGCGGAGGTGTCGCTCACGACCCAGCAGGCGGCCGTCCTGACCACGGTGGAGACGGCCGATCAACCACCCTCGGTCGCGGATGTCAGTCGCTTCTTGGGGACGACTCACCAGAACACGCGACAGATCGTCGACGCCCTCGAACGCAAGGGGTTGATGGTCATCGAACCCGACGACAACGATCGGCGCCGGCGCCTGCTCTACCTGTCCCCTGCGGTCGCCGAGCGCTTCCGGGACCGCGAAGCAGGCGACCGGCAGGCCGTTGCGGAATGGACCGCCGCTCTCGACGATCAGCAGGTTCGAACAGCGGTGCGCCTGCTCGACCAGTTGGCCCATCCGACGAAGGACGTCGACAGTGAGGATGACAGTCGCGCGCTTTGACCGGCCTCTCAGGGCAAGAAGACTCGACCCGGCGGGCGGCCTGCGCCAGGCGATGCCACGGGGGTGCGGGGTAGCGTTCGGCCATGGCCAATGATTCCGTGGCGCCCGAGCCGGCCCACCTCAACAACCACCACAAGGACACGCTGACCTCGATCTTCGGGCACCCCGTGAGCCACAACATCACCTGGACGTCGGTCGAGTCCCTGCTTGCGGCGGTCGGGTCGGTCGAGCAGCGCCACGACGGCAAGTTCAAGGTGACGGTCGGCGCCGAGACCGAGATCTTCGAGCGGCCGCGGGGCAAGGACATCGACACCCAACAGGTCGTCGACCTGCGCCGGATGCTGCGCAACGCGGGATTCGAGCCGCAGGCACCCGGCAAGGAGGTCTGAGGGATGACAACTAACGCCGACATCACTGACCGTGTCGACGTCCGCGGCCAGCGGGCGATCGTCGCAATCGACTTCCACCACGCCCGCATCTACACGGTCGCCTCCCCCGGACACAGCAACCCTGAGGCAGTGACGGCGAAGGATCCCTGGCACCTCGACCACAACCTCTACCACCGCGCCGGCAACCCCGACGGGCGCTACGACATCGACGCGATCGACACCGACCAGTTCCTCGCGACGCTCGCCGGAGCACTCCAGGGCGCCGACGAGATCCTGCTGCTCGGTCACGGCAAGGGCAAGGCCAACGCCAGCCACCTGTTCGAGGCCTACCTGGAGAAGCACCACCGCGACCTGGCCGCGCGCATCGTCGGCAACATCCGGATGGACATCGACGACATCACCGACAACCAGTTGCTGCGACTCGGGCAGATGGCGTTCGACGAGGACGTCCCCGTCCGCGACTCCGGCGACTCACGCCGCGGCATCCCCGGCGATTCCTGATCGCGACTCACCGTCAGGGGCGCTCACGGAAGTGCGCGAGGCGCTTCGCCCATACGGCCGACCCACGGCAATACCGACCACACGACGGAGGGGGCCCCAGCCCTGATGCTTTCGTTCAGGGCTATGGCGAGGGTTTCGCCGTAGGCACTTGCTGACCCGGGCACAGCCCCTCTTGCGGCGCCTTCACCGAGCCGTTGGGCATCACGGTGTTGCAGTACTGGGCGTCACTGAGGTCCGCGCCAGTCAGGGTGGCGCCGGTAAGGTCGGCGTTGGCCAGATTGACCCCACGCAAGCTGGCGTCGGTGAGGTTCACGCCGATGGCGTTCGAGTCGGACAGGTCCACCCCAGCCAGATTCGCCCCGGTCAGGTCGGCTCCGATGAGGTCACCGAAGCCGAAGTCGGCCCCGCTCAGGTCCGACCCACGCATGTCAGCCAGGGCCGCCGACGCGAATGTCCACTGAGTGTCCGACAACTGGGCACCCCTCATGCCCGACCCGGTGACCGCGCCACTGACGAAGGAGGTCCGCTGCGCGGTGGCACCGGCCAGGTTCGACAGCACCAGCGACGCGTTCTCCGCATCCGCGCCGTCCAGGTTCGCCCGGCTCAGGTCCGCCTGCCCCAGCAGGACACCGCTGAGGTCCTGACCGCTGAAGTCGACACCGGGGCACTTGGCCTGCTGAACGAGTTCGCACCCGGCCAGCGTCGAACCGTACGGCTGAGCCGGTGAGGAGGTCAATTGTGACTGCGCCCCCAGGTAGAACGGCTCCGAAGGTGTCAAGGTGATCGTGGAACCGGACGGGCCGAACTCCGGTGCCCCCGGGCAAGGACCGTCCTGTTCACCCTTGACCGAACCGTCCGGCATCAAAGTGTTGCAGAACGTCGCGCCGCGCCAAGTAGCACCCGACGCCCGGGCCCCCACGAAATCAGACTCGCTGAGGTCAGCCCCGGTGAAGTCCACACCTCGGATGTCCGCCCCGGAGAACACGTCACCGCGAACTACTGCCCCCTTCAGTGACGCCCCCCGCAGGTTGGCCTTGACGAACGACGTGTCCACCACATTCGCGTCGTCGAGGACCGCCTTGGTCAGGTTCACCTCGGCCGCGTCGTTGAGCACCATTCTGGCTCCGCGCAGGTTCGAGCCGGACAGGTCGGTCCGCACCAAGGACGTACCTGCGAGGTCCAACTCTCGGCCGGTCACATCCGTGAAGTCAGCGAAGGCGATCGAGCCGACCTTGAGGTTCACACCGGAGAGGTCCGCCTTGGGAAACGCGGAATACGACAGGAACGCTCCCTGCAGACTCCGCCCGGAGAGCTCGGCGCCGGGACACTTCGAGTAGCTGGCGATCGTGCAGCCCGCGATCTTGGTCCCGGACTGAACCTGGGTTCCCTGGTACGTCACCTGCATCAGGTAATAGGGATTGGTCGCCGTCACCGTGATCGAGTCAGACGGCGAGGAAGTCGAGCCCGCCGGCTCGTTGTTGTTTACCCCCGACGAGCAGCCCGACAGCAGGAGAGCAGCAACCAACCCGGTTGCTCCGAACCACCCCGACCAGCCTCGCATGACCTTGACCGTACTTGCCGTGGTCTTCGTTCGCTTGGGATCGACCCACCGCCGACCCAACCCCTACTCACTCACGCGGCACGGCCCACCCACGACAAGGTTCTTCGTCGACTCTTGGCCGACCCACGACAAGAGGGGCCGCGCCCTGGAACTGATCCAGAACGCGACCCTCGCGGGTACCGCTGTGCGGTCAGGCGGCTGAGGTGGTCACCTCCACCTGCGCCTCGAACGACAGGCCCGGGGATCCCGGAACCGTCGCGGTGACGGTCTGCTTGCTGGACCCCTTCTTGGCCGGGATGCTCACCAGCGCTCGGGCCACCGAGGCGTCGTAGCAGTTGTCGGAGAACTCCCGGGCGGTCACGTTCTCCCAGGCGCCCAGCGGGCAGAAGCCCTCGAACACGTCGACGTCGTTCTCCAGACCCTGCACCTCGACCAGCGCCTTGTTCTTGGTGGTGACGATGTCGTGGGTGAGCGCGTTGGTCAGGTTCAGCGTCTGCCCGTTCTTGGCCTTGAAGTAGCCGTCGGGGCCGTGGGTGAAGTCACCCCAGTTGCTGGGGATCGTGGCGTCCGCATCAGGTGCCAACCGCACACCGAAGCTGACCTCGCCCTTGCCCCGCAGGCCCGTGTCTCCGTCCTTGATCACCTTGATCTGGGTGACCTTGACCGAAACGAGGTGGCTCTTGAGTTGAGCGGGGGGCAGCGCCGGGGGCGCTTTGGTGGTCGTGGTCCACGCCCGCTGAACTGGCAGGAAAGCGTCGCTCAGGGGCACCGACACCAGCACCGAATACACCGTCGAGGGCTGCGTCCCGGTCACTGTGTGGGTGAACCGATAGTTCGGCGCGCCACCGGCCAGGTCGCCGCCCTTGCCGGAGCCGATCTTGGTACCGGTGACCTTCACGGTTTCCGCGGAAGCCGGCAGGCTGTAGAGGCCGTCCTTCTTCGTGAACTTGGCGGTCGATGCCTGGAACAGCGAAGTCTTGCGGTTCGACGTCCAGTTGTAGGTGAAGCTGAAGGCCTCGACTGGCTTCGCCGTGAAGTCCCGAAGGATGGCACCGGACGACACAGGCGGCTTGTCCGCGATCCCGCCGGGATTGGTGGGCTTGGGTTCGGGGGCAGCGATCTCACCGGGGCCGACACCGGGGCCGGCACCGGGGTTCGGCGAGGTCGGGGGTTGAGGGTTGGCGATGCCACCGGGGCCGGCGGGGGGATTGCGTGGGCTCCGGCGCGGCGATGGTGTCCGGGCCGGCCGGAGGTGTCGTGGGCTCGGGAGTGGCGATGGCGCCGGGGCCCGGAGGCGGCGTGACCGCGGGGGTCGCGATCTCGGAGGGGCCGGTGTTCGGCCCGGCAGCGGCAGCCACTCCGGTGAACGCACCGGAGGCGATGATGCCCAACCCGGCGGCCGAGGCGACGAGGGCGGCGATTCTGTTCGAGGACGACAATGACGATGACATGGCGGGGATCCTTCTGTTCACGAGCCGGCCGCGGTGGCCGTTACACGGGTAAGAGGCTGGGGGATCCCCGTCTCAACACTTTTCTTCGGACTTTTTCTCCCACCTCTTCGCCCGGGACTCTCCGGGAACCCACGAACTCCCCCGGAACGCTCCCGCGCAGACTCTGCCGGAACCTCAAGTGCGCCGTCTCCCGGCACCGACCCTGCGGCGATTTCCGCCGTGATTTCGTCAAGTGCCAGCCAGGCAGAAGTGGCCGGCCCGGCAGAAGTGGCCAGCCAGGCAGGAGTGGATCGTGGCTCAGTCCAGGAGTTGAGGCGGGAAGCCGTTCTCCTTGGTCTCGGCGGGGCGATGGGGAGCCATCAGCCACACGTCGAACCACTTCTGCAACGACCGACCCGACACCTGTTCGGCGTGGGCCAGGAACTCCTGGTCGGAGCCGTTGCCATAAACGCGAGTGCTGAGCCAGGTGCGCACGATCTGTTGGAACGTGTCGTCACCGACGATGTTGCGCAGCGCCTGCACAGCGAGAGCACCGCGCTGATACACCGCCCAGTCGAAGATGTAGCGCCGACCCGGATCTCCGGGCGGAACGTCCCAGGTCCACGTCTGTCTTGGGTACCGCTTCTGCCAGCGATAGACACGCGTGAAGGCGCGGTTCGCGTCGATGCCCGCCTCCTGCTCCGCGTACAGCCACTCGGACCAGGTGGCGAATCCCTCGTTGAGCCAGATGTCCTTCCACGTACGCACGGTGACACTGTCGCCCGAACCACTGATGCGCCAACTCGTGCACGACGAGCAGCTCCCGGTTCCACGCCGAACGGATGTTGCCGAACACCCGGCTGGTGTAGATGGGCCGGGTCTGGGTCTCGAGCGCCGAGAAGGGGATGTCGACGGCCACGCCTCCAGTGCTGGCGAATGGGTAGGGGCCCAGATAGTCGGCCAGGGAGTCGACGATGTCCGGGGTCAGGCGCAGGCCACGAGCCAGCGCCCGCCACTCGGCGGCGCCCAACTCGTCGGAGAGCGCGATCAGTGACGGGATCCCGTCGTCCGACACCGACCGCTCCAAGGTGAAGTCGCCGATGGCCACGAACGCGAGGTAGGTGGCCATCGGGGATGTCTCGCGCCAGTGCCACGTGGTCGAGTCCCGAGCCGTTCTGGTGTGAGATGAGGTCCCCGTTGCCCACGACCTCCAGCCCCTCGTCGGTCGTGACCGTGACGTCGTAGGAGGCCTTGTCGCTCGGGTGGTCGTTGGACGGGAACCATGCGGTCGCGACCTTCGGTTCCCCTGCCGTGACAGCTCCGTCGTCGGTGGTGATCCAGCCGCCGCCTTCTCCGGCCATCCGGGTGCCCTGACCCCGGTAGGACACCCGCACGGTGAAGTCCTGGCCGGTGGCCACCGCCGCGGTCGGGATAGACGACGAGCCTGTTCCCCTTCTGCTCGAAGGTGGCCGGAGTGCCGTCGAGCCACACGCGACGAACTGTGGCCCCGAGGTCGAGGGGGATCAGATCCAGGGGCTTCGTGGCCCGGGCCGCCACCGACGTCAGCCCCTGCATCACCTCGGAATCCACCCGGTAGTCGATGGAGACGTCGTAGTGCGTGACGTCGTACCCGGGATTGCCGGACCCGGGTAGTACGGATCGCCGGCCCAACTCGCGTCGACCGCCGACGACCGCCTGATCGAGGGTGGTGGCCGCACTGCTGCAGGCCGTCACCGCGACCACCGCTATGACTACACCGACGGTTCGAGGCAGACCCATGGCGCTCCGATCAGTCCGACCACCCGGTCGGTCCGGACTCCTACCCATCGTCGCACTGTCCCCTCGTCCGACACCCGGCGCTCCGCGTCCGACACCCGGCGCTCCGCGCCGGGTACCCGGGGTTCCGTGTCCGGTAGCCGGGTACGGGCGGTTTCGGCTCACCTTTACGTGTGACTCACGGATGTTCACTGAGTGCCTACGAAACTACTCTTCGTGACATGCATCTCAATCGTGCGGCCTTGGCGACCCTTCGTTCCCTGCTGTCGACTGCGCGCTTCCGCGCCGGTGCAGCGGTGGCGCTGGCCGTTGCCATCGCAGCGGCGTTGCTCTCGGGAACGGCGATCTCGCCGGCGCAGGCGGCCGCGGGTGACGGCCTGAAGGTCGTCGTGGTCAACAACAACCCGGACTACAGCGCGGACAGGGTGTGGGTCAAGGCCACCGGAAACGGCGCGGCGGCGCAGTGAGTTGCCGCTGTCGCAGCGGTCATCGTTCACGCTGGACAGTGTCAGTTCCGGCCGCGTCTGGGTCACGTTGGGCAAACCGTTGAACTCGTCGACGTTCCCCAGCCCCGACACCTCGGATGTCCGTTTCGACACCGTCGAGTTGACCTACCCCGGGGTCGCGAACCTGACCGCCGTGGACATGCTCGGGATCCCCATGGACATCGAGACGTTCGACGCCGGCGGGCGAATCTGGTGGCGTCCAAGAAGTGCGCCTGCTACACCGACGAGGTCCAAGACAGCCGTCAAGGCCCGGATCGACCGCGGCGGGTGGGGACTACAGCAAGGTGGTCCGCACCGACGCCGACGGCAACTTCTTGCGCGCTGGTGTCTCCGAACATCGTCAGCGGCGCACATCCCAGCGGCTACCCACGATTCGACTCCTACATCAGTTCGCTGAAGGGCGAGCAGTTGACCGTGCGCGGCACGGCGATGGGCAAGAACTATCGATACACGGGCACGTTCGCCGACGACCCCCACGATCCCAACGGTCCGGGATCGATCCGGCTGACCGATCAGGGCCCCGACCATTTGGCTCCGATGTACGTCAAGGGCAGTTCGCTCGCCGGCAACAGCAGCAACGACACCAACGGCATCTACGGCAACAACAGCCCCTACTACGTCGACGGGACACTGCACAGCGGCAACGACGTCTACGGCGCGGTCTACCGCGACCTGGTCGCGGGCTTCGCCTACGGATTTTGGGGCAGTCCCGCCTACGGCAACGACCAGCGGCCGCTTCGACGTTCAGCGCTGCACCCGGTCCGTTCGAAGGCGCCCAGCCCGACGCCGCGAACTACAACGTGTGGGCCGCGGCGCTCTGGCCGATCACCGACGCCTACGGCTTCCCGTACGGCGACACGTTCAACCACCAGCCCGACCGCAATCCCGATCGTCGAGCTGCCGACCGACGGCACGCTGAAGATCACCATCGATCCCGACACCAGCCCGGCCGGATGCGCCGGCGGTACCACCCCGTCGCCCACGCCGACTCCGACGCCTACGATCACCGACTCCGACGCCCACGCGGACCACCGACGACAGCACCTCCGGCAACCCCCACGCCGACGCCCACGGTCACGACGGCACCCCCGACCACGGCACCACGCCGGCACCGACGCCCACTCCGACGCCGACGGTCACGACGGCACCCCCGGCCACCCCGACGTCCACGCCGACTCCGACATCGACAGACTCAGACACGATCGATCGAACCTTGCGTGCGTTCCGCGTACGAGCGGATCGAGGCCGAGGCGCCCACCGCCAACAACGGCGGCGTGATCGACGGCGGCCACGTCGGCAGCCTCGGTAACGGCGACTGGCTTGAATACGGCACCGTCGACTTCGGCAGCAGCGGCCCCTACCAGGTCAACTCCCTGGTCTCCGGCGGCTCGTCGGGCTCCGGCCTGGTCACCTACCGGGTCGACTCCCCCACCGGACCTGTCGTGGCGGACTTCGCCATCGCCAACACCGGCGGCTGGAACACCTACAAGCAGATCCCCGCCAACGCGGGCGGAGTCACCGGCGAACATAAGCTGTACGTCACCTTCAAATCCGGCTACTCCGGTGACTACGTCAACCTCGACCGGTTCCAGTTCTCGGTCAAGGGCGCGCCGCGTCCGGACCTGATGTCGGCCTACACCGTCACCGAGGCCGAGCAGACCGCTGACCGCCACCGCAAGGTCACCAGCCGACGACCGCGTCGTCCGACTGCGCAAGGGCACCTGGCTGGACTACGGCACCGTCGACTTCGGCAAGCGCGGACCCGCCCAGGGTGACCTCGCTGGTCGCCAACGCCACGTCGCGCCCCGCGACGGTGTCATTCCGACTCGATGCGCGCACCGGACGCAAGATCGCCGACTTCACCGTCTCGGGCAAGGCCGGTGGGGACACCTTCAAGCAGTACCGCACCAAGACCCGTCCCGTGACCGGCACCCACCGCCTGTTCGTGACGGCCACCTCGAAACACAAGCGCGGTGCCGTCGACTTCGACCGGTTCCAGTTCTCGGTCAAGGGCGCACCACGCCCCAACCTGACCACCGTCGCCGCCCGTTCGGTCTCGGCCACGCCCTGCCCGACCCCAACTCCGACCCCCACCCCCACCCCGACACCGACGCCGACACCGACACCGACACCGACACCGACACCCACACCTACACAGACGCCCACTCCAACACCCACCCCGACGCCGACGCCGACCCAGACGGCGACGCCCAGCCCGGCACCGCCTTCTGGTGTGCGTTCCGCGTATGACCGGGTCGAGGCGGAGACGCCCACCGCCAACAACGGTGGCGTAATCGACGGCGGCCACGTGGGCAACCTCGGCAATGGCGACTGGCTGGAATACGGCACCGTCGACTTCGGCAGCAGCGGTCCGTTCCAGGTCTACTCGCTGGTCTCCGCCGGCTCCTCTGGTTCTGGCCTGGTCAGCTACCGGGTGGATTCCCCGACCGGACCGATCGTCGGAAGTTTCGCGATCGCCGACACCGGCGGCTGGAACACCTACAAGCAGATCCCCGCCAACGCGGGCGGCGTCACCGGCGTGCACAAGTTGTACATCGCGTTCACCTCGGGCTACTCCGGTGACTACGTCAACCTCGACCGGTTCCAGTTCGCGATCAAGGGCGCCCCCCGCCCTGATCTGACCAGCGGGAGCCCCACGCCGACGTCCACGCCCACGCCCACGCCCACGCCGACTGCAACACCGTCGCCGACTGACACCGTCGCCGACGGCCCATCGACGCCGTCCCCGACACCCACGTCCACACCCAGCCCGACGCCGACCCAGACCCAGACCCCGACCCCCCCCGGGCCCGGCGGATGGTCGCTGGTGTGGAACGACGAGTTCAACGGAGCCGCCGGCGCCGCCCCCGATCCCGGCAAGTGGACCGCCGAGACCGGCGGATGGGGCTGGGGCAACCAAGAGTTGCAGTACTACACGGATTCACGTGAGAACTCCGCGCAGTCCGGCGACGGGAACCTGGTCATCACTGCCAAGGCGGACGGTGGCGGCCAGAACTGCTGGTACGGACCATGCACACACACGTCGGCTCGACTCATCACCGAGAACAAGTTCGACACGAAGTACGGCAAGGTCGAGGCCCGCATCAAGGTGCCCGCCGGTCAGGGGATCTGGCCCGCTTTCTGGATGCTCGGTTCGGACTTCCGCAACGTCGGTTGGCCCAACAGCGGTGAGATCGACATCATGGAGAACGTCGGAAAGGAGCCGGGAACTGTTTACGGCAACGTCCACGGCCCCGGCTACTCCGGTTGCTGCGGGATCGTCGGTTCGACCACACTGCCCAACGGCGAGAAGCTGTCCGACTCCTTCCACGACTTCGCCATCGAGTGGGACGACGACAGCATCACCTGGTTCCTCGACGGTGCTCCGTTCCACCGCGTGACCAAGTCCGATGTCCCTGCCGGTTCGGCGTGGGTCTTCGACCACAACTTCTTCGTGCTGCTCAATGTCGCAGTTGGCGGTCAGTGGCCGGGCAGCCCCGACCAGACGACGCAGTTCCCGCAGAAGATGCTGGTGGACTACGTCCGGGTGTACCAGTCCACTGACACCGCGCCGGCGTCCCGACCGGCGGGCAACCGGATCGAGGCCGAGGACTACGACGCGCAATCCGGTGCCAAGGCCGAGGTGACCAGCGATGTGGGCGGAGGCCGCAACATCGGATGGCTGGCCAACGGCGACTGGTCCGCATACCGACACGTCGACTTCGGGAACACGGGCTACAACGAGGTCCAGCTGCGCCTGGCCAACGGATCGACAGTGACCGGCGATGTCCAGGTCCGCTTGGATGGACCAGGCGGCGAGTTGCTCGGAACCGTGGCCATCCCCCCGACGGGGGGCTGGCAGACGTGGCAGACGAAGACGGCGCGGCTGTCTCGCACGGTGACCGGTGAGCATTCGGTCTACCTGGTCATGGCCAACGCCGGCGCGGCGGTGGACTTCGCCAACATCAACTGGTTCACCTTCAGCCGGGCATAGGCACCAAGGCATAGGCACCAGGGCAAGAGGCGACCAGGCAACCGGGCGACCGCACACACCCACGCCGACCTCGACTCTTGGGCAGTCGGCGACCTGACGATTGCGGCTGCCGGCGACATCTCCCTTGGGACCGGCGGGGCTCCGCCGACACGACTATCCTTGCCCCATCACGGGAGCTCGCACGCCGGGCTGAGAGGGCTGATCCACAGCCGACCGTCTGAACCTGACGCAGGTAATGCTGCACAGGGAGGGAGCAACCATGATGGGCACGTTCTTCACTGCCTGGGACTATCCGGTGACCTACCTGGAGTTCGCGGCGGTCGTCGTCTCGCTGGTCGCGATCGTCCTGGCGGCCTTGGGCAAACGAATCGCGTGGCCGTTCTACTTCCTGTCCGGTGTGCTGTACGGATGGCTCTTCGTCGAGTTCGATCTGCTCGGCAGCGCGATCCTGCAGTTGGTGTTCATCGCAGCCGCCGTGTGGGGATGGTTCGGGTGGGGCGCTGGCGGAGTCCGCGAGCCCAAGCGACTGTCGCTGCGCGTGAGTTCGATCGGGCTGACGGGCGTCGTGATCACCTGGCTGATCGTGACCCCGCTGCTCAGCGCGATGGGTGCAGCGGCCACCTTGCTGGACGGCTTCGTCCTGGTCGGCTCCGTCGCCGCGCAGTTACTGATGGTGAAGGGCTACGTCGAAGCGTGGCCGATGTGGACGATCGTCAATGTGGTCGGCACCTACCACTATGCGAACCAGCAGCTCTACTTCACGTCGCTGTTCTACTTCGTCCTGCTCTGTCTGGCGGTGTGGGGTTGGTGGAACTGGCTACGCAAGGGTGCTGAAGGGCAGGTCGACAGCGACGCGAAGTCGGTGTCGGCCACCGGCCAGTACTCGTGACGGCTGCGCGCAGACCGGTCGTCGTGGGACTGGTCGGCGGCGAATGCTCCGGCAAGACGTCGCTGGCGACGGCGCTGGTCGAGAGATTCGGTGGCATTCACGTTCCCGAGGTGCTGCGCGCATTTGTGGACACCCACGGCAGAGCCCCCACGCAGTCCGAACAAGCACAGGTCATGCACGAGCAGGAAGCAGCCGAAGGGCAGGCGAGATCGCAAGCAGCCGCGACGAACGACACGATCGTCGTGTGTGACCCCGCCGCCTTCATGACTGCCATTTACAGCATGGCTTACTACGCCGACGACTCTCTGCTGGCCGCGGCGATCGCGCATCTGTCCACTTACGACCTCCTCGTCTGGTGCGACCCGGCCATCCCCTGGGAAGCCGATGGGGCCCAGCGTGATGGGCCGGCAGAACGTGACCGCGTCGATGCGATCCTCGCGGACGTCGTGCGGACGCACTCGATCGCGGCTTCCCGCGTGACGGGATCAGTCGACGAGCGCGTTGAGTTGGTGGCCCGCGCCTGCGGGCTAGGCGACGACCCGCTGATCCACCCGGCGAAGCCCTGGCCCGATCACTAGCATCGTCCAAGTCGGAGGTGATCCATGGCCATGTCTCGGTCTGCTGCCGCACTCGGAACCGCGGTGGTCGCGGTGGTGGCTGGAGGACTGCTGTATGTCAGCGCGCCGGCGAGTTCGCTGGTCGACGCGCCGGCCTTCCCCAAAGAGGAGAGCCAAGCGGCCGATCTGGACGCCACCATCACGCCGAAGTTGGCGGACTTCTACGACACTCCCCTCGGGCAGACGAAGACACCCGGAACGCTGGTCAGCGCGCAAGAGGTCGACGGCGCGCCCGCGGGCACGAAGGTCTTCCGGATCCTCTATTCCTCGACAGACCTGCAGGGCAACGCGATTCCCGTGACCGCGCTGTATGCCGTACCCGACTCCGCGCCGCCGCCCGGCGGATTCCCCCTCGTCGGGTTCGCGCACGGCACCACCGGCGTCGGACGGATGTGCGGCATCAGCCACACTCCCTTCCAAGCCGAGACCCCCGGCTACAGCGCGTGGGTGCCCCACATCGAACCCCTCGTCAAGAAGGGCTGGGCAGTCGTGGCCAGCGACTACAGCGGCATGGGCGCGCCGGGCCCGTCGTCGTACCTGGTGGGCCCGCTCGAAGGCCGCGGAATCCTCGATTCGATGCGCGCGGTCCTGCAGCCGTCACCCGATGCCGGGTCGGTGAAGATCGACGCCGGCAAGCTCGGGATCTACGGCAAGTCGCAGGGAGGCGAGGCCGCCATGTCCGCCCTGCAACTCGCACCGGACTACGCTCCCGAACTCGACCTGGGTGGTGGCGCGATTCTCGCTCCCGGGTTCACGCCTGCCCTGCAGGGTGTACTGAACGCCGTGGCCAGCAACCCGACCAGCACCTCCCAGAACATGTTCGTGATGCTCATCGCGAAGTCATATGCCGAGAACTACCCGGACCTGGTGAACCTCGACGACATCCTCAGCCCGGAGGGACGCAAACGCGTGGCGCTGCTCGACACCATGTGTGGATCCGAACTGGCCGACGCGGTGTCCGACATCCCGCTCAGCCAACTGATCAACACGCCCATTGCCACCGGTCTGGTGACGGCGCTGGCCGAGGGGATGCCGGGCAATAAGCCCATCCCGACGCCGATGATCATCGTGCAGGGATTGAAGGACAAGACGATCCTGCCGCAGTTCACCCACGCCCAGGTACTGACGCAATGTGCGTGGGGATCCACCGTCTACTACGTGCGCTACCCCGAGGACGATCACCCGTCGATCAACTTCCAGGCGCGGCTGAACAAACCCTCGGTGGTCGACTGGATGAACGCCCGCTGGGCAGACGAGCCGGCGCCGAACAACTGCGCCAATCAACTGCTGGGTACCGCCGCCCGGGCGACGGGGGTGGACGGATGAACCGCGAGAACCTTCCCGAGGTCGTCCTGGCAGTGACGCTGGGGCTGTTGTTCGTCGTCGTCGCCACCTACCGCACGGCCCAAGATCCCAAGCCGGGTGTGCGGCGCCGAGCCGCCATGGCGTCGCTGCTCGTTTATGCCTTCATCGCCGCCCCGGTGTTCGTCACGACGGGGATGACGTTCTGGCTGCTCCTGATCCTGCTTGTCGCTCTCGCCCTGCCGTTGGTGGCCACGACCCTGTCCGGGCGCCGCACTCGTGACCCCGAAGGGGCAGGAGAATCGGCCGTTCGGGTCCTCGTCGGAACCGGACTGGTCACCGCCCTGCTCATCTCCGCCGGCGAGACACTGTCACTCCTCGGTCGGATCGACCCTCGCATGGTGGTGATCGTGATCGCGGTGATCGCTGCGCTGGTCGTGGTGGGACAAGGCCTGGTCGGCGGATCCCGGGCCGGCTCCTTGGCGCTATGGCTGCTCATCGTGCCCGCCCTGATCAGCATTGCGCTGGGTATCTTCCTCGGCAGCGCATCCGCGGCCATCTCCCCGATCATCTTGGTACCGCCACCCTCCTGGGCGGCGGTCGTGGTCGTCGCGGTTGGGTTGTTCGTCATCGGATGGGCGGACAACGCGTTGCGGTTGACCACCGGCGCCACCGGCCCCGGACCCTGGCGTACCTGGCTGGGCGCGGCTGTCGTCGTGACCGCCATCGCGTTCGGGCAACTCATGTTCCTAGGCGGTGCGGTGATCGCGCCGTCGCTGCAGTTCTTCGTGTTGCCCGCGAATCTTGATGCCCTGCCTGGACTCGCCGGTGTGATGCTCGCGATCTTGACCGTCGTGTTCACGGCGTTGGTGGCGCTGGTGCTCACCGGTGCCGCCGACGCCGGAGCCGCGGGGACCGGCACCACGAGGACATGGGTGGTCGTGGTCGCTCTCGTCGCCGCCGGGATCGCGTTGTTCGATCCGGGTCTCGACCAGATCCTGGTCGTCACCGCCCTAGCGGGGGCTGCGCTGGTCGGAGCACATCTCGGTGCCCGGGCCATCGGCCGCGGGGTCGCCGCGGGTCTGATCACCGCAGCAATCGCTGCAGTGCTGCTGACTGTGACCTCACGGCTCGAACTCGAGGTGGCCACACTCGGCGCTCTGATCGTTGTGTTCCTTGTGGCGCTGGTCGCAGCTCGACTCGGAACCCCCGCATCGGTCGAGCCGACCCCCCAGGAGCAGGTCGTCGCAAGCGACTGACGAGCGCGGCATCAGCAGCAGTGACGGCTCCGCCACGCGGTGGACGGTGGTGGTCTGCCTTGCGTCACGCTGGGGTCCGCGCAACCGTGGAATATGCCTTTTCCCACGAGGATCACCCGGTTCAACCGGGACCACCTGAACCCCTACATGAAGCGGGTCGCCCGGTTCGCGCCACACATGGCAGTGGTCCATCATCGCGGCCGAGTGTCGGGGCGGGAGTACTCCAACCCAGTGCTGGCGTTCCACACCGGCGATCAGTGGATCTGCGCGTTGACCTACGGAAGCTCGGTCGACTGGGTCAAGAACGTTGTGGCCGCGGGCTCCTTCGAGCTGGTGGTCCACGGCAGGACAGTTCGGCTGACCCACCCTGAGCTGATCGACGATCCGTCCTTGCGGCAACGGCTTCCCGTCTACCTGCGTCCGATCCTGGCTGCGGCAGGAGTGACCGAGTTCCTCACCGCTCAGCGGGTCGATCGGTAGTCGGGCGCCTGAATCCGACGTGTGGCCGACTCGGTCGGCGACGACTCCCGATGCTCGCCTACTCGACCACCACCGTCGCAGTGCTGCCCGCAGGCCCGAAGACCGCCAGATACGCACCTTCCGGCGCCTGTTCGGTGGTGGAGTCAGCTCCGCCGGAGCCGACCATCGCCAGGTCCCGATCGAACATCTTCCAGTCGCTCTGCCCCGAGATCATCACCTTCGAGGCGACCGGGACCCTACGCCATTCCACCAATCCCTCGGAGCCGATGGTGACCGCGCTGCTGCCCCCGGACAGGGAGGGAACCGTCGCGGCCGGCCGCAGCACACTGCTGTCGAACGACAGGAACTCCTCCCCGTCCCGCATTGAGAATTCGAAGTCGTAGAGATCGCGGCCCGCGATCAGAGGGACCTCGAGGAACATCGTTCCGACGCTGTCACTGGTCGTGGCATCGAAGGGAGCGCCCTGGGCGAGTGGGCCCTCTGCCAAGAGGTAGCCGGACAGGTCGGGGATGGACACGATCTGCACGGCGGGGGTTCCGAACAGCGTCCAGTTCAACGAACTCGGGTTCTCGTTGGCGAGTAGCCACCGATTGCCCAGCCGGGATTGCCAGACCGGCGACAACGACCCTCCCGAACGGATCCGCTGGCCCAGAACGGAGTCGGAGGAGTACGTCCCCGTTCCGCCGATGCCACGCCTCACCAGATACGTGCGATCCCATGACCGCACCGACCGTATCGATGCACCAGGGGATGACGTGGACCAGAAGGCTCCGTCCTCACGCCGGATCAAACGGCCCTCTTGCGTGGCCCACTTGCCGTCGGTCAGGCGAGCAATTCGCAGGGACCGATTCTTGGCCTCCATCACCTTGAGGGCCCCGCCATCGGCAAGGAAGATGCCGGTGATCTTCTTGATGTCCCGCTGCGTCGGCTTCTGCTGGGGAGGCATGCCGCTGACCTGCTTCGGCAGCCTCTTGATCGCGTCGGTTTCGACCAGAGCGTTCAGAAGCACAGTCTGCGCGACCGTCTCGGCCGCGGAGGAACTGAAACTCCTGCCAGCGCCCTCGACGACAGCAGCCAGCCCTTGCTCAGGGGCGATCGTGAACCCGGCGTGGTAGTCACCGGTGTCGCCGCCCTTGGTCCAGCCGAGAACTCCGGCGGAGTTCAACGCCGGGTCCCGGACGGTGTCCCAGCCCAGTCCGTAGCGGAAGGCACCGGGTGATCCCACTCGCAGTGTGGTGGCTGTCTCGTCCATGGCCATCTGCTGGATGGCGGAACTGGACAGGATCCGTTCGCCGCCGACCACACCGTCCCCGGTGAAGACCTTGGCCAATTGGGCCATGTCGTCCGACGTCGACATGAGCGCGCCGGTGGCGAACAAGTTGGTTATCTCGATCGGCTGGACCTTGCCACCCTGAATGACTGGCGCCACCGTCCCCGGCGCCGGCATCGTCGTCGGGTAGGTCGAGTGCTTCATGCCCAGCGGCTTGAAGATGTTGGTGGTCACGTAATCCTGGTACGGCATGCCCGAGACGCGTTCCACCACCACTCCGGCCAACGTGAAGCAGTCGTTGCAGTACACATTCATCGCGCCAGGCGTGGTTTTCAGATGCGAGTTGGCCAACCCGGCCATGGCGCGATCCACGTAGGTGGGGATCGGCTCGGAGCTGAAGCTGTCGGCGTAGTCGGTACCCGGCAGGCCGGCGGAGTGGTTCAGCAGCATCCGCACGGTGATCTGCTTGTACTGCGGCGACTGCATCGAGAAGTCCGGCACATACCGGACCACCGGAGTATCCAGGGATACCTGGCCGGCGTCCACCAGCTGCATCACTGCTATCGCGGTCACCATCTTGCTCACCGACCCGACCCCGAACTTCGTGGTGGGCGACGGCTTCTTGCCGGCCGTGTCGACCCGGCCGAACGTCTGGCTCCACACGGTCTTGCCGCCGGAGACCAGTGCGACCGACCCAGACGTCGACTGGGTCTCTTTCAACGCCAACCTCATTGCCTTGCGACCCGCCGTGATCGTCTTTGTCCACGACGGCTGCTCGGACTTCTGCGACTGGGTGGTCTCTGCAGCCCGGGCCGGCTCCTGTACTCGCGCGGTTTGCCCAGCCTGGATCGACGGGCCCCCCGCCATCACCGTGGCAGCGGCGATGCCGGCGACAAGGACTCGTGGTAATCGCATGCGGTGCGCTCCTGGTGTCGTGCATACCCGGGTGAACATGCGCTTCGGAAGGTTAACCCGGTGCCCAATGCCCAGCCAATCCGTGATCGTCTCAGCCGCCCGGCGATGGCGTCGAGCATCCGGTGATGGCGTCGAGCATCCGGTGATGGCGTCGAGCATCCGGTGATGGCGTCGAGCATCCGGCCATCGCCTCGGCATAGGGATACAGTCGTGGCCAACTACTGACGGCGCTGGGAGTCGCGATGCGAGTTTGGCTCAACACATTCCCGCGAATCGCAGAGACCGCGACCATCGCGCGTGAAGCCGAACAGGCGGGATTCTTCGGCGTCCTCCTGACTGACAGCCAGTGTCTGGCGCCCGACACATTCGTAGAACTCGGCTACATCGCCCGCGCAACGACGCAACTGCACTTCGGGGTGTGCGCGACCAATGTCGTCACTCGGCATCCAACGGTCGTGGCCAACCTCGCGGCGACACTACAGGCCGAGTCCGGCGGCCGTATGCATCTGGGAATCGCACGCGGCGATTCGGCAGTCCTCAAAGTCGGACTCGAGCCCTTGAACACGGCGCAGTTCGGGCAAGCGTTGGCAGATGTCCGCAGACTACTCGCGGGGGAACCAGCGGAGATCGCCGGAACGACCAGCACACTGCAATGGCGGGGCCCCGACCAGGTGACAACTCCTGTTCTCGCGGTGGCCAGTGGTCCGCGCATGATTCGCGAAGCCGCCCACAACGCGGACGGCTTGATCCTGCAGGTCGGAAGCGACCCGGAGGCCATTCGTCAGTACATCGCCCAGATCCGCGAGGTGGCGCCCGAACCCACCTTCAGAGTCGCCAGCTATGTGATCGTCGGGCTACCTGACGGCCAGGGGACGACCGGCTCCATCCGGGGGGTCACTCCCCTACTCGCGAGGATGGCCACGGAATCACTTCAAGCCGTTCACTCGAAACTGGCCGATGCGGCCCAGGCAGCGACCAAGGGCTACTCGCTCGCGACTCATGGACTGTCCAAAGCGATCGGCGCTGATCAGACTGACGACCTGGGGTACGCCGTCACCGGCACTGTTGAGGAGTGCCGCGATCGACTCATCGAAATCGCGCAGACCGGCTGCGACGAGTTGGTGATCATCCTCGGGTCGCTGGACACCCCGACCCCCGAACTCCTCACCTTCATCAAGACCTTCGGCGACGAAATCGCCCCGCACCTCCGTGAGCTCTGAGCCGGATCCACCAAGATCCACCGACGAGCGTCAGATCGAGTGCGTCAGATCGACGGTGTGAGCGGTGGGGTTCGGGGATTGCCCGGTGGAAGGGTTGGAGGTGTGTCCGGTGGAGGGGTTGGAGGGTTGCCCGGTGGAGGGGTTTCGCCGGAGAAACCGTTGCAGAACCTGGGGATTTCCTCGTGTCGGACCTGGACCTGTGATCGAACACATGTTCGAATATGTCATGGGGATGCAACGGGGAACACCACCACCGGCCACACCGGATTCGGAGTTGCCGCAGCGGCTGTTGGCCGGGGCGGGCAACTGTCCCAGCGATGTCGTCGCGATCGTCGATGCCCTCACCGCCGCCGTGGAATCGCCGGTGAGCGGCGAGTTGGGCACGGCCGTTGGGTTGGCGGATCGGTTGACGGTGTTGGCGCGGATCCGATCGGTGTTGGACGCGGAGATCGGCCGCACGGCCGTGGCCGCGCAGACCCACGACGTGTTGGCTCACTCGCCGGCAACGCATCTGCAGCGCACGGCCGCGTGGTCCGGCCCGGATGCATCGGGCGTGGTCGTGGCCGGCCGCCTCGCCGCCCGACACCGCAGTCTGGAGCAGTTGTGGCGCACCGGGCGGGTGTCCACGGATGTGGTGGCGGTGATCGCCCGAGGCCTGCGCGGCGTCTCGCATGATGTGGAAGGCCGATTCCTGACCGCGGTCGCGGACCAACTGCCGTCGCTGTCGCTGCGGGCGGTGAAGGTCCTGATCAGCCGCACGCTGGACCTGCTGTTCCCCGACGACGCCCAGCGGCAGGAACAACTGGACTGGGATCGCCGCGCCCTGACGTCCAGCCGACATTCCGGCATGACGATGATCCAAGCCGACCTGCCCGGGTTGGAAGGCGACGCCGTGATGGCCGCCTTGGATGCCCTGGCGGACTCCCTGCGCGTGGCCGGAGACCCCACGACGACGGCGCAGCGGCGCGCGGACGCGTTGATCACCTTGGTCAACCGCGCCGCCGCCCACGGCGATCTACCCGCCACCCGCAGCGGTCTGCCCGTGGCCACCACCATCACCATCGGGGTCAGCGAAGCCGACCGCGTCGCCACCGGCCAGCCCCGCACGCCCAGCCCCGACCTCACCAGCGACCTCACCGGCGGGCGCGACCCCCGAGCTGTTGCGCTCACTACCAGCAGCGGCGCGCCGGTCACGCTCGGCGACGCCGCAGTACGTTTCGCGTTGTGCGCCGCCAGCCACACCGGCGTGGTCATCGACGACCTCAACTCAGGCCCCACGCCGGTGTCTGCCGCGTTGGGACAAACCCGCATCCAACCCCTGGCCGTCGGGCGAGCCCACCGCTTCGCCACCCCCGCGCAACGCACCGCGCTGGCACTACGCGACGGCGGATGCGTCATGTGCGGCCGCCCACCCGCCGAATGCCAGACCCATCACCTCACCGACTGGGCCGCAGGAGGGCGCACCGACCTCGACCAGATGGTGCTGCTGTGCTGGACCCACCACCGACACATCGACCTCAACCGGTTCACCATCACCGCCAACCCCGACACCGGACCCGACCAACCCCACTGGCTCATCACCCCCACCCCCCGACACCAATGGAAACGACGACCTCACTGACCAGCGCCGGGATCGTCGGGGTGCTCACCGACACGCTGTCGGGCTACCCCTCGCGCAGGAACTCCACGGCATCGATGTCGATGTCCTCGCCGAACTGCCGGGCAGCCCGATGCCCGGAGAACACCGCCTGAGCGATCAAACCCGGGGCCTCCGCATCGCCGATGAGGCGCAGGGAGTCCAACTCCCCCGTTCGTTCGGCTGGGAGCAGTTCGTCGTGAAGCTGGGTGGTGGGTGCCCGATCGGCGACCAGGAGCACGGCGTCGCTGGGGAACTGAGCGGGGGCACCATCGATGACGGCCTCGGCGATCACGTGATCTGGTCGAATCCCACTCAGTGCCGTCCTGGTCACTATCTGCACCCCGAGGCCACGCAGGCGCCGTTCGATCCGCTCCTGCTCGAGCGTGAACTGGCACCAATACGACACCAACGGTGCGGGGGTCACCAGCGTCACCTGACCGCCGCGTTTAGCGATCAGTTCCGCCAGCAGGCCCCCCATGACGTAGTGGTCGTCGTCAAAGATCACGACCTCCCCTTCGGGCAGCCGCCAGGAACCGGACTCGAGGTCGTCGAGAATGTCGTCAGGTGTGAGGACATGCTCCTGCTCATAGCCGGCGACGGGCCGACCTGTCGAGCGCCCACGACCGTCTCGGCGCCAGGTCGCGCCGGTGGCGACGACGACATCACGTACCCCCGCATCGAGGACCTCGGTTGCGGTCATCGGCGATGCGGGGAACACCTCGACCGCGTCGAGTTCCGCGATCTCCCCGCGTCGCCAGTCGACGACACGCCGCCACGCCGCCAACCCGGGCAGCAGGGCCTCGCGCGCCACCCGACCACCCACCTCGGGTCGCGCGTCGAGCAGTTGGACGTGATGCCCGCGCCGACCCAGGGCCCGCGCCGCCTCCAACCCGGCAGGACCAGCGCCGACGATCATGACCGGAGCCGAGGTACGCCGCACCTCGATCCGCTCCGGATGCCAACCGCGCCGCCACTCCTCGCCCATGGTCGGGTTCTGCGTACACCGGATCGGCAGACCCTTGGCATCGGTGGACACGCAGATGTTGCACCCGATGCACTCCCTGATCGAGTTCAGTCGGCCGTCCCGGATCTTGGCGGGCAGGAACGGATCGGCGATCGAGGGTCGCGCTGCCCCGATCAGGTCAAGGACGCCACGGCGCACCGCGGAGACCATCGCATCCGGACTGGTGTAGCGCCCGACGCCGACCACCGGCTTCGTGGTCAGACCCTTGACGAACGAGATGTAGGGCTCCTGATGACCCTCTGCGGCGAACCGGGAGGTGGCCGAGTCGTTGCTCCAATCCGACACGTTGACGTCCCACAAGTCCGGAAGCTCGGCGAGCATCCCGACGATCTCGGTCGCCTCTCCATCGTGGGTGATCCCCATCGGCCCGACCAACTCGTCCACGGCCAGCCGTACCGCCACGGCGCAGTCGCTGCCGACGGCATCGCGGGTGTCCTCGATCAACTCGCGCAAGAACCGCGTACGGTTGCCGAGGCTTCCGCCGTACTCGTCGGTCCGGTCGTTGTGCCGCCGCGACAACAGCTGCATCGGCAATGTGAGTCCGTGCGCTGCATAGCAGTAGACGATGTCGAAGCCCGCGTCCCGCGCACGCAGCGCAGCTGCTCGGTGCCAGCGCCGGACGTCGGCGAAGTCAGCCCGAGTCATCGCCCGGGTCTGCATGGGTTCGTACCCTGTTCCCCCGAGCACGCCCTCGCTTCGCGGGCCGAGGGGCGTCAGGCGCGAATAATGATTCGGGGCATCAAGACCCGCGTGGGTGAGCTCGATACCGGCCAACGAGCCGTGCGCGTGCACGGCCTGCGTCATCAGGCGCAGGCTGTCCACATCCGCGTCGTCCCAGAGGCGGCCTTCGATGCAGGGAGCGATGTCGGTCGATGGATGGATCTCGACCTCCTCTGTGCACACCACGCCCCATCCGCCCTCGGCTTTCATCCCCCGCATCGCGGCATGCGACTGTGGCCGCAGATGTCCCAGCCCGTTGCAGTGCGGCACCTGATAGAAGCGGTTGGGTGCGACCTTCGGCCCGATCTGTACCTGTTCGAAGAGGATGTCGTAGTCGCCCATACTGTTCGTCCCATCATCGGTCCGGGGCTGCCATGGTGGCCCCGCCAAGCCCTCGCCAAGGTCCGAGTCGGACCATGGATCGAGTACACACTCCCGTCCACGCTTTCGCCGTCTGGGGATACGTCAACTCCCGGAGAAGGGCGTGAATCCGGAGCAAACCCTGCCGCTCCCTTGACGACTTCTTGAACTCCCCTCGCCATGGTGAAGGAGAAGCGAAACACCGAGATCGGAAGTGACGGTCCCCATCATGAGCATCCTGACCATTGCCACCGAATCGACCACCGCCACCGAGCCAAGCCAAACGTCGCCACTGATCGGAACGTCGGTACTCGCGGTGGACGGTGCCACTGCGGCCCCGATGAAGCAGACCAGCGATCGCAACGGCATGCGAGTGTTCCGCGAGCCCAAGACCGGGAACCTGTCCGCCCCACTCCTGGACAGTTGGAACGACTCCCGCCGCACCCCCACGGGTTTCACCCTCGGTCTGCTGACCTCAGACGATCTCAACCACTGGACGGTCTCGAATCGCCCCCGCGGCTACCGCGCTCCCCAAACACACACACGGCTGTCATGGCCCACCAATGGCGACGACGACATCGAGGGCTGAACTCGCTCGAACCCCACCCGTATGAATCTCGTCCCGCCGCCGGGTGCGGGACACGGGACACGAACGGACCCTGGCCCGGTCGACGGGCGCCTCGAAAGCGGCACCCCCTTCAGAGCGCCCGCGCTGAACCGCGGCGGGGTTCGACCGCGCGTACCAGCAGGTCGGCGCTCATGTTCACGTCATCGACTTCTCCCGCAGCGCTTCGGTCTGATCACCGCTGAGCCGCAACGTCATCGCCATGACCGCGCGATATCACCGCTGATACCAGACCGACGTTCGGCGAATCCCGTGACGTGAGGGCCCAAGGCCCTAGCCTGCCCGTATGACCCCGCCGCAGGACTCCGACAACGGACTGCGCGGGATCGTGCGTCGCGCTGCGGGCGGTGCGCGGGGCGCGGCGGACAGCGCCTTCGATGCGACCGTGGGTCGCGTCGGGCACACCGTCGGCGAGGCGGCTCTCGACGCCACCAACGCAACGGCCCAGCAGGTCATCGAGGGCCTCGAGCCCTACCTGATCGAGGAGGCGATTCCGCGAATCGTCGCCGGCATCACCCCGTACCTGACCGACGACGTAGTCCCTGAAGTCCTCGCCGGAATCACCGATCATCTGACGACCGTGACCATCCCCGAGATGGTCGATGGGGTGACGGGCCACCTCGTGGACGTCACCGTGCCGGAGGTCGTCGCCGGCGTCACCCCGGGCTTGGTGGACGACCTGCTGCCACGCTTGTTGGCCGATCTGCAGCCGTACCTCGAGCAGCAACTCGTGCCGCGAATCGTCGATGCCCTGGTCCCCTATCTCGAGCAGACCATCGCACCGCAGCTCGTCGATGCGCTGATGCCCAAGATCCGCGACGAAGTGGCCCCCGACCTGGTCGATTCGCTGATGCCCAAGATCCGAACTGAGGTCGTCCCGCAGATCCTCGACGACATCGTGGACGATCCGCGCATCCGCGACCTCATCCGAGAACAGAGCCAGGGACTGTTCCTCGACACCCTCGAAGGCTTCCGCGGGAAGTTGGCAGATGTCGACTCCACGGTTGATCGGATCGGGAGGCGAGTGCTGCGGCGACCACCTCGCCCCAAGCCGGAAACGGCCGTGGAACTCGTCCTCGCCGAAACGTCGCCCGATGACACCAAACCGCTACGACTGGCCGTCGAGGACCTGGCGAGACAACGGGCGGTCTGGCGCGCGCTCCCGGCCCCGCCCGCACCGCCCGGACGGGACTTCACCTACGCCGGTGCCGCCACCCGGCTGTTGGGCCTGGGGATCGACCTGTTCGTCGTCGGGTACCTCACCACGGTCCTCTTCTCGACGCTCGGCAGCCTGATCGATTCACTCTTCGATGGGGCAACACCCGACTGGCTGGCCCTCACCCTGGTTGCACTGGCGGCCTCGGCGATCCCCACGTATCTGGGTCTCTCCTACTGGACGCTGGGCCGATCGCTGGGGATGTGGATCGTCGGTGTCCGCGTGTGCACGCCGGACGGCCGTCGCCCCGGGTTCGTGCGCGCGATCGCCCGCGCCTGGCTGTTGGTGATCGGGCTGTTCTTCTGGCTGGCGACCAGTTTCATTTCCTTGTTCGACTCCAAGAGGCGGAGCCTGCTGGACCTGCTCACACACACCGAAGTGCGCTACTCGGTGCCCGAGACTCAACAGAGGCGTCATGTCCGCGACGCCGTTCAGGAGCAGCGGGAGGCGGCCGGTCGGGACGACGACCGCTCCGACGGATCACTTCAGCCGACCGGCGGCCACAGCCAGGATTGACCGCGGCGCCGAACGACCCGCCGCCGGACTACTCGACCACCACGGTCGCCGCACTTCCCGCCGGGCCGAAGACCGCAAGGTACGCCCCGTCCGGTGCCTGACTCGTAGCCGTGGCAGCACCTCCGGAGTCGATCAGCGACAGGTCACTGTCGAACAGTTTCCAGTCGCTCTGACCGGAGATGGTCACCCTCGCCGCGCTGGGAACCTTGCGCCACTCCACCAATCCCGCGGCACCGACGGCGACGCTGTTGTCGCCCCTGCCCAGGTCGGGAACCGTGGAGGCCGGTCGCACGATGCTGCTGCTGAACGACAGCAACTCGTCCCCACCCTGCATCGCGAAGTCGAAGTCGTACAGGTCACGGCCGAACCCCAGAGGGATCTCGAGGAACATGGTGCCGAGAGTGTCGCCAGTCGTGGCGTCGAAGGGAACGGATTCGACCAGCGCCCCCTTGGCCAACAGGTAGCCGGGCAGGCCGGGGAGTGCCACTTTGCCGGGTGCCGAAACCTCGGACAGGTAGTTCGAGTTCCTCATCCCCAGCGGCTGCAAGATGTTGGTGCGTACGTAGTCCTGGAAATCCATCCCCGCCACACGTTCTCCCAGCTGACGATCGTGATCGAGCCACTGGCTCCAAGCCCGCGCATGCCGCCGATACCGCTGATCGGCTGCGCCGTTGGCACTCCGTTCCGAGGTTCCCCGCCGAGCAGGAGAGCACCAGCGCGATCCGCAAGAGGGCGCCGAGAGGAGTACCGTCGCTGCCTGGAGGAAGCGAATCCCAGAAAGTCCGAGAGCGTGCGATGAAGTACCTGTTACGAACGTTCCCCTATGTGGAGAATCTCGACGAGGTCGCGGCGGGCTGCCAGCGGGATGAGTGGGACGGGCTTCTGTTCGATGACATTCCCCTGCTCCTTCCTGACGCCTACGTGGCGGTTGAGCGCGCGCTAGCGCGTACCGAGAACATCAGCATCGGTACGGCAGTCACCAATCTGGTGAATCGACATCCCAGCGTGGTCGCCGGTGCGGCTGCCACGTGGCAGCAGATGTGCCCGGGGCGGGTGATGCTGGGAGTGGGCCGCGGTGACACTTCGCTCAGCCTGGCGGGACTCACGACTCCCTCTGTCTCGCAGTTCGAGCAGTTGCTCAAGGACTTGACGGAGTTGCTCGGTGGGCAGTCGGTTCACTCGGACCATCACCGGTTGGCGTGGACCGATCCTGACTGCCCCCAGCCGCACATCTCCGTGTACGCCAGCGGGCCGAAGGTTCTGGGAGTGGGAGGGCGATGGGGCGATTCGGTCACCGTCACCGTCGGGGCCGATCCGGAGCGGATCTCCTGGGCGGCGCAGACGGCACGTCAAGCTGCCCAGGATGCGGGCCGCACCATCGAAGTCGGGGCGTACGTCGTCGTCGGAGTCGACGGCCCCGACAGCGCCGGCATCGACCTCGTGCGAGGGCAAGCGTCGATCTCCGCCCACTTCCAGGGCGGCACTCTCGCCCGGTACTCCTCCAGCGACCAGGAGTTGATCCGCAGCGTGATCGACTCCTATGACCCCACCCGACACTCCACGGGTGCTTCGCCGCAGGCGCAGCAACTGACCACCGAGTTCCTGCGCCAGTTCGTGGTCGTCGGCGATGCAGAGCAATGCGGTCGACACCTGCAGCGGATCTTGGATACCGGGTTGGACTTCCTCGTGATCGTGGGCGCCGACCGAAGTGTTCCCACTGAGGAACGGCTCGACCACGATCACCGCATCGCCGTGGATGTCATCCACCCGTTGCGTGAAGGCGCCCCTGTTCGCTCTTAACCGGAGTCTTGACCGGAGTCAGCGGTGATGCTCAGGCGCCGGCGCCGGTTCCTTCGCTCGACAGCACGCAGAACTCGTTTGCTTCGGGGGGCTGCAACACTGCCCGTGGCGAGTCTCGGGGGCCCTGTCACGACTTGTCGGCCTCAGCCGGTGGCGGGCGCGGCGACCAGAGCGGATAGGGCAGTCCGGCAAGACGGTTGATCACCAGGCCTTGCAGGATGAGCAGGACCACCGCCAGCATCAGGATCGCCAACTGTGCCGGCGTCCTGAGCAAGCCCAGACTGACGATCAGCGTGGTCGCGCCCGCCGGCGCATGGGGCACCCCGAGCCAGATCATCAGGGACAAAGTGAGACACAGCGACATGGTGGCCGCCCCCACTCGATCCCACGTGATGTCTTCGAGGTTCGGCGGCGCCGCTGTCAGGCCGAACACCACCAGGGCGGCGAATCCCGCCAAGACACCGATCAGGTGGCCGAAGAAGGCGTTGCGCGGAGCCGACTGGGCATTGAGAGCTGCCCAGAACAGCAGGAACGCGGTCGGGCCCAAAGAGGGGAAGATGAACGGCTCCCCCGTGATCAAGGCGATGGTCGACAAGATCGCGATCGACAGCGCCGAGTTGATCAGGACATAGGTCCCCAGTACGGCGCGATTGTTGTGGTGTCGCTCCAGCGCCGGCAGACGCAGTCGGGCACCGAGCCCGCGCATGGCCTCCGGGAGGTCCCCGAAGGTTGAACGACTGGGTACAGGTGCCGTACTGATCATCGCCTCCCGATGGTCTGCCATCCGGCCGAGGACCCTGGTGTCGGTGTCGGCACGGGCTGGCGGCTGCGATACACGACGTAGGGCCGTGTCAGATAGAACAAGGGAACCGAGAAGAAGTGCACCAAACGGCCCCAGGGAATCAGCGCGAAGAACAGCCAGGCCACGGTGATGTGGATCAGGTAGATGGTCGGCACACCCTCCAACTTCGAGGGATCCGGCTGCAGCAGGAAGAGCCCCCGGAACCATTCGGCGACACTGGGCCGGTAGTTGTAGCCGGGCCCGAGGATGTTGTAGCCGACCGTCTCCATGAATCCGAGCAGGATCATCGTCCACAAGATGGCGAACGTGACGATGTCCATCCGGCTCGTCGCGCGCCTGACCCGCGGATTGAGCACTCGCCGTGAGGTCAGGATCCCCAGCCCGACGATCACCGCGATGACCGCCGTCACGCCCCCGATCTTGGCTACCAGGGTGTACTGCGCCTCCGTGATGCCCAACGCATCCGTCCACTGATAGGGAATCAGGATCCCCATGACATGGCCGGCGATCGCCATGAAGGCCCCGTAGTGGAACAGCATCGCCCCGACGATCAGCCACTTCTTCTCGTACAACTCGCTCGAGCGGGTGGTCCACCCGTACTTGTCGAACCGGTAGCGCCAGATCATCCCCACCACAAGTACCGCTATCGCGACGTACGGGAGGATGCCGAACAGGATCCAGTCAAGAGTGGATGTCATCTCCGCGCCTCCGCCATGGGTTGGGGTGCGAAGTCACCGAGGCCCACTGAATCGACCGGCGGACCGTTGGCAGCGATGTCGACGACGGCGGCGAGGTCGGACTCGTCCAGAGCCGGGAGCACCTCGGCGACAGCGGAAACCACCACGCTGAACGGGTCACCCAGATCCTCCAAGGATCGCCGCAGCAACTCGACCGACCTGCGGTAGCTGCCCAGGACCTGCAAGCCGCGGGGTTCCGTAGCCGCGAACTCGAGCAACAAAGGCAGGTAGTCGGGCAGTTCCCCACTGGTGATGGTGAATCCGTACCGCGTCAGGAGGTGCTTGAGTTGCAGCAGGGCGACCCCGCGGTTGCGCGTGTCCCCGTGGGTCAGGTATGTCACGTGCAATGGGGTGCGACGGCGATGGTCGAAGGCCGCCACGTAACGTTCCTGCCGCTCGCTGAGATCCAACTCGAACCAGTTGACCGCGAAGTGCCGCACGCCCGCGCTCATGGGTTGGGTGAGGACCCACTCGTCATCATCGCGGGGATAGTCGAGCAGTACCGCGGTCACGCGGCAGGTAGCGGCCACGTCGTGCGTAGTCCCCAGTCGGCGACGCCTGCCCAGACGGTTCATGTTGCCCCTCCCGGGAACAGGCCCGGAGCCTGGCCTCGCCCGTCCCAGCCGAGGAGATTGAACCGTGCCGTTCCGTCATCGGCCCGGAACTGCCCACCGGCGCCAGGACCACTGTCCGGACTCGCCCCTGTGGCATGCCCCAAGGCCTCCTCCATGCCGGGACCGCCGGGGAAGTCCAACGAACAGAACTGCGATTGCTGCGCTCCCGAATCCTCACGGTGGGCGGTGGGGATGACGTAGCGGTCACCGTACTCGCCGACCGCCAGCAACCGGAACAGTAGTTCAACGTCCGCGTCGTTCATGTCGACCGCCGCCAGGAGGCCCTCCGGAACATCACCACCGAACTGCATGGCCCGTTTGACGGCCCGCAGCACCGTCAAACGCCGCAGCGTGTCACGCACCGGCTCGGCGTTCCCGGCGGTGAACACAGACGCCAGGTAGTCGACCGGGATCCGCATCTGGTCGATCCCGGCCAGCACTTTCAGCGAGTCCTCGGCGTCGAACCCGGCATCCGCTGCGTTGTCGGCCAACGGTGCCAGAGGTGGGACATACCAGACCATCGGGAGGGTCCGGTACTCAGGGTGAAGCGGCAAGGCCACTTTCAGTTGCTTGACCAGCGCATACACGGGAGAGCGTTGCGCGGCCTGGATCCAATCGAACGGCACCCCTGAGGCCGTGGCCGCAGCCACCACCGCAGGGTCGTGCGGATCGAGCATCACGTCCCGCTGAGCGGCGACGAGATCTTGGTCGTCCGGCGTCTCGGCCGCCGCGGTGACAGTGTCCAGGTCGTACAGGACCACACCGAGGTAGCGGATGCGCCCGACGCACGTCTCGGAGCAGATCGTGGGAAGACCATCCTCGATACGGGGGTAGCAGAACGTGCACTTCTCGGACTTGCCAGTGACGTGGTTGAAGTACACCTTCTTGTAGGGGCAACCCGAGACGCACATCCGCCAACCGCGACAGGCGTTCTGATCGACGAGGACGATGCCGTCCTCCTCGCGTTTGTACATGGCCCCCGAGGGACAAGACGCGACGCAGGCGGGGTTCAGGCAGTGGTTGCATATTCTGGGCAGGTAGAACATGAAGACCCGCTCGTAGTCCAACTGCGCGTCCTGACCGAGAGCGGCGACATTGGGATCGTCCTGGAATCGCTGCGCGGTGCCGGCCAGGTCGTCCTCCCAGTTGGGTCCCCAGGTCAAGTCGAGCGGCTTTCCGGTCAGCCGCGACCGCGACCGTACGACGGGTGGGTTGTCCTGCAGCGGGGCCGAGACCAAGTTGGAGTACTCGTAGGTCCAGGGTTCGTAGTAGTCGTCGATCAGAGGCAGGTTCGGATTCCCGAAGATGCTGAGCAACTTCTTGATGCGACCGCCGGCCTTCAACTGCAGTTCGCCCTTGCGATCGAGGGTCCACCCACCCTTCCAGTGCTCGTTGTCCTCCCAACGCTTCGGATACCCGATGCCGGGTTTGGTCTCGACGTTGTTGAACCAGACGTAGTCGGTACCGGACCTGTTGGTCCACGCCTGCTTGCAGGTGACCGAGCATGTGTGGCAGCCGATGCACTTGTCGAGCGCCATCACCATCATGATCTGCGCCCGGACCCGCATCAGAACTCCACCTGCTGGGAGCGCCGCCGGAGCACGGCGACCTCATCACGTTGACTTCCCGTACAGCCGTAGTAGTTGAAGCCATACGACAGTTGCCCGTACCCGCCGATCATGTGGGTGGGTTTGAGTACGGCGCGGGTGAGGGAGTTCTCCGTGCCGCCGCGTCGTCCGGTCCGCTCGGTGAGCGGGGTCTGGATCTGTCGATCCTTGGCGTGATAGACGTACACCAGCCCTTTGGGCATCCGGGGGGACACGGCGGCCAGTCCGTCCATGACGCCGTTGCGGTTCCACACCTCCGCCCATTCACCGTCGCGCAGCCCCAGGGTCGCGGCGTCTTCGACGCTGCACCACACGACAGGACCGCCGCGGAACAGGGTGAGCATCAAGAGGTCGTCCTGGTACTCGGAATGGATGCTCCACTTGCTGTGCGGGGTCAGATACCTGACGGCGACCGCATCTGTGCCCAGGTCGTGGACTGCGGTGTAGCGCTCCACCATGGCCAAAGGTGGGCGGAAGATCGGCAACTGCTCCCCGTATTCGCGCATCCATGCGTGGTCGAGGAAGAACGTCATACGGCCTGACAGGGTTCGCCAGGGGATCTTGTGCTGGACGTTGGTCGCGAACCCGGTGTAGGCCTTGTTCTCACGAACGTCACCGGTCCAGTCCGGGGAGTTGACGACGTGCTGGGGCCGCTTGCTCACGTCATCCCAGGTGATCCTTCGGTCCCGTTCACCGTCCGCGAGTTCCGACAGATCCAACCCCGTCTCGGCCTCCGCCTGGCGCCACAACTCAGAGGCCACCGTGGCATTCGTGGCACCGGAGAGGGCCAGGATGGTCTCGGCGCACTGCTGGTCGGTCACCAGTTGTGGACGTCCACTCGCCGGCCCGGACGCGACAGTGCCGTTCTTCACCGACAGCCAGGCGACCTGCTCTCGTGGGTCGTACTTCGTGTCCTTCGCGGCCACTCCGGCAGTGTCGATCCTGGGACCGAGGGCCAACAAGCGGTCGAGCACAGCACCGTAGTCGCGCTCCACGACGGTCAAGACAGGCGCGTTGCGACCGGGGTCCGGCCGTGTGCCGTTCTGCTTCCAGTCGTCGACGGCCCCGAAGGGAACGGCGAGTTCGCCCGGGCTGTCGTGAGCGATGCTGGTCGCGACCAGGTCGCGGCGCACGCCCAGATGCTGCGCCGCCATGGAACTGAACTTCGCCGCGACTTCCGTGAACGCGTCCCAGTCGCTGCGCGCCTCCCACGGCGGGTCGATGGCCTTGTTGAAGGAGTGCACGAACGGATGCATGTCCGTGCAACTCAGGTCGTACTTCTCGTACCAGGTCGCTGCCGGCAGGACGATGTCGGACCAGTTGGCGGTGCTGGTCATCCGGAAGTCCAGGTTCACCAACAGGTCCAGTTTGCCCACCGGAGCATCGGGGTGCCAGGTGACCTCTTGCGGACGATCAGACTCGGGGGTCTCCGCGGCATCGGCGTTCGCCTGAGCGCCGAGAAGATGGCGCAAGAAGTACTCATAGCCCTTTCCGGAGCCACCGAGGATGTTCGACCGCCACACGAACATCATTCGGGGGAAGTTCGCCGGATCGTCTGGATCCTCCACCGCGAAACGCAGGGAGCCGTCGGCCAGACGACCGGTCACGTAGTCGGCTGGATCCACGGCGGCCGCATCGGCTTCGGCGACAAGATCCAACGGATTCGCGGCGAAGGTGGGGTAGGTCACCTGCCAGCCGAGCCGGACCGCAACATTGAGGCAATCGATGAAGCTGCGTCCTGCGAACAAGCCGTCACCGGTGGGGGAGGCGAGGTCGTCGGCCTGCCACACCTCGTAGCGCCACTGGTCGGTGGCGGTGTAGTAGAACGCGGTTCCATTGCACTGCCGCGGAGGCGCCGACCAGTCCAATGCATGGGCCAGCGTCACCCAGCCCCCGAAGGGCCGGATCGCCTCTTGACCCACGTAGTGATTCATGCCGCCACCGTTTCGGCCCACGGTTCCGCACGTCACCAACAACGTCAGGATGGCGCGATACACGGTGTCGGAGTTGAACCAGTGGTTGATGCCGGCACCCATGATGGCCATGGCCCGGCCCTCGGTCTTCTCCGCGGCCTCGGCGAACTCCCGCGCGATCCGGATGATCGTCGCCGCGTCGATCCCGGTGACCCGTTCCGCCCAGGCAGGCGTATACGGGGCATCCCCGTCGTCGTACCCCTGAGGCCAGTTCCCCGGGAGCCCGTCGCGGCCCACTCCGTAGTGGGCGAGCATGAGATCGAACACGGTCGTGACCTGCCGGCCCGCCACTTCGATCGTCGGCACCCCGCGCAACGTTGTGCCAGCCGGCTCGGTGTCGAAGCGAGGGAAGGCCACTTCAGCGGTTGCGGTGCTCCGCTCCAGCAGCGACATCGCCGGATCGAGGTCGCCCAGCTCGAGATTCCAGGTTCCGTGCTCGCTGTCGGCGTAGCGGGACGCCATGGTGCCCGGGGGTGTGACGATCTCTCCTGTGGCCGCATCCAGCACCACGGGTCGGAAGTCGGCGAGTTCGGAGGAACTTTCGATATCAGCAGCGGTCAGCAGCCGGTCGGGCACCAGGTCGCCGGAGGGTCCGGGCTTGAGTGCGACAAGGCAGGGAAGATCGGTGTACGTGCGGCAGTAGTCGCGGAAGTACGAGGCGACTCGATCGACGTGGAATTCGCGCAGCACGACATGTCCCATGGCCATCGCCAACGCCCCGTCACTGCCGGGCGCCACCGGCAACCAGTGGTCGGCGAACTTGGCGTGTTCGGCGTAGTCCGGCGCGATGACCACGACCTTCTCGCCGTGGTACCGACTCTCGGCCAGGAAGTGCGCGTCCGGCGTGCGCGTGACAGGAACATTGGAGCCCCACACCAGGACGTACGAGGAGTTCCACCAGTCACGTGCCTCCGACACGTCCGTCTGCTCACCGAACATCTGTGGACTGGCGGGTGGCAGGTCCGCGTACCAGTCGTAGAACGAGATGTGGGACCCACCCGTCAGGGCCACGTAACGCGAGCCCGAGGTGTACGACACCGGTGACATCGCCGGCAGTGGAGTGAATCCCGCGACCCGATCGGGACCGTGTTCCTTGATGGTGTGCACGTGCGCGGCTGCGGCGATCTCCACCGCCTCGTCGTAGCCGGCACGCAGGAAGCCACCTCTGCCCCGCTCCCCCTTGTACTGCGCTACCAGGTCCGGATCGGACTGCAGTGCAGCCCACCGATCGACAGGATCAGGGTGGTCCGCCGCGAGCCGACGCCAACTCCGCAGCAGCGCACCACGGACATAGGGGTACCGGACTCTGGCCGGACTGTAGACGTACCACGAGAAGGAGGCGCCTCGCGGGCATCCGCGGGGCTCGTGGTCAGGGACGCCGGGCGGGGTTTGCGGGTAGTCCGTCTCCTGTGTCTCCCACGAGATGATCCCGTCGCGGACATAGACCTTCCACGAACACGAACCGGTGCAGTTCACCCCGTGGGTGGACCGCACTTCTTTGTCGTGGCGCCACCGATCCCGGTAGAACTCCTCCCACACCTGACTGCCGACCCGATCGATCGTGCGGCCGTCCGCGGCGGGTGTCCCCCGCGAAAGATGCCGCAACGCACGCGGTGGCACGGTCGGCAGACTCATCGCCTGCCTGCGATCGCGTTGTGCGGGTGAACCTGCTGCGGGGTCACAAGGGGACTCTGGCACACCTGCATGTCGGTTTGCCTGCTTGTCCGAGCCCGATCCCTGCTCCTGCCCGCCGCGACAGTCCACCCACCCCCTACCCTGACTTGAGGAGGAGCGCATGACAGACGACTGGGATCCTCGAGCACCAGAGGTTCGAGATGATCAGATCGTCGCCTACGACACGCTTCGCGAGCGTTGCCGGGTGGCCCACAGTAGGGCCTGGGGCTGGTCACTGCTGCGTCACAGCGATGTGGTTGATGCGCTCGGCGACCCGGTCACGTTCAGCAACCGCGTCTCCGAGCACGTCGCAATACCGAACGGGATGGACCCTCCCAATCACACGGCCTACCGGGCAGTCGTTGACCGCTGTTTCAGCACCACCAGAGTGGCGGCCTTCGAGCCGCAACTACGCGACCTGACCGCCGACCTCATCGAACGATCCGTTACCGGACGTGACCAGGTCGAAGTCATGTCCGAGTTGGCCTTGCCGTTTGCGGCGCGAGCCCAGTGCGCGTATCTGGGATGGCCCGAGACCGTGGCCGACCCACTTCTGCGATGGTCTGATCGAAGTGCCCTGGCAACGGCGAAACGTGATCGCGCCGAGTTGGATCGGGTCGCGAAGGAGTTCGACGGGATCATCCGAGACGTGCTCACTCAGACCCGCGCCGGTAGGGCGGATGGACCCTCCAGCGTCACGGTGGACCTTCTGACAGCCGACATCGACGGTGAAGCGCTGACCGACGATCAACTGGTGAGCATGCTGCGCAACTGGACCGTCGGCGAGCTCGGCACCATCGCCGCTGCTGTGGGCATCATCTGCGAGTTCCTCGCTCGAAACGCCGATATCTGCGGCCATCTGCGAACTGGCATCGACCAGCGCGCTCTCGATGAGATGCTGCGACTGGAAGCCCCGCTGATCAGCAACCGCCGCCGCACCACCCGACCGGTGACCCAGACCCGACCGGTGACCCAGACCCGACCGGTGACCCAGAACGGTGTCTCCATTCCCTCCGACACTCCCTCCGACACTCCCTCCGACATTCCCTCCGACGCCGCGGTGACGATCATCTGGCCGGCCGCTCAACGCGACCCTCGTGCCTTCGCGGAACCGGACCAGTTCCACCTCGACCGGCCGACGGACCTGAACTTGCTCTACGGCCGCGGGATCCACTACTGCCCAGGCGAGGGACTGTCCAGGCTGGAGCTCGGGGTATTCACCGAGGTCTTCCTGGATTGGGTGCCGAAGTTCGCGCTCAGGGCACCGGCGAAGCGCGCAGCCCCGCCATCGGGCGGTTTTGCCGAGGTCTTGTTGTCGTTGGGGGAACAGGCCGAATAACGCGGGTGGCGACTGAACAAGATCGGTCGCAGGTGTGACCAGTAAGGAGTCCTCGTGACATCAACCGTCGGAGTGATCGGCGGTGGGGTCGCAGGACTCACCGCCGCCGCAAGGCTCGCGCGTAGCGGGATGAAGGTCGAACTCTTCGAGGCCAACGACAAGGTCGGCGGGTGCTGCTCGACCACCGACATCGGCGGCTACACGTTCAACGACGGGGCCTTGTACCTGGCCCTGCCTCAGATGTTGGATCGGACCTTCGCTGAACTCGGGTTGGACCGACAATCCGTGCTTCCCCTGCAGCGCATCGCAGCGCCACAGACCACCGTTTTGCCCAACGGCGACCGGGTCACCTTCGGGGGGGAACGCCGAGTAAGCGTCGATAGGCGCGATGGGACAGTCGACGAGCGGGCTCTGCAGCGCGAACTGGATGCCATGATGGCTCGCTGGCAGCCCGCCCTTCGGCTGCTGACCGACGACATCTTGGTGCGGCCTCTCAGCCTTCCTCACGTCCTGGCCAAGGGCTGGCGGCAACTGCCCAAGTTCCGAGGTTCCGTGGCCGACGAACTGGACCGGCTGTTCAGCGACGAATCGGTCCGGGCAGCGATGTCCGGAGTCCTGCTGTACACCGGGATTCCCCCACAGCAGCAGCCGGTGATCTCGATCCTGGGCCTCGTGACGTTGTTCTGCGACGGATTTCATCTCCCGGTGGGCGGGATGGGTAGAGTCCCGGAAGCTCTCAGCACAGTCACGGTGGCTCATGGGGGTCGTATCCACCTGCGGCACCGGGTCGAGAGGATCAGGGTCGAGGGCAACCAGGTACGCGCGGTGCAGATCGAGGGCCACGACACCATGGAACTCGACGCAGTCCTGTCGACAGTGAGCGGAATGCTGACTTACGAGTCATTGCTGAGTCCTGAGGACTCCCCCCGCCGGTTGGCGCGGAAGGCCAAGAACGCGAAGCTGTCCCACAGCGCGTTCTCTGTGCAGCTCGGTCTGCGCAATCACATCGACGTTCCGAGTCATTCGAACTGCCACATTCCTCCTATGGACCACCAGGACGAGGTCTTCACCCCCTGCGACAACGGGGTCATGTGGCCCGTGTACGACGTTCCCACAGTGACCTTGCCAGGACTCGCGCCCGAGGGCGGGAGCGTCATCGAGATGTACCCACCAGTACACCGTGACCTCCCGTTGGATCGATGGAACGACGATCGGAAGGCTGAGGTGGAAGACCGCGCGGTGGAGGCACTCTCGCGCATTCACGACCTCGACATCGCCGCCACGCGTACGACGAGCCCGAAGGAATTCCGGGACGACCTGAATCTGTATCGTGGCGCCGTCTACGGCCTGTCGCCACAGGTCGCACCCTGGAATCACTTCCCCCACCGCACCCCGATCCGGGGCCTTTACCAAGGCGGCCAGACCACCTATCCGGGATACAGCGTTGGGCGCTCCGCGATCTCCGGGATCCTCGCTGCCGACGCCCTCTTGCAGGACCTGTGACTTGCCGGACCTGTGACCACCGACCCCGTTCCCGACGAACGACGGGAGTCACTCGCGCCCATCGAGATCTGCAACGGCAACGGCAACGGCAACGGCAACGGCAACGGCAACGGACCTTCCTGATCACTCACCCGCGCGCCTGATCACGGACCCGCGCGTCGGCGGCTTCCGCTCGCAACAATGGGCGGCAGACAGCCGACCATGGAGGTCCTGGTGATCCTCTACAACACCTTGCTCGGCGTGGCGGCCGGAACCGCGATGATCCTTGTTCCCCTGCTCGCCCGACACGTCCGGCGGCGGGACCTTCTCTCAGTTGAGGGTTGGGCTCTCAGCTTGGGGGTGTTGGGGGTGATCATCACTTTCCTGAGCGGGGCCATGACCGTGACATGGCCACTCGATGAGAAGCCACAGGTGAACATCCTGTTCGGCGAACCTTCGCTATTCCTTGGACTCCTGGTCCTCGCGGCTGCCCTCTACCTGTGGGCCCGAGGCAGCGCCCTGACCGCGAGTAGCGCCGATGACCGACACCTACTGGCCGTCACCCAGCCGCTGGCGTGGCTCATCTTCGTGCTGGGACTGATCCTGACCTCCTGCACCATTGCGATCCTCTCGCTCAACGCGTTCGGTAACGCACCGCAGCAGGAGCCGGTCAGCGGCGCCCTGCCGGCGGGCCTCGAGAACGGCTTCCTCGGCGTCGTCTACGCGCTGGCCGCGATCGGCTGCCTGCTGGCCCCCTGGGCCGTGCGCAACCTGCGTGGCCCCCTGGCGCTGGTGTCCGGTTGGTGCCTGGTTGTCAGCGGGGTAGCGCTGACCCTGTACAGCGTGCTCAACTACTACACCCACATCGGGCTTCTGCTGGCCACGTGACTCAAGGGCCGCACCCCACGACGCTCGCCCTGCGCGACTGCGTATCCAGCCATCCGGAGCACGCCTCACGCTGAACGGCCCGGCAGCGCCGTGTGGCAGGACCGTGTGGGCGCCCCCACAGTAGTACCCAGGCCAGGAGTGTCAGGGTGGATTCCCAAAGAGGGACTCTCGCGAGGGGACTCACACGGCCAAAACAGGCCCAGACCAGGCCCATGACAGGAAGGAACACTGATGAAAGCGATCTGGAACGGGGCTGTGCTGGCGAAGTCCGACGACACAGTCGTCGTGGAGGGCAACCACTACTTCCCACCCGAGTCCTTGAACCAGGAGTTCTTCGTCGACAGCGGCACGCATACGACGTGCCCGTGGAAGGGCCAGGCGTCCTACTTCAGCGTGGTCGTCGATGGCAAGACCAACACCGATGCAGCTTGGGTCTACCGTGACCCGTCAGCGGCCGCCCAGCAGATCAAGGGATACATCGCATTCTGGCGGGGAGTGAACGTCGTCGGCGACGAGGACGAGAGCCGGGATTGAGCTGGCCGTCCCACTCCTGCACATCCCCGCCCGACGGCAAGAGGCCCGATGACCCACCGCGACACCGGCTGCCTTCACTCCATCTCACCGGCATCCGCGCACCGCGCCGCAGAGCCCGCGGTGCGCCGAAGGGACCGCACCCGACCGCGTGATTCCAACGCGCAGAGGTCCATGACCGACTGAATCCGACCTATGGTGCACGTATGTCCCCTCTCGCCCGGCTTCGCCCCGTGCCACTCCTCCTGGTCGCCGCAACCGGTGCCGCTCTCACCCTCGTAGCGTCCGCGAACGGCGCCACTGCCGCAGTTGACACCGACGTCATCAAGGTGGACCGCAGCATGAACGGCATCAGGATCCACAACCGCGCATGGTGGGTGGTCAAGCAGATGGGCCCGCCGCGCCAGGTGACCCGGGGATCCGACGACCTCGGCCGCTACCGGATCCTGAAGTACCCGGATCGCTTCACGGTGAAGATCAGTCATTCGATAGGAACGGTCACCATATCGACTCGTTCTCGTCAGCCGCGCACTACCGAGGGCATCGGCGTCGGGTCCACGCTTGCGCAACTCCGGGCCGAGTATGACGTGTCGTGCCAACAGGTTCCTGATGATCCGAGCCGGCAGGTCTGCGAGACCCAGCCTCCCGACCTGGGTGAGAGCGACACCCATACGGTGTTCCAGCTCACCAACCAGGTCGTCCGCGTCGTCAAGCTGGAGATCTGCGACTGCTGAGGCGGGCGGAAGATCAGCCCCAACTGCCACCTGCGAAGCGCTCCACGACGACCCCAGCGTCAGGTGGAACTCCAGCCGTTGTGGTCGATGCTGGTGATCACGGCGGACTCGAAGTTGCTCACCGATCCGCCCAACTGGTCCAACTGGTCGGGACTCAAGGCCACTTGCAGGGAACCGTCTGTCAGTCGGGCCAACACCACGGGAGTGCCGGCGACCTGTGTGGCGGCCGCGACGTCCGTGGGTTGCTCGTTCAGGTGCAGTAGCGTCACCGGAATCCCCATACGGCTGACCATCGCGTCCCACTGGGGCTTGCGGCGCACCGGGGAATGGGTGACGTCGCAAAGTGCACAGTGCGCGGTTCCCAGGAGCTTGCCCAGTACATACTTCGCCTCACCGATCGGTCCGCCATCGGCGTGATAGACCCCGATGAGTTCTGTGACCGTGTCGTCCGACGTACTCATCGCATTACCTTCGACTGGTAGCCCCCGGTGGCGACCGACAGGCCACCGCTGTCGGCAAGTTCGCGCAGCGTCGCCGGGTCGCGCACGATGATCCGACCGCGCCGCAGAGACACCAGACCCCGGTCGGCCAGGTCGCCCAGAACCTTCGTCGTGGTCTCCCTGCTGCTTCCGACCAGGTCCGCCAGTTGTTCGTGGGTCAGTTTCACCGTCGCTTGGTCACCGGTGTTGCCGGCCAATCGGGCCAGTGTCGCCGCGATCCGTTCCGGGGCGGACTTCAACACACTGTCGCCCAGTCGCCGTTCGAGATCCGCCACTCGCGAGCCCAGAAACTCCGCCACTCGCGTGGCGATACGCGGATCGGACAGCAGAAGCCGTTCCACATCGGCGCGGCTCATCAGACAGACCACGCACGGCTCGATCGCCTCGGCGTAGCTCTGATCCAGATGCTGTCCCAGCGCGGCCATCTCACCGAAAACCTGACCCGGTGTGATCATCGCTGTGGTCATGGTCCGCCCGTCGATGCCGATCTGGTATAGCCGGATGCGGCCCTTCTTCAGGATGAACAGCACCTCGGTCGGACTATCCGGTGAATACAGCATCTGTCCCGCGGGCAGCTGGCTCATCGGAGCCGACTTACCGATGACCTCGACCTCGTCATCGGACAAGTCCCGAAAAAGGTCGAACTCGCGCAACACCCACTCTCGCTCGACGTCAGCCATCACAACTCCGCCTCGGTGACCGCAGCATGTAACTGAGCCAATGTGGGATTGCCATAGGACACCACGGTATCCCCCAGATAGAACATCGGCGTCCCGGCGAATCCCGGCTTGGGTCTCCAACTGCTGTGGTCGACGTCGATGACATCAACGACCACGTCCGGGCGCTCCTGGCCGAACCGATGCGCCAGGGCCAGTGCCTGCGCGCAACCCGCGCAGGACACCGACACCAGCACCTCCAAACGGATCCGACCGGTCACACCCGCTGCGCTCCCCGTCGGATGACCGCGACCGCGACTGCGCCCAAGATCGCACCGAAGATGATGTGACCCATGAGCGACTGCCACGCCATGGTGTTGATCACGAAGACCGGCATCCCCAGTTTCACCGGCATCAGGAGCAGGGCGCCGAGCACCCACCACACCACGCCGTACACCACACCCATTCCGATGCCAGGACCCCACGAATCCAGGCCCCGCACCGAGACAAGCCCGAAGCCGATTCCCAAAGCCACCGAGATCGCCAGGTGGAGCCCCCAACCCACGATGATCGACTCGCTGCCGACCATCATCGCCACCATCGGGATCATGTCCATCATCTGCATCATCATCCCGAACACCATGCCGCCGACCAGGCCACCGGCAGCGCCGGCGACCACCCTTCGACTGACGTCGATGCCCGTGGCATTCGTCGTGATGTTGACTGTGGATGTCGCCATTTCTGCCTCCTTGTCGCTGCCCTGCCCGTCAGGGTCGACACAACGTAAGGCGGAAGGTGAGGCCCGTTCCGTGATCGCGCCCACACTCCGTCTGCTCTTTTTCGCGTAGCGGTGGTCAGTGTCCTAACGGCGGCGCGTCGGCGCCCGAGTCCGTGGGGTTGGCGCGGCGGTAGGCGGCGAGGACCTTGGCGCTGATGCGCCCCTTGGCGGAAACCGGAACGCCCGCGAGCGCTGCCCAGGCCCGCACCTCGGCGGCGGAGACATCCAGGTCTGGCGCCACCGGGGCGGACATGGGCTTGCGCGAGGGCATGGCCAGCGGGGTCAGCCGGGAGAGCAACACCTCGTCGTCGGCGACGACCTGCCGGGCGGCGGCGAGGAAGCGGTAGGTGTACTCCTCGGCCATCGACCGCGTATCGCAGAACACGATTGGCACGGTGGGCCAGCGAACCTGGGTCTCGGCCAGGGAGTCCGCGATCTGTGACGGCCGGACGAAGCCCAGGGCGAAGATCGCGGAGAAGCGGTCCTCGACGACCACCGCGGCCCTGGGTACGGCCGCCAACTCCCCCATCGCGAACGCCAATCGACCTGAGGTGAGCGACGACACGAAGTCCGATGCCGACTTGCGCTCCACGACAGCGATCAGCCGATCCTCGACGATCAGCCCGTAGTCCCCGGCGGGCAGCGACCGCTTGGTGGTGGTCACCCGACGATCGCTGAAACGATAGGCGTAACGCTCGTGGGAGTCGACGGTCACTTCCAAGGACCCACCGTCGGCCCAGCCCTTGGGAACTGCGGCGCGGGGTCGGGACTTCTTGCGGGTTCGGGGTCCCTGCCAGAACACGACGTCGCGGCCGCGCGCTTTGGTGAACACCAGTTGAGAGCGGTTCTCCCGCGACCGCTGCAGGACGAGATCGATCGCCGCACCACGGCGCTCACACGATCGCAGGGCTTCCCGAATGACGATGTCCGGCGATGTCGGCCACTCGTCCCGCGACACCGGGTGGCAGTAGACGGCACTGGTCCTCGGCCAGGTGTCCCGGACGCGGAAGACCAAACCCTGCCCCAACGGTAGGAGCATCAGATACGGCAGCTTCGAGTCCGGGTCGGGGTTGCGGGCGATCAGCAGTTCCGCCATGGCAACCAGTCTCAGGCATGGCGCGCCCGCTCGTGCGATGAGCTGGCCTGACTGATGTCGGGCCACGGCTACCAGGATTCCGGGGCGTGCGGGTCATCAGGTCGAGCTGGCAGGCCCCAGGATCGGCGAAGGGGACCAGATCATGCGGCTGTCGTCTGCGACGAGTTCGTCCAGCGGCCAGTTGACCAGACACGAAGAGGGGACGTACCCGCATCACGCGGTGTTGACGCGGGTAGTGCCCACGTCCGCGCTGCCGGGGTCGGCGCTACTGCACATCTCGACGACGGCAGCGGTGACCGCGGTCCAGGCGGCCTGGGACGCGTCGTTGAACGCGTTCAGGTGGATTTCGCCGTCCTGCAGGGCGGGCTCGAACGGCACCGTCAGAACCGGAACGCCCAGCGATGCCAGGGCGGCGGTGACGCGTTGACTGGTCTCGGGCGAAACGCGCACCCCGGAGTCGTTGAGGACCACCACCGTGCGAGCGATCAGCCCCGACTCGGGATCGCTGAACTCGCTGGGTCCAGCTCGAAGGATGTCGAGAACACTGGCCGCACCGGCGATCGCATCACTCGAGTATGTCACCGGCAGGACCGCGACATCGGCTCCCTTGACCGCTGCCTGCCAGGCGCCGCTCGCCGGATTGATGGACGTGTCCGTCACCGACATGGAGTAGAAGTGGTCGATGACACGCCGGAACGACGTGACGTCGTCGCCGGTGAGCACCCGGCTCCGTCGATCGGCATCCGCCAGTACATCGGCATGGGACGTCTGCCGCTGCATGTACATAGACAGAGCCACCGCGTTGGGCACCTGGTCGGCGGCGGCAAGCAACTCGCTCAAGCCGCGATCCGTGGATCCTTCAGCACGAAGAGCCAGGGTGCCGGTGGCCTCACATGCCTCGACCACCGCCACCCCGCCGCCGCGGACGAAAGCCAGGACACCTGCCAGAGCCAACGCCGTGGGGGTCTTGGCGCTTCCACCTTTGAGGTTCAGGACGGCCACGTTCATGGGGCGCGACCATCGCGCTGTCTCGATCACCTGACGCTGACTGCTCAACACGGGCGGGGATTCCTTGACCACCTTGACTCCAGCTCCTGAGCGTCGAGCCAACCGCGCCCGCCAACTGGTCTTGGTCGCCGGTGCAGCGGCCGGAGTGGCGACCGCGGATACAACCGAAGCCGGCGGGTTGACGGCGGTCGGGGCTGGCGGACGCGAAACTCCAGACCGCTCACTGGCGACCAACGCTTCATCCCCCGGCGTGAGGAGGTCATCCAGGTGGACGGTTTGGGGTGCTGTCTTCTCGACGTCCTCGGCGGGAGCAGCACCCATAGCGCTTTCGGGTGAGGAACTGGGGTGGGACATGTGAGGCTCCCGTGGCGCCAATCGGAGTGAGTGTCATCCGGGTCCTCTGCAACGTATCAAGGCCTGACGGATCTCATGAGTCCCTCCAGGATTTACGTCGGACACGGGGATTGACATGGGGATGCGGGCAACCGGCTGGCCCGGACCCCATCAACTGGCGTCTGCGACCAGCTCGCGAAGTCACTGGACATCGTCACACTCGGACTGCCCTTCAGACACCTCCCATTGTGACGAGCCGCCGACGCTGAACCGCCGATACCCAGGGTCAGTACCTGAACTTACCTCTGATGGTGAGCGTGATGAGCTGCGAGGCCACGTCACCAGTTCCCTTCACGCTCAAGCGTCCCCGGGCTCCGACGTAGCGGCCGGTACCACCGGTGACCTTCAAGTAGCCGGTGAGGCGGGCATGATCGCCGCTCGCGCTTGATCTCGAGAACGCTGGTCCCGCGCACACTGCCTTCCGCGAAGTACATCGTCCCCCTCGATGTCTCATCACGCGATCCGTCCGTCGTGCGCCGCGAGACAACCGCACCCTTCCCCAAGGTCCCGGCAACGGTGCCCGTCACGACTGCCGTGCCATTGGATCTCTGCTCGAGCACTCTGGCGGTGGATGTGATGACCACGCGGTGAGAATCGGGCGCGGGATCGGCTGTAGCCGCTGACGGTGTGGCCCCCACCAAGAGGGTGGCAGCCGCGAACGGAGCGAGGGAACGTACGGTGAGTTTCATGCGGTCCTCCCTGGACTGACTTACCAGGCTATTCCCGCCGTCGCGGCCGTCGACAACCCAGTCAGACTGTCGAAGCACACCCCGATGGACGAGAACTATCAACCCCGCGGCCTACCCCCAGACCCAAGAAAGGCACACCCGCAAAGGCGGCATGAAGAAGGGCTACCGCTACCCCAAGAAATAAGAATGTCCCGGGACATCCGATAAGGATGTCCCGGGACTTCACATGACGTAGCGGGGGCAGGATTTGAACCTGCGACCTCTGGGTTATGAGCCCAGCGAGCTACCGAACTGCTCCACCCCGCGGTGATCGCTGATGCGACTCGCCTAGGTTACTGCCCGAGGTCGATCCCTCCAAATGAACGGCGTTCACCCGTTGCGAAACGCACGCCGCACCGGACGCGGCCGCGGGGGTCCCCGTCGCCGCGTCGGTGGGTTCGGGTGGCGCCGAAGGGGTGTCCGGCGGGGCGCTCGGCGAAGGCACGACATCAGGTTCCCGCGCCGTGGGCGGCTCCTCACCGGACAGCCGCGCCTCAGCCGCAGCGGCCCGGTCCAGGGCGGACTTCAGCCGCTCCTGCGCCTCGCCGTAAGCGGTGAAGTCTCCTTCGGCCAACGCCCGCCGACCATCTTCGTACGCCTTGTTGGCATCGGAGATCGCTTGGGCGAGCTCCTCAGCCGGAGTCGAGATCCGTCCCCGTTGCCGCCCTGGTTGCCACCTTGATTGCCCCCGTCGACAGATCCGGTGAAGACCTTCGCGAGGGCATCCTCGAGGTTGTCCTCCATGACGACTTCGGGCCCGTACGCGGCCAACACCTTCTGCACGAGCGGGAAGCCTTGCTCACCGGCCGCCTGGACGTACACCGGCTCCACGTACAGCATCCCGTCGGCGACCGGCAGCGAGAGCAGGTTGCCGAGCACGACCGTCGACCCGCCGCGGCGCAGAAGGTTCAACTGAGAACTGACCGCAGGGTCGGACTCGAAGTTGTTCTGCACCTGTGTCGGACCCGGAATGGTCGTGTTGCGCGGCAACTGCAGGACCCGGATCGTGCCGTAGTCGGGCCCCGGAGCGGAGTTCGCTGCCATGAACGACGCCAGCGTCTGCCGGCGACTGGGCGAGAACGCGGTGGTGAGCGAGAACGACGGCTCCGTGGTGCCGGGCATCTGCAGCGTCAGGTAGTACGGCGGCTGGAAGACATCGACATCTTTCGTCGGATCATTGGGGATGACCCAGAAGTCCTGCCCGGAGTAGAAAGCCTGGGCGTCGGTGACGTGATACCTGCTCAGCACCGTGCGCTGGACCTTGAAGATGTCCTCGGGGTATCGGACGTGCTGCAGGACTTCCTCCGGAATCTCCGAGCGAGGCTGCACGGTGTCGGGGAACACGCGCTCTCCACGCCAGCGCGATCGGATCACTTTCGTCCCAGAGGTACAGGTTGACCGTGCCGTCGTAGGCATCCACTGTCGCCTTGACCGAGTTCCGGATGTACGTGATCTGATCGCGGCTCTGCGCCGACACCGATCGAGAAGTCGCCGTGACGGAGTCGTTGGTCGCTTCGTTCAGCAGAGTTCGCGCCGAGTTGGGGTAGTTGTTACTGGTGGTGTAACCGTCGACCATCCACTTGATCCGCCCGTCCACCACGATCGGATACGGATCGCCGTCCAAGCGTGAGCCACGGCGCGACCTTGGCCACCCGGTCACGCGGGTCGCGGTCGTACAGGATGCGCGACTCCGGGTTGACCAGGTCGGACAGCAGGATGTTGGAGTCCTGGAACTTGGTCGCGAACACCATGCGGTTGAACAGCGAACCCATCGGGACGCCGCCGATCCCGGTATAGGTGTTGTTGCGCTGACCGGTCGGGCTGGCGTCGTCGGGGAAATCCAACTCGCGCGGCGGGTCACCTTCGGGGGCACCGACGATCGAGTACTCGGGCGACAACTGCCCGAAGTAGATCCGGGGCTCGGTGATGTCGAGGATCCCCTGCGGCGGGATGTCGCTTTCGAAGTAACTAGGGGCACCGCCTGTGGTCGCCGTGTTGTCGTCGCGCGGCGACGAACCCATAGCCGTGGGTGTACACGGTCTTGTCGTTGGTCCAGTTGCGCTGCCCCTCCGGCAGCCCGTTCAAGTCGAGTTCGCGAACCGATACCACGGCGCCCTGCTGCAACTTGTCGGGCAGCGTGTAGCGGTCGACGTCCAGCGCGTCCGGGAACGCGTAGAACCCGCGGATCTGCTGCTGTTGCCGGAAGGTCGGACTGACCACGGACGGATCGAGCAACCTGATGTTGCGCAGTGTGCCGGAGTCCGTACGCAGCACAGAGGCCGGCGCGACCTCCTGGCCGTCGTAGTCCTGCACCTGAACACCGTCGAGCCCGTACGCGGTCCTGGTGGCGTTGATGTTGTTCTGGATGAACGGCCGTTCCCGGACTTCCTCGGTGGGTCGGACCTGGAAGTACTGCACGACCGTCGGGTAGAGCCAACCGATCAGGACACTGCTGGCCAGCAGGATGCCCAGAGCGATCAGGGGCAGCGACCACTGGCGGCGGAATGCCGTGATGAAGAACAGGATCGCGACGACGATCGCCGCAAACGCCAGGATGGTCTTGCTCGGCAGCACCGCGTTGACGTCGACGTACTTCAAGCCCGTGAAACCGGGGACGAGGGACTGGCTTTCCACAGCCAGGTCGTAGCGGTCCAACCAGTAGGCGACGGCCTTGGCCAGCAAGAACAGCCCCGCCAGAACAGCGAGATGGGACTGAGCGGCCGGGCTGATCATCCGTGAGTCGCCCTGGAGTCGGATACCTCCGTAGAGGTAATGAACAACGACGGCGGTCATCAAGCTGAGCAGCAGGACGGCGAACACCCAGCCGATCAGGAATCGGAACCAGGGCAGTTGGAACACGAAGAAGCCAACGTCCATCCCGAACTGCGCATCGGTCTGGCCGAACGCGCCCCCTTCGCGCCACAACTGGAACGCCGACCACTCCGCGCTCGCTGACAGCCCGGTCATGATGCCCATGAACGTGGCGAGCCCGATGGTGATCACGAGTCGGTACGGTTCGATGGACGCGCGATACCGCTCCAAGGACGCCTGCTCGGCGGTCATACGACCAAAGGCCGGACGGGTGCGGAACGCGATCGCCGCGTTGAGGGCCAATGCCCCCGTCATGAGCGCACCGAAGACCAGGAACAACCCGATCTGGGACATGACCGTGGTGGCGAACACCGACGTCTTCTCGACCGAGCCGAACCACAGCCAGTCGCTGTAGAACCCCGAGAAGATCACGAACGCCAGGACCAGTCCGCTCAGGACCAGGATCGTGGGCACGAGCACCCGCCCGCGCGACGGTGGTTCCGCGAGTCGCTGGGCGGTTCCACCGGCGCCGGTGCCGGCACCACCACCGGGCATGTCGAAAGCCATGAGCGAAACCCTACTCGTCGCCCGTGCGCGGGCATCCCGGAAGTGGTCGCCCCGCCCGCCAGTCCTCGAGCGCCGTGATGGCCTCGGTCAACGTGGCGACCGGGACAACGGGCAATCCGTCCGGTTGTGACCCCACCACGTCAGGGCAGTTGTCCGCGGGAGCGAGGAACAGTTCCGCTCCGGCCTGTTGCGCCGCGATCATCTTCTTGTCGATTCCTCCGATCGCGCCGACGTGACCCTGGCCGTCAATGGTCCCCGTGCCGGCGACCGTGCGCCCACCGAGCAAATCTCCCGGAGTGAGCCTGTCGACCATGCCGATCGACAGCATCAAACCTGCGCTCGGCCCTCCGATGTTGTCCAGATTCACGGTGGCTTTGAAATCGGATCGGTATTGATCGTCCAGCAACACGCCGATCACGGCCTTGGCGGGATCATCCGGGTCCTGGCGCGATGTGACCTCCACGACGCGTTCCCTGCCGTCCCGCTCAACGCTGATCGCGAACGTGGTTCCCGCGGGCTGACCGGAGATCGCGGCGCTGACGTCTTCGCGGGTGTCGATCTTCTTCCCGTCGATGGCGACCACGGTGTCCCCCGTCTGCAGCAGTCCCTCGGATGCTCCGCCGGCGACAACCTGAAGCACCGTCGCGTACGAACGCACCGGTCGATCCAGGTACCGGGCGGCCGCTCCGAGCGCACCCGAGGTCGAGTCTCGGAAGATGGCTTCTTGCACCTCGCGGTCGCCGGGCTCCGCAGCACTGTCATCGGGGACGACGGTCGTGTCCGGCATGAACAGACCCACCAGGGCCGACCCCACGGTGATCTGACCCGACGATCCGCCGCTCTCCGCGACTGTCGTCATGTCGAGCACTCCCGTCGTGGGATGGGTCTTCGTGCCGGAGATGACCAGAACCTGCTTGTTCTCGTTCGTGCCGAGGATGTCGAAGACCGGGCCCGGCGATCGGGACACGAACGGTATGGGCACCAGCACGGCGCCTGTCACGACGACCACCGACAAGGCGATGGCAAGCACCGCCCAGAACCGGGCGCGCGTCATGATCCGCCGAGACCGCGTCTGATGCGACGCAGGCGCTCGGCATCGTCGGGAGTTGCGGGACGGCGATCGCGGCGGAGCAGCACGATGGCCGCCAGAATCGTGACGACCACGGGCAGGGTCAACCAGATCAGCGGTTCCACCCCGGAAGTATCCCCCATGCCCGACAACCGCGTGGTCTGTTGTTTGTGCGCTCTGAGCGGACGCGGCCGCAACGCGGTCGTCAAGGACCCCACCCGCAGATACCGTGGGGGGATCCAAGCAAGGAGATCGCACATGAGCGGCAACATCCCCTTCGGCTTCCAACCGCCGGGGGACGGCGACCCGGGCAACAACCCGTTGGGCAACTTCGACCTGTCCAATCTCGGCTCCGCGCTGGAGTCCCTGGGCCGCATGCTGCAGGCCGGAGGCGAGGGGGCAGTCAACTGGGACATGGCCGGCCAGATCGCGCGCAGCAGCGAACCGCAGAAGGCCGACCACGGCGTGACAGCTGCCGAGCGCACTGCGGTCGATGAGGCAGTCGGCCTGGCCAACCACTGGCTCGATGGTGCCTCGTCGTTCGCCGCCAGCAACGCAGCTGCGATCGCCTGGAGCCGCGGAGAGTGGGTCGACGGCACCATCCCCGCATGGCAGCGCATCGTCACGCCCGTCGCCGAGCACGTGCAGGGCGCCATGACCGGTCTGATGAGTGGACAGAGCCTGCCCGAGGGCATCCCGGGACTCGACGCCGAACAGATGAAGTCCATGATGGGACCGCTGGCGGGTATGGCCCAGCAACTCGGCTCCGCGATGTTCGCCAACCAGGTGGGGCAAGGGCTGGGGATGCTCAGCGGCGAGGTGCTGTCGTCCTCCGACATCGGAATCCCGTTGACCCCCGACGGTCGGCCCACACTCGTGCCCCTCAACATCAACGAGTTCGCCGACGGGTTGGGCATGCCGCGCCAAGAGGTGCTGCTGTATGTGGCGCTGCGCGAGTGCGCCCACCAGCGTCTCTTCACTCACGTTCCGTGGCTGCGATCGCGTCTCGAGGACGCCGTCGCCGCCTACGCCCGCGGCATCCAGGTCGACATGAGCCAGATGGAAGAAGCCTTCGGCAAGTTCGACCCGTCCGATCCCGCCAGCCTCACCGAGGCCATGGGTGGGGACATGTTCGAGCTGACGCAGTCCCCCGCTCAGCTCGCTGCCCTGGCCCGGCTCGAAACTCTGCTGGCACTGGTCGAAGGCTGGGTCGACCATGTCGTGGTCGTGGCGGTCGCGGACCGACTCCCGTCCCTGCCGCAGTTGACCGAGGCGATGCGCCGCCGCCGGGCGGCCGGTGGCCCGGCCGAGAAGACATTCGCCAGCCTGGTCGGGTTGGAGCTGCGACCGCGCCGCCTTCGCGAAGCCGCGCAGTTCTGGTCACGCGTCGAAGCGGACAGCGACACCGCCGCTCGCGACGGCTACTGGGACCACCCCGACCTGATGCCGACCGCCGAGGACCTCGACGACCTCGACGGCTTCTTCGAACGCTCCGGCGCGGAGACCATCGAGATGCCCGAGGCCCGCGGAGCGGCCGACCCCGACCAAGGCCCGGGTGAACCGGGCTCGAACTGAGCCCTGAGTGCTCCTACGGAGCTCGGGGCGTCACGACCCCCAGTCGGGGCGCAACGGGATGTTCGCGTAACCGTCCGGCGATGTGCGGGTGGACAGCACCTGGTGCAGTTGGATGACGTTGTGCGCGAACCCGAACCGGGAAACGGCCAGGTAGAGGCGCCATACCCGGGCCTTGCGCAACCCGACCTCGGCGACCGCGTCCTCCCAGTGATCGTCGAGGTTCTCCGACCACTTCTGCAAGGTCATCGCGTAGTGCACGCGCAGATTCTCCTCGTGCTGCACTTCCAGCTTCTGATGCTCCATCGCCTCGATCAGATGGCCGACATTGACTAGTTCGCCGTCCGGGAAGATGTAGCGATTGATGAACCCGCGCCGGTACATGGTGGGCTGCTTGGTGTCCGTCCGCGTGATGCAGTGGTTCAACAGCCGACCACCCTCGACCAACTTGTCACGCAGGAATGAGAAGTAGCCGGGGTAGTTCGCGCGCCCGATGTGCTCGGTCAGCCCGATCGACGACACGACGTCGAAGCCGGTTTCGGGTACGTCACGGTAGTCACCGCACCGAAGATCGACCAGGTCGGTCAGTCCTTCCTCGCGAATCATCTGCTGGCCCCACGTGGCCTGTTGCGCGGACAAGGTCACTGCGATGACCTTGACGCCGTAGTTGGCCGCTGCGTGACGGGCCATCCCACCCCAACCGCAGCCGACATCGAGCAGTCGCATCCCGGACTGCAGCCCCAACTTCCGACAGACCAGATCGAACTTCTCGTCCTGCGCCTCCTCCAACGTGGAGTCGGGCTTGGGAAACACCGCGCACGTGTAGGCCATCGTGGGGCCGAGCAACCACTCGTAAAAGCGGTTGCTGACGTCGTAGTGATGACTGATGGCCGCAGCATCCCGGTTCTTCCCGTGACGCCGGCCCGACAGGCGAACCTCCTCGGGAGGCGGTGGGAGCCTCTTCAGCGCGTGGGGGCCGAACTGCTTGGCCAGGGCCAGCCGATCCGACCACGACGGCATCTGCGCTGACCGGTACAGCACATCGAATGCGCCGTAGATGTCACCGCTGATGTCCACATCGCCGTTGACGTACGCGCGGGCGATCCCCAGTTGACCAGGAGCCCCGGCGATGGCCTGCAGCGCCCGCTCCGATGTCAACGTGATCCGGTAGGGGGCATCGGGACTGCCGGCCCGACTGCCGTCGTAGCCGACGAACTCAAGCTCGGGGCTGTCGGGGACGACCATGCGGAAAGCGTCGGCAATGTTCATCGGGGGTTCCTCCTCATTGCGGCCATCATGGCGGTTGCGGGCGCGGCAGTCACGAGGAACGCACGCACTTGGCGTACAAATCGAGCAACCGCCGTTCGGGGTCGTAGCGGTCTTTCAGCCGCCAGTAGGTGTCCCCGCCGTAGATGTCGTAGAACTCGTCTCGGTCGTAGTAGGCCGTGGAGTACAGCGACTTGCGTCCACCCAACTGCGTGACCTTCTTCTCGATCGCGCGGTTGACCGTCCCCGCCGCTGGCTCGACGCCGGGGGGGAGTTCGACGCTGGACCAGAAACCCACGTTGACGTAGATGCCGTTCGGGTCGAACTGGTACAACGGCCACACCGCATCGGGATCACGCTGACGCAGCGGGCACACCCACACCGGTTCGATCCGCACCTCGTGGTGAAAGAAGTCCATGAACTCCGGCAGTGCGGCCAACGGGACCTCGACATCTTGCACGACCGCTTCGCGCTGCGGGCGGCCTCGTCGTACCGCGATCCGGTTGGTGATGTTGTGCCGCCGTTCGAAGGCCACGATCTTCCAGTAGACGTCACTGCGCAGCCTGGACTTCGGCCACAGTCGCCGCACGGTCGGGTTCTGCGCCCCCATGGCCCGAGAACACCAGAACCAGTCGGTGTCCCAGCGCCACAGGTAGTCCAGTGTGGTCAGCCGATCGGACGCTTGCCGCCGGATCGACCGGTAGTAGATGTCCATGCCGGTGTAGTCCGAAGACGGGCCCATGTCATCCACGTAGCGCGCCGTCGTCAGGTACATCTCGTTGCCGGCGAACACCGTGCCGTCCACGTAGTCGACAGACTCGTCCTGCCACTTGCCTCCGACGACGATCTCGCCGATCGCCTCGGCCATGTCCGTGGTGGACCCGAACGCCGTGTGGCGCAATGCCATCTGCGCCGGGACTGGTTCGAGCTCGATGTCCAACCGAAGCGCATACCCGAGAGTCCCGTAGGAGTTGGCGAATCCGAAGAACAGGTCGCTGTGCGGGCCGTTTGGTTCCGCGCGCACGATCTCACCCGCACCTGTCAGCACATCCATGCCGAGGACGGACTCATGCGGCAGGCCGTTGCGGAAGCTGGCCGCTTCGATCCCCAGCCCGGTGACGGCACCGCCGAGGGTGATGGTGCGCAACTGCGGGACACACAGCGGGACCAGGCCATACGGGAGCGTGGCGGCCACCAGGTCCTCGTAGGTCGTCAGCCCACCGACGGAGGCGGTGCGCCGCTCGACATCGACGTCATAGACACCGTCGAACGCACCGAGGTCGAGACGGTGCGAGACAGCATCGCGGGAGCGGAAGAGATTCGAGGTTCGCTTGGCGAGCCGGATGGGCTCACCGACCGGCCACTGCGCAATGGTGGCGGCGGCGCGGGCCGCGGCGGTGTCGAAATCCGGCGGCGCCGGTCTATGGGTACTCATGCCACCGTGTGGAAAGGCGGGAGAGGGGCTGGTGTGGCCCCCCTCCGCTCAGATCAGGCCTTGCCCAGAATCCGGGCGACGGTGGTGCCGCAGACCGGGCACTTGCCCTTGGCCATGCGTGTGCCCTTGGCGTTGACCGACACCTCACCGGTGAAGTCACGCTTCTCCTTGCACTTCACGCAGTACGCAGTGCCGCTGTATTCCTCGGCCATCGTTGATGCCTCCTCGTCGGGGTCGGCGGCTGCCGACCATCGCGCGTGCAAGAGTAACCCCCGACGTCGTCGGTATCCGGGTGGGGGCCATGCGGCGATTTTCAGGGGCGATGCCGGCGTCCGGAAGTCGACGCCGAACGCGATCGCTTGGCGACACAGCGTCACGGCCTGTGGATGGCCGATCGGATCTGGACCGGCGCGGCGCAAAGTGACCGTCGTGACGACCCATGAACTTCTTCGCCTCCATCCCTGGCGTCCGCTGCTGACCGGAGCCACCGGCCTGCGCGTGGCCTTCGATCCGACACCAGCCGACCTCCCCGAGCATCTGAGCGGCCCGCTACGGGCGGCGGCCCGCGGCACCGACCACGACGGGGTCGGCGTTCGCACCCTGCAGGAGGTCGGCGCCTTGGTAGATCTGCGGCATTGGCGAGCCTTGGCGTCTGTGCACGGTGATGCCGGCGCTCGCGCCTACCTCAGCCGCGCCGCCCGCGGTCTCGATGCCTTCGACCGCATCGAGCGCCGCGGGTCCGCAGCGGTGGCAGTGTCCGGCGACGACGATCTGAGCGAGCCCCTGCGCATTTCGTTGCGGGCCGCTGGTGTGCCGGTTGTCGACCGACGCGGCGATGCGGTGCTCGAGATCCATGTCGGGCGGCCCTCCCCGACCACCATCCAGCGCTGGATGGGATCCGACACGCCTCACCTGGTCGTGGTTCCCCGCCCGGATTCCGTTCGGGTGGGGCCGCTGGTCGTCCCCGGCGCCACGGCGTGCCTGCAGTGCCTGCATCTGAGCCGGTGCGACCGAGACCGACAGTGGCCAGCGCTGTCGGAACAACTGCGCAGGACAACCTCGCCACAGCCGGACCCCGTCCTCATGGGGCACGCGAGCGCTGTGGCGGTGCGCGGCATCGTGCAGCATCTCGAGACCGGAGACTCGGCACTGCACTCTCAGTACTGGACCTGTGACCTCGACGCCCTGCAGCCGCTCCCGACCCAGGTCGCCAGACATCCAGCCTGCGGATGCTGGTGGCCGTTGGTCGGTGATCACCCGACCTGACCAGAGGCTGGTCGGTGTGGGTCACCCCGGTCTACCGATCGTCGGCGGACGTCGATGAGCGCGACCGCGCACAGTGGGCGAGAATGTCGTCGTGGCCCAACTCCCCCGGCGCACCCTGACGCGCAGTGCGCGGCTGGCCGCCCTGCCGATCGGACATGCGGGGCGAGCCGCGGTGGGCCTCGGTAAACGTATGGGCGGCAAGCCCGCCGAGGCGGTTACCACCGAGTTGCAGCAACGCTCCGCCGAACAGATGTTCAAGGTGCTCGGTGAACTCAAAGGCGGGGCCATGAAAGTCGGCCAGGCGATGAGCATCTTCGAGGCCGCGCTCCCCGAGGACATGGCCGGGCCCTACCGCGCGACCCTGACCCGGCTGCAGGAGGCCGCTCCCCCGCTGCCCGCCGAGACCGTGCACGAAGTGCTCGCCGACCAACTGGGGGCCGACTGGCGCGACCGGTTCGCCGAGTTCAACGACCAGCCGGCAGCCGCCGCCAGCATCGGACAGGTCCACCGGGGAGTGTGGCGTGATGGCCGCGACGTCGCAGTCAAGGTCCAGTACCCCGGAGCCGCCAAGGCGCTGGCAAGCGATCTGAAACAGATGGTCCGCATGGGCCGACTGTTCGGCACTGCGGTCCCTGGCCTCGACATGAAACCGCTGCTCGAAGAGTTGCGGGAGCGGGTCCTCGAGGAACTCGACTACCTCACAGAGTCCCAGTCCCAGCGAGCCTTCGCGGTTGCCTTTGACGACGACCCTGACTTCGTGATCCCGCATGTTCTGTCGGCCGCGCCGAACGTTCTCGTCACGGAATGGGTGGAGGGCCGCCCGTTGGCCGACGTGATAGCGAAGGGAACACGTGAGGAGCGCGATCACGCGGGGCTGCTGTACCAGCGATTCCTGCTCTGCAGCCCGGAGCGGGCCCGACTGCTGCACGCCGACCCCCATCCCGGCAACTTCCGGATCATGCCCGACGGACGACTCGCGGTCCTCGACTTCGGAGCGGTCGCCCACCTGCCCGACGGCATGCCCCGGGCCGTGGGACGGTTGATGCGCATCGCGATGGCCGGCGACGCCGACACCGTCCTGGCCGGCCTCACGGCCGAGGGATTCGTGCGGCCCCACATCACATTGGACGCTGACCGCCTGCTGGACTATCTGACCCCGTTCATCGAACCCCTGCAGGTCGAGGAGTTCCACTACTCACGGCAGTGGCTGCGGGGCCTCTTCGAGCGGGTCAAGGATCCCCGGGGCGCCGACTTCACGGTGGGCCTGAAATTGAACCTGCCGCCCAGCTACGCGCTGATCCACCGGGTGTGGATCGGTGCCACCGGCGTGACGTGTCAACTGGACGCGACGATCCCGGTGCGCCCCGAGATGGAGCGCTGGGTGCCCGGCTTCATGGACGAGGATCTGCTGTAGCCCGACCCGCCACGATGGCCAGGATGGCGGAACCGTGGTCGGCGATCCGGTGGGGCCACATGCCGGGGATCTCACCGAGCGCAACCGGGTCACGGGGAATCCGCTCTGCGATGGCGCGCAGTGTCGTATCGGTCAGCACGGCATGCCCGGGCAGCCCGGCGGCATCGGCCGTGCGGTCGCGCCAAGCGGTCAACTCAGCGACGAGTCGATCGTCCGCAGGTGAGCCACAGGATTCGCAGTGACCCAGCACCCGCTCCCTCCCCGTCACAAGGGCCCGGTGACAACGGGTGCACCGAGCCGGCGGCAGGCCGGCACCGGCCCGATCGCAGTGATCGTCGGTCGCGGGTTGCGCAACAGGTGGCGCGGGGAACTCGGGAACCGTCCCGGAGCCATCCAGTGCCGCCAGATAGGGCGAGGGCCCCTGCCTGCCGCCACGGGTGGTCTCGGTCGTCCACGAGACAACGAGTCGACGCTTCGCCCGGGTGAACCCGACGTACGCGAGCCGCTGCTCCTCGAGGCGAGCATCCGATGACTCCGCCCGTGAATACGGCAGGGAGGAGTCATCCGCACCGATGATGAAGACGGTGTCCCATTCGAGGCCCTTGGCGGCGTGCAACGTGAGCAGGCTGACGCCCGCCGGCGGTGGGGACTGGTTGTCGGTCCCGCGCTGCTGCAGTTCGTCGAGTCCCTGCGCGCCGGTGGCGACGAGCCCTGACGCGTCATTGGTCGCGCTCGGATACAGGGCGGCGAGGGCTGCGAGGGATTCCCACCGGTCGCGAACTCCAGGACTGTCCGGCGGGGTCGGTTCGTGACCCATGGCCGCGAGCACCGCAGCCATGATCTCGGGCGCCGAAGCGTCGGGCTGGACGCGCAGTTCGCCGCGGTAGCGGGTCACGGCTTCGCGCACTTCAGGCCGTTCGAAGAACCGGTCGCCGCCGCGAGTGCTGAACGGGATCTCCCGGCGGCGCATCTCGTCCTGCAGCACTCGACCTTGGCGATGGATGCGGTAGAGGCACGCGATGTCGGAGGGTGACTGCCCGAATCTGATCAGACCCGCGATCTCGTCGGCAACGCCACGCGCTTCAACGGTGTCCGTCGGGAAGCTCAGCACCCTGGTCCGGCCCGGGTCGGTGCCGGCACTGCGCAGTTGCAGCGCCCCGGGCAGGTCGCGGCCCAGCCGGTTGGCTGCCGCGGCGATGGCAGGCGCGCAGCGGTACGTGGTGGGCAGTTCGACGACAGTGGCACTCGGGTAGCGCCGTGGGAATCCAGCCAGCAGGGTGGGATCGGCACCGGCGAACTGGTAGATGGTCTGCGCGGCGTCGCCCACGACGCAGATCTGGTCGCGGTCGCCGACCCACAGGTCGAGCAGTCGCTGCTGCAGCGGACTGACGTCTTGGTATTCGTCGACGGTGAACCAGCGAAAGGCGCGGCGGACTGTCTCGCGCACATCACTGCGCGTGGTGAGCAAACCGACGGTGACCAACAGGACGTCGTCGAAGTCCATGACCGAGCGTTCGGACTTGACGGTTTCGTAGCGTTGCAGGACCGCCCCGATGTCCGTGGCGGGCAAGCCGCCGGTGTCGCGCTCCTTCGCGCGCACCGGGTACTCGTCCGCGGTGAGGCAGTTGGCCTTGAGCCAGTCGAGTTCGGTGGTGAACACAGCGAGATGGTCGCGGTCGCTGGGGAGCGACGTGTCACGCGCCGCCTGACTGAGCAGCCCGGCGCGATCGGCCTCGATGCGGGGCGGTGTTCCTCCGATCGTGTCGGCCCAGAAGTGCCGCAGCTGACGCAGCGCAGCCGAGTGGAAGGTTCGAACGGCGACGTCTCCCGCACCGAGCTGGGCCAGCCGGGAGTGCAGTTCGCCCGCTGCGCGGGCGGTGAAGGTGACGGCGAGTGACCGGGAGGGGTCGTGGCGCCCGGTGCGGACAGCGTGCGCGATGCGGTGTGTGATCGTGCGGGTCTTGCCCGAACCCGGCCCCGCCTTGATGAGCACCGGACCGTCGAGGGCTTCCGCGGCATGGCGTTGCTCGGGGTCGAGGCCGGCCAGGATGTCGGTCATTGCCGGGACCATTGACCGGGCAGGGCGGCTCCGAACCACAGTTCGATCAACCACCGGGAGATGCTGAACCGCGGTGGCAGCCGCACGTGCCCGGCCGCGCAGTTCTCGGACAGTTCCTCTCGGGTGAACCAGCGGGCTTCGGCTATCTCGCTGCCGTCAGGGGTGATGGCGGTGTCCAGGGCCGTAGCGTGAAAACCGAGCATGAGCGAGCCGGGGAACGGCCATGGCTGGCTCCCGCGGTACCGGATGTCCGTGACGGGGACCCCGGACTCCTCGCGGACTTCACGCTCAACGGCGTTCTCGAGGGTTTCGCCGGGCTCCACGAAACCGGCCAACGTCGAGTACCACTGCTGGGGCCAGCGCGACTGACGGCCGAGCAGCGCGCGATCGGAGTCATCGATGACGAGCAGGATGACCGCTGGATCCACCCGGGGGAAGTGCTGACTGTCATCGGCCGGACAGCGACGGGTCCAGCCCGCGTCGGCCACCACGGTCGGGCCACCGCACCGGGCACAGCGGGAGTGGCGGCGGTGCCAGTTGAGCACTGCCACAGCGGCGACGACGATGCCGAGTTCGGGGTCGTCGGTGAGCGCGAGCCCGAGCTCGCGCACCCCCAACAGTCGTTCGGAGGGCACGGCGTCACCGGACCGATGCACCGCGAAGTACGGCGCGCCCGCGAGGTCCTGCCCCAAGAACACCCAGTCACCCGTCGGCTCCTGAGCGATATCGGTGGGTGAGACCCACGCCACGTCGGGGTCAGGACCCTCGCGGGTCAGCACCCGGTCGCCGACGAACACGGCAGCCCGGGCCAACGAAGACTGCCATTGCTCCCGCAGCCACGCCGCGTCGCTGCGGCGATGGGCGACCCGGTCCAACGGCGGCACTGTCAGTGGCAGCGACGGGGGTTCTGACATAGGTGGTCAGCCTATTGTGAGCCGGCCGGAGACACTGGATGACCCCGCAGCAACTGATCGGGAGCCACCAGATCGTCGTAGGTGACGTGGGAGCCGTCGGCGAGGAACACGAACGTGGCTCGGACCCGCCGCGGGTCACACCCGATCATCCGAGCCCATGCCGCGCGATACAGGACGAGTTGTCCCGGATCGGCGACGGCCGACGTGCCGGTCTTCCAGTCGACGACCTCCCAGTCGAAGTCGTCGCGGTCGGTGACCCGGAACACGGCGTCGATGCGCCCCGTGACGACGAGGTCGGACACTGCGATCACGAAGGGCTGCTCCACCGCATGCGGGGTGCGGTCGGCGTAGGCGGTGCGCGCGAGTTGGGCGGCGAACAGATCGTCGTCGCTGGAGTCCGGCAGGTCGAACAGCGTCTGTTGTCCGATCCGGTGCTCCATCCACGAATGGAAGGCGACACCGGCGCGGGCAGCTGCGCTGGGGCGGCGCGGCATGGGCCGAAGCATGGTGTCGGTGTACTGCTCGGGGTCGCGCAGCCACGACAACAGAGCACTCGCCGACCAGACCTCGGGCGAGACAGCGGTGCCAGGCGTGGCGTGTCGCTCAGCGGTCAGGTCGCGGATGCGTTCGCGCCACCGGCGATCGGTGAGCGGCCCGGCCGTACTGATCGCCTCGGCCAGTTCGCGAGCCGCTGCGCGTCCCGCAGGTTGCGGCCACGGACGCAGGAGTTCCGCGGCTCGGGAGGTGGGTTCAGGTCGCTCGCCGGGGTCAGCCATCCAGTCGGTCACGGCCCCCGGTTCGCAGTGGTCCCGCAAGACCCTCAGGTAGTCGGAAGGCCCCCGGGGACGTTGCTGGGTCGGGCCCCACCAGTGGCCACTGGCGATGAGTTCCCGTTTGGCGCGGGTGACGGCCACATAGGCGAGGCGGTCCTCGTCACGCCGGTCGTCGCGGCGGCACGCGGCAACGTACTCATCGTGATCGGCAGTGGTGAACGCGGTGCCCGGGAACCCCAACTCCAAAGCGGGGTCCGGCTCGTCCGGGACCACCGGTGGCAACGCCAATGCGCTCGTCACCCACCGCGACGATCCCTGTGCAGCGGGAAACACCCCGGCGCTCAGGAACGGCAGGGCGACCACGGGAAACTCCAGACCCTTCGCCGCGTGCATCGTCATCACAGCGACACCGGCACCGGGCGGCCCCGGCGGCTCCTCTGGTGACGCGGAGAACCGGGCACAGTCATCGAGATGCGCCACGAAGTCGCTGAGCGTCCGGGAGCCGTCCAACCCTCGGAAATGCTGGGCCATGGTGACCAGCGCCGGAAGGGAGTCCGGCACCTGAGCACTGTCCAGCGGCAACAACGCCGGCGTGAGGAGGTCGACGATGGCGCTCACGGTGTCGGCAGGGGCACGGTCGCTCATGGAAGCCAGCTGATCGAGCTCTGCCACCAACGCCGCCAGTCGGGTACGCGCCTCGGGCGAGTACGGGTAGTCGGGTTCGCAGCCGGGGTCGTGTACTGCGTCGAGCAAGCTGTGCGGTTGGTCACCCAGACCCCCACCGGGCCTGGAGTCCGGATCGGCGAGATCACGGGCTCGCCGCCCCAGAATCGCCAAGTCGACGGGGCCGATCCTCCAACGGGGCCCCACCAAGTGGTGGATGAGGTCGGGGTTGGCGTACGGGTCAACCAGTACGCGTAGCAGCGCTGTAACGGCGACGACCTCCGGCAGGGCGAGCAGGTCCCGCCGTGAGGACACGTGACAGGGAACCGCGATCGAGCGCAGATGGTCCACCACGGCGGCGACCTGATCGTTGGAACGGCACAGGACCGCCATGTCGGACCAGGCGAAGCGCGCGGCCGTCTCGGCCAGCTGGTCACCCAACCAGACAAGTTCGTCGTCCCAACCAGCCAGCAGGCCACAGCGCACCCGACCGCCGCCCGCGTCCGCGGGCGCTCTCAAGGGCGCCACGCGGTGGAAACCGCGCAAGTCGGCGGCCACGGAGTTGGCGGCCGCCAGCACCGACGGCAGCGACCTGCGATTGATCGTCAAGGAGTACACCGGCGCGTCACCCTGGCTGCTCGGGAAGTGCCGGGGGAACTCGTCGATATTGGTGACGCTGGCCCCACGCCACCCGTAGATGGCCTGGCAGGGGTCGCCGACCGCGGTGACCGGGTGGCCACCATCGAACAACGCCTGCAGCATCCGGCGCTGCGCCCGCGACGTGTCCTGGTATTCGTCCAGGAGTACGACTCGAAACTGGGAGCGAACCTGATCGCGGACCAGCGGTGCGACGTGAGCCAGCTCGTCAGCCAGTCGCACCTGATCGGCGAAGTCGATCAACTCGGCATCACGCTTGGCGGTACGAAACTGCGCCGTGAGCACCGTCAACGCGAGGCGCTGTTCCGCCGCGGCCACCATCTTGCCGGTCAGACCGTTCGGGCCGCCGGCCTGCTCCAAGTGGCGCAACAAGTCGGTGTCGTGGCTGCGCAGCTCGGCCAGGGAAATGCCCATGTCCGCGCAGCTGTCGTCCATGGCTCGAACTCGCTCGGCCAGCTGTGTGGGGTTGCCGGTGAGCCCGCGGATGTCCGCGGGGTGGCAGGCCACGGAGTAGGCGAGCCGAGCCCGTTGGCCGTCGGCGAGCAGCCGGGCGTCGGACTCCACCCCGAGCAGCGGCCCGTAGTCGGACAGCAGCCGCCCCGCGAAAGCGTGGTACGTCAGCACGCTGGGATCGCCACCGTCGTCCGGCAGCGCCCCGGACCCGAGTCTGTCGGTCGCCGCCCGGATGCGATGACGCAGTTCGCCGGCTGCCTTGTTGGTGAAGGTGAGACCCAGGACTTGATGGGGCCGCACTTGCCCGGTGGCAAGCAACCAGACCACTCGAGCAGCCATGACGGTGGTCTTGCCGGTCCCGGCCCCGGCGACGATCAGTTGGGGGGCCAGCGGAGCGGTCGCGGCAGCCAACTGCTCGTCGCTGAGGGGTACGCCGAACAGCTTCGGGAGGTCGCGGGGCGTGATCGTCGGTGACGGCGCCGTCTGGGTCATGCCTGACCTCCGGCCGGGCAACTGGCTCGGAAGGCGCACGTACGGCAACCGGGCCCGGGATTGGGTCGGAACTGACCGGCGCGCACAGCTTCTGACGCCGCGAGCAGGACGCCGTCGAGCCGCGGACCCAGGTCCGCAGCTGGGCCCTGGTCCCGCACCTTGGGCAGATCGAGTTCTCGGGAGCCGGCGGGGAGACACAGATGCACCAGACCCGCACCCGCTGACGGCAGCCCGACGGCTGCGGCCACGGCCCGTTGGTAGACGGCGAGCTGGACGTTGTCGCGGGTGTCTGCGACGGAACTGGCAGAGCGCTGGGTCTTGTAGTCCCACACGCGAACCTGTCTGCCGTCATTCTCGACGACGTCGACCGCGCCGCGGATCCTGACGGTGTCGATCACGTCGCCGTGAGGACCGCGCACCGGCACTGCGACATCGATGGGGTGTTCGGCAGAGACCCGACCGGATCGCGTCTTCAGCCACGCCGCCGCTCGTTGCACCGCCTGTTCGGCGGTGGCGCGCTCGAGCCGGGCGTACCAGGAGGCGTCGTAGCCGTCGTCGCTCCACCTCTCGGTGAGCAGCTCTGCGGGATCGCTGTCGGGATCGTCGGCCAGTTGGGCGGCGATGTCGTGGACGGTGATCCCGAAGTCGGCGCGCGCTCCGCTGGGCCGCTCGCCGTGAACTTCGCGCTGCAGGGCCCAACGCAGCTGACACTGGTCGAGGACCGCGAGGCCCGAGCCGGACAGAGCGAGCGGCTGATCGACCGGACGCAGTGGATCAGGGGCCCGCGTCCACTCCGAGACGCCGTCCCACCGCTGCGGATCGCCACCGGCCACGATCGGCACGCCGCGGCCGTCGGTCGCCGCGGCCAGAGCAGCCAGCGCGGCCAGCGCGGCCACGGCGTCGTCACCCGCCCCGGTGGTGGCGCTGCGCCGCGCCTGGAGGAGAACGTCGAGGGCGGTCTGAGGCTGCGCGGGGAGTCCGCGGACCCGAGTCACAGCGATGCCCGCCTGGGCCAGCAGTGGGGTCGGGGGATCGTCACCACCCCCCGCGGCCACGAGGAGCAGACTTCGCTCGGCGCGGGACAGGGCGATGTTGAGCAAGCGACGTCTTTCGGCTGCGGCAGGCTGCGGAACGCCCTCGGATGGGAAGAGGCCCTCGGGCCTCAGCCGTTGCGGCTCGATCAGGCCGCGGTCGGATCCCGCCCACCACGAGGATTCGGTCATCCCTGTCACCACGACCATCGGCCACGATCGCCCCGGGGAGCGGTGCAGTGACATCACGGTGACCTGGTCGGCGCGGGACTCGGTCTTCAAGTCGGGTTCCGCCGGGATCTCTTGATGATCGATCTCCTCGATCAGGGACAGCAGGCCGCGGCTGCCGCCCCAGCGTTCCGGGGCACGCTCGGCCAGCCGGAACAAGGAGATGACGGCGTCGAGTTCGCGGCCCGCGGCGACGGCGGCCTCGCCCCGGCCGACAGCCCGCTGCCGCAGTCGCTGAGGCCATGTGTCGTCGCCGTGCCACAACTGCCACAGGACCTCGGCGGGGGCGGCGCCCTCGCTGTGCATGCGGCGGGCTCGGGTCACGCGCTCGACGAGGTGCCGCGCGCTCCGGACGACGGGCTGGAGATGCTCGGGCAGAGCCGCTGTCAGCACCGGGTCGCGGGCGAGGTCAACGACCGTCACCTGCCCATCGGTTGCCGCCGATGCCGCCCGTACAGCCTGTCGGATCTGCCGTGGCGGGAGCGTGAACATGTCCGACCCCAGCACTTGCTGCCAGATCGGCCCCAATGCGGCGTCGTTCACGTCGGCTGCGAGCACGAGACGTGCTGCGCTCAGGAGCGTGGCGACGGCTGGCTGATCCCGCAACGCCGAATCGCCGGCAGGCACGTGGACCGGGATCCGAGCCTGCGAGAGAGCCCGTGCGAGCAAGGGGATCTCGGTGCCGGGCGCTGGAGTGAGCACGGCCATATCGCGCCACGGCACCCCCGTTCGATGCGCGTGCCGCAACTGGGCCGCGATGTGCCGGGCCGCTGCGGTGGAGTCGTCGTACTCCACCGCAGTCAGCCGATCGGCGGGGTCGTTCAGTGCCGGTGTGCGGTACTGGTCGGCGCGGGGCAGGCCGGGATACCACCGGCCCGCCATGAGCGCAGCCCGCGCGTCACGAAGATGCGCACCGCCGCGATAGCACGTATCGGCTATCACTACCGGGCGCCCGCTGACCAATTGACTCAGCGCCGCGGGGTCGGAACCGCGGTAGGAACCCACGCTCTGGTCGGGATCGGCAGTGGCGAGGATGACGCCGCCATTGCCGGCCAGGGTGGTCAGTAGATCGACCTGGGTGTGATCGAGAAAGTGGGCGTCGTCGACCAGGACGACGTCCCACTGCGCGCTACTGCCGCGCCCCCGCCACACACGGCGAGCCCTGAGGGCCAGCTCGCTGTAGTCGACCGCTCCCTCCCAGTCCAATACCTGCAGGTACTCGTCGAGGAACTGGGCGATGGCGCGCCATCCGGCATCGCCACAGGCCTCGGCGACCTCGCGCAGCCGGTCGGGTTCCCAGCCACATCGGCGCGCCCGGGCCACCGCGCGACGAACACTGCGCGCGAACGACCGGGTCGGCAGGGCGGGTTTCCATTCGGTGGGCCAGTCCACACTGCCGGAATCGACGGTGCCGGTGAGGATCTCCCTGATGCGGGCCTCTTGCTCGGGGGCCGTCAAGGTGCGCACCGGTTCGGCGTCAGACAGAGGGCCGATGCGGTCGTCAGCGATGATGCTCTGCGCGAGCGCGGCCACTGTCGTGACCGTGGGTGCGGCCCCCGGCACGAGCCGCGCGACCCGCGATTGCCATGCCCGGGCCGCGACCCGGTCGGCAGCCACGGCGAGCACCCGAGCGGAGCCACGGCGGACCGCCCACCGGGCGCTGGCGTGGACCATGGCGACCGTCTTTCCGGTGCCGGCTGGACCCAGCAGGATGGTGGATTTGTCGGCATCCACCACCGACTGCTGCGCTCGGTCGAGTCGCCAGCCAGGGTCGCGCGGCTCGGACGACCGGACCGGGCCACCTTCGGCCCCCGGCTGATCGGTGACCCAGTTGCTTGTCCCGACGGTGGTGGCCTCCCTCATGACTCCCCCTCCCACGGCTGGTGTTCTGTGTTCTCACGGTTCGGTGCCGGCGTTGGCTTCTCGGTGGTTCGTGTGTCAGTTGAGCACACACCCCCGACAGGTCCTCGGCGTCACACGCCGTGGCGTGCCACCATCGTGGGGTGACCACTGCCGACGACCGGGTTTCCGGCGCGCCCGCCGGTGTGCCCGCCGTCGAGTCCGCCATAGCGAGCCCGCCAACGAGCCCGCCAACGAACATTGGTCGTCACGCTCCGACGGGCAGCCCCCAGCGGCTCCGAGCCCTGAGTCCCAGGAGTGCTTTCCCGATGACGCCGCGCAGCGCCCGGGAGAGCGGGTGTGGTTCGACGAACCGAACGAGCCACACGATTCGGACCCCGGCGCCCGACATTCGGATCACCGCCAGACCCCGACCGCCGACAGGGCCGACAGGGCCGACAGGGCCGACAGGGCCGACAGGGCCGACAAGACGGTGGTCATCGAAGAAGGCGTCGTGGGCAAACGCCTCCGCCGCCCCATGGATCTCGTGCGCCTCCTGGTGGCGGTCGTCGCCATGGCCGCGATCGCCACGATCGCGTTCTTCGCCACGTCGACCGCCACGGGACTGGGCGAGGATCTGACCGAGGCGTCTCGGCAACTGCCCGACCTGCTGATCCTGGTGATGAACGTCATCGCGGGCCTCGGCCTGTTGACGCTGCCGGTGGCGTCGGCGGTGGACATGCTGGTCCGCGGCCGTGGCCGGCAGCTCCTCGATGCGCTGCTGGGCTTATTCGTGGCCGTTGCCGTCCTGTCGGCCGTGGCGTTGGTGATCGAGCAGTTCGGCACCGCCCGGTGGCAGATCGCCCTGGCGGGCAGCGTCAATCCGCAGGACACGCCGCTGCTGCCCCTGCTCGGCGGCCTCATGGCCTTCATCACGGTGGCCCGGTTGATGGCACGGGCACCGTGGAACGTCCTGTCGGGCCTGGTCGTCGTGTCGTTGTTCGTGGTGAATGTGTTCACCGGTGGCACCACGATCGCCGGGATCGGACTGTCGTTGATGGCCGGCTGGGCCACGGGACTCGCGGTGCGTTACGCAGTCGGCACGCCCACCACGCGCCCCAGCGGAGTGCAGGTAGCGCACACACTGGCGGGTGCGGGAATCCCCGTGTCCGTGCTCCGAGCCCAGGACGTCACCGATGTCGGGCGGCGCTACCTGGGTGTGCGGGAACGCGACCAGCGCACCGTCGAGGTCTACGTCCTCGATCGCGACCTCGAAGGTGCTGGCCTCGCACAAGCCCTGTGGCACAGTCTGCGCCTGCGGGAATCGACGCGCAGCAGTTTCAACATGCGGCGCAGCCTCGAGCAGCGCGCTCTGATGTCGTACGCGGCGCAGAATGCCGGGGTGCCGACCACCCGCCTGTTGGCCGCCCGCGAGATCGGTCCCGACTCATCCCTGCTCGCCTACGACCGCGCCGACGGCCGACGCTTCGATGAAGTGGGGGTCGAGGACCTCAGCGACACTGCCTTGGACAATGCATGGCGCGCGGTCGACCGGTTACGGTCGGCGGGGATCGCCCACCGACGACTGACCGCGGATCATCTGCTGCTGACCGCGGGGGACGGTGTTCAGATCCTCGGCATGAGCCAGGGGTCGATCGCCGCCGGCGACGTCGCGCTGCGAATCGACTTGGCCGAGATGTTGTGCACCCAGGCCTTGATCGTCGGACCCGAGCGCGCGATCGCCTCCGGCAAACGCGTGCTGGGAACAGAGGTCCTCACGCGCGCACTACCCGTTCTGCAGCCGGTCGCCTTGAGCCCGACCACCAAGAAGGCGATGCGCAAGAACAAGGATCTGATGATCTCGCTGCGCGACTCACTCATCGAGATCCGGCCTGACGCCGAAGTCGAGCACATCGAGCTGGAGCGGATCAAGCCACGCACCCTGCTGATGATCATCATCGGGTCGATCGCGGTGTACGTGCTTCTGTCGCAACTCGCCCAGGTCAATCTGGTCGATCTGTTCGCCAACGCCGAGTGGGGCTGGCTGATCGTCGCGGTGATCGCGTCGATCATGACCTACCCCGGTGCGGCCTGGTCGTTGACGGGATTCGTCCCGGAGAAACTCAAGTTGATCCGCACCATCGCCGCACAGCTCGCCGGCGATTTCGCGACCTTGGTCGCACCGCCGACATTGGGCGCGGTGGCGATCAACCTGCGCTATCTGCAGCGTTCCGGGGTTCATCCGGCTTTGGCGACGGCGAGCATCGGGGTGTCGCAGGTGGCGGCGTTCCTGGTTCACATCCTGCTGTTGCTCGGCTTCGGTATCGCCGCCGGCACTCAGCAAGACTTCTCGTTCTCGCCACCAAGGGGTGCGGTGCTGGCCGGCGCTGCGGCTCTCATCATCATCGGTGGGGCGTTCCTGTTGCCCCCGGTCAGACGCCTGGTCTGGAACCGTGCGGGACCGCTGCTGCGCCAGGTCGGACCACGGCTGCTTACCGTGGCGCAACAGCCGTGGAAGATCGTGGAAGGCGTCGGCGGCATGCTGGTGCTGAACCTCGGATACATTCTGTGCCTCGCCGCCTGTGTGGCCGCGTTCGGCGGGGGCCTGAGTTTCGCGGCGATCGCCGTGGTCTACCTGACCGGTTCCGTGGTGGGTCAGGCCGCCCCGACCCCTGGTGGTCTCGGTGCGGTCGAGGCAGCGATGGCAGCCGGTCTCACATTGGCGGGCCTGGAATCCGGAATCGCATTCTCCGCGGTCCTGCTCTACCGCGTGATCACCTTCTGGGCGCCCACCGTGCCCGGGTACTTCTCGTTCAACTGGCTGCAGCGCAACAACTACCTGTGAGCCACTTCGGGCAAGCCTGTGAGCCACTTCGGGCAAGCACCTCGACGGATCGCCAGGAGTTCCGAGATCTCCACTCTGGACGAGCCGGCGGTCGATGGTCAGTAGTTGGGCTTGTCCGGCTCGATCTGGTCGACCCAGGCCACCACGCCGCCACCGACGTGGATCGCGTCGGCGAACCCCGCTGACTTCACGACTGCGAGCACCTCCGCTGAACGGCCTCCGACCTTGCAGTGCAACACGATCTGTCGGTCCTGCGGCAGACGCGACAGAGCGGAGCCGTTCAGGAAGTCCCCCTTGGGGATCAACTCGGCGCCGGGGATGCTCACGATGTCCCATTCGGCCGGTTCCCGGACGTCGATCAACACGAAATCCCGTTGCCCCGACTCACGTTCATCCAGCATGTCCTTGAGCTGGCGCACCGAGATGGTCGAATCCTTCACGGCTTCCGAGGCCTCCGCCGACACGGCTCCGCAGAAAGCTTCGTAGTCGATGAGTTCGGTGACGGTGGGGTTGTCGCCACACACCGCGCAGTTCGGGTCCTTGCGGACCTTCACACTGCGGTAGTTCATGTCGAGGCCGTCGTAGATCATCAGCCGACCGACCAGAGGATCTCCGATCCCGGTCAGGACCTTGATGGCCTCCGTGACCTGGATGGAACCGATCGACGCGCACAGCACTCCGAGAACCCCACCCTCGGCGCACGACGGAACCATCCCGGGCGGGGGCGGCTCGGGGTACAGGCACCGGTAGCAGGGTCCGTGTTCGGCCCAGAAGACCGACGCCTGTCCCTCGAACCGGAAGATCGATCCCCACACGTATGGCTTGCCGAGCAAGACACACGCGTCGTTGACCAGATACCGCGTGGCGAAGTTGTCCGTGCCGTCGACGATCAGGTCGTACTGAGCGAAGATCTCCATCACGTTGCTGGAGTCCAGCCGGGTGTCGTGCAACTCGACGGTCACGAGTGGGTTGATCTCCGCGATGCGCGCGCGAGCGGACTCCGCCTTGGAGACACCGATGGAACTCTGCCCGTGGATGATCTGGCGTTGCAGATTGGATTCGTCCACGACGTCGAACTCGACGATGCCGAGTGTGCCGACGCCAGCAGCGGCCAGGTACATCAGGGCGGGGCTGCCGAGTCCGCCGGCGCCTACGCACAGAACCCGGGCGTTCTTCAGACGCTTCTGCCCGTCCATTCCCACGTCGGGGATGATCAGGTGGCGGCTGTACCTGCGCACCTCAGGCACAGTCAGTTCGGGCGCGGGTTCGACCAAGGGGGGCAGGGACACGAGCGACTCCAGATTCCGATCGGTGACTGCAACCACACCAGGATGAGGGCCATTCCCGTGGCGTCCAAACCGGCGGCGCAGCCCTCCCAGGCTCCGAGGTCAGGGCGTGTCAGGCGACGTCGGCGGCCGAGGTTGCACGGAGATGGTCCGAGACCTGTTCGGCGAGTTCGCGCAGACAGTCCTGCTGCTCGACGGACAAGACGTCGAACAGGATGCGGCGCACCTGCGCGACGTGTCCGGGGGCTGCCGCCTGCAGCGCCTCCAGCCCCGCGTCGGTGAGCACCGCGTACCAACCGCGCCCGTCGGAATCGCAGCGCCTGCGCGTGACCCAGCCGCGATCCTCGAGCCTGCTGACAGCGTGGGAGAGCCTGCTCTGGGACCCCTCGAGGGCCTCGGCCAGAGCGGACATGCGCATGCGACGGTCGGGGGCCTCGGACAGTTGGACAAGGATCCCGTAGTAGGTGGCCGGAATGCCGGAGTCGTCTTGAAGTTGACGATCGGTGGACTCTTGGATGAGCCGGTTCATGTCGAGCAGAGCACGCCAGGTCCGTTGCTCGTCCTCGGTGAGCCATCGCGTCATGTCCCCCAGGGTACAGACCAACGAGTCCACCCCAGGAATAACTTGAACATTCAATGATGTTGCGTTCTAATGTCCATGAACGCTCAACGACATAGGAGACACCGCCATGACCCAGACAGTTGCCACTGACGCCATCCCCGGTTACCGCACCGGAACCTGGCAGATCGACCCACTGCACAGCGAAGTGGGATTCAGCGTGCGCCACATGATGGTGAGCAAGGTGCGCGGCCGCTTCACCGACTACACGGCCACCTTGACCACCGCCGAGGAACTCGTCGACTCCTCCGTGACCGTCGAGATCAAACTGGCGTCGATCGAGACGGGCAGTGACCAGCGCGACGAGCATCTGCGCTCACCGGACTTCTTCGGCACCGACGAGAATCCGACCATGACCTACCGCTCCACGGGCGTCTCCGAAGACGGAGACAACTGGGTTCTCGCGGGTGACTTGACGCTGAAGGGCATCACCAAGCAGGTTCCCCTCCACTTCGAACTCGTGGGTCTGGGCCCGGATGCCTACGGTGGATACCGTGCCGGATTCTCGGGGACGGCCGTGATCAACCGACAGGACTTCGGCGTCACCTGGAACCAGACAATGGAAGCCGGCGGCGTCGTCGTCTCCGACAAGGTGACCATCCAGATCGAGGCGGAGTTCGTCCTCGAGGCCTGATCTCCCCCGACAGGCCCAAAACGCGCACCCACAGGCCGAAACAGGCCATCCCCCCAGGCCGGACTCCCGAGCGGCCTGAACGCGACAGCCCCCGGACCCGCACCCCCAGCGTCGGTCCGGGGGCTGTCGTCTCTCGCCGCTGTCGTCTCTTTACAACGGTGGATTGTGAGGACTCTGAGCGCACGGCTCACTCCGGCCCTCAGCGACTGGAGCCCTCAGCGACTGGAGCCCTCAGCGACTGGAGCCCTCAGCGGCTGGGCACGGCCCCAGACCGACTCCCGATGAGGTCCCGCCACGCCGCTGCCACCAACTCCGGGTGCTCCATCTGCGCTACATGTCCGGAGTCAGGGATCACCACGACCCGGGCGTCAGGCAGGTGAGACGCGATCTTGTATCCGCCCGCCGGATCGACCAAGGCGTCTTTGCGCCCATATACGAGCAGTACCGGGCGATGGATGTTGGTCATCAACTCAGCGGGCCGCTGCGGGCCCCGGGCCACCAGGCTTGCCATGAGCCCCCGGGTCGACTGCACGAAGGCGTCAGCCGTGTACGGGTACGTGTCCCGGCGACGGACCTCGGTCACCGCTTCGGCCATCCGGTCCGGGTGCATCCGCGACGCGTCCGCGAAACACAGGTCGATGGTCGCGCGGGCCCGCAGCTCCGGTGACACCTGCAGATACCGTCGTAACACCCGCTCCCCGACACCCGGAACCGCGATGACCGGCAGATGCATGTTGGATTTCTTGATCCGGCCGCCGGGCAAGGCCGGTGAAATGAGGGTCAGCGACCGCACCCACTGGGGCGCGCGGGCGGCGAGTTGAACCGCGATGGCACCCCCCATCGAGTTGCCGAACACATGGACCGGCCGCCCGATCCGCTCGGTGATCACCTCCAGGACGGCACGGGCGTGACCGGCGGGAGTGTAGTCACCGTCGCGGGGGGGCGGAGAGGCGCCGAACCCGGGCAGATCCACCGCCCACGAATCGAGGCGCCCACGAAAAGCCAGAGCCAGATCGGTCCAGTTCAGGCTGGATCCGCCCAATCCGTGGATCATGACGGTCGGAGTGCCACCCTCGGCCATGCGACGCACCGTGAGCATGCGCTCGTTCAGCCAGACCTCCTCACTGGGCGGGGCCGCGGGCAGATCACTGGGCAGGGGGGCCACCGACAGGTCCACGGTCTCGGAGTCAGCCATGAGGCCCAGGGTAGGACCGCAACGCGCCGCCTGCTCGGCGTGGGACTCGTCACAGTCCCTCCGTCGGCCTCGGACAGAGCCGCCCGCCACTTGTTACCGGTGAGTAAGATAGCGGTCGTGAGCTCCTCCGCAGCCCGGCTGCCGCGCGTCGAACGCCGGGAATCACTGCTCACCGCGGCTCGCGAGGTATTCGTCAAGTCCGGCTACCACGAAGCCGCGATGGACGACATCGCCGCCCGCGCCGGCGTCACCAAGCCGGTGCTCTACCAGCACTTCGGATCCAAACGTGACCTGTACCTGGCGGTACTCGACAGCGGAGCCGAACAGTTCCTGGAATCGATGGGCCGGGCCCTGAAGTCGACCGACGACAACCGCAACCGGGTCACCGCCACGATCGACGCGTACCTGAGGTTCATCAGCCACGACGATGAGGCCTACCGCCTCGTGTTCCAGTCCGACCTGGTCAATGCACCCGATGTCCGCGAACGGGTCCAGCGCGTCAACCGGCTCAGCGCCGAAATGGTCAGTGAGGTCATCGCGACCGACACCGGCCTGTCGGTCGCCGAGGCGATGCTGCTGGCCTACGGCCTGCTCGGGATGGCCCAGACGGCTGCGCTGCGCTGGCTGAGCAACCCCGACGGCATCGGGCACGAGGCCGCCGCCCACCTTCTGTCGGCGCTGGCATGGCGCGGGATCTCAGGTTTCCCCCGCAGCCACCCCCCGGCGCCACAGCCCTGAGCGAACACCCATACCCACCTGACCCGGTGCCAGGTAGGGTCGAGCGACACCCTTGGAGGACTGCGTGGAAGTCAGGATCGGAATCCAGGATTCACCCCGTGAGGTCGTCTTCGAAAGCGCTGCCGAGCCCGAGGACCTCGCCGATGTGATCAGCGAAGCGTGGGCGGCCAACGAACTGGTCACCCTCGAAGACGTCAAGGGTCGCCGGATCCTCGTACCCACCGACAAGGTCGCGTACATCGAACTCGGCGCGCCGCTCGCGGGCAGGGTCGGCTTCGGCGCCACGTAACCGTTCTCACGACGAACGACTCCGGCCCACCGCACAACTCCGGCCACCGCCAACTCCGGCCGCGACTGACAGGTACGCCGTCCGGGCCTGACCCCCACTCAAATCCCCGTGGCGCCGCGTCAGGGAGCCAGGCCCAGGCTCCGCATCCGAGCGCTGTGGGACTCCGTCATCCGAGCCAGCATGTTCGCGAACTCCGCCAAGCCCGCCCCCGTCTGTCCCCCACCACCGACAACCAGTTCCGCCAGATCCGGCCGGTCTGCCGCGACGCGCTGGGCCTGAGCCAGTGCCTCCCCCATCAACCGCCTCCCCCACAACGCCAGGCGACCAGCCGACCCAGGGTCCTGCGACAAGGCCTGCTGCACATACGGCACCACGAACTCCGCCTGACCGCTGCCGCTCAGCACATCGTCGAGAAAGCCCCGCGTCTGGGGATCGACGTACGCGGCGATCTCGCGACCGAAATCCGCGGCGATCCCATCGCCGACGTACGCCTTGAGCAGGCCCTCGAGCAGATCCCGTGGAGCCGTCTTGGCGTGGAACTCCGACAGAATAGGCAGATACGCGCCGATCACCGCGTCGGCATCGGCGCCGGAATCGCGCATCCTCGCTACGACAAGTTGGAAGTGCCCGAACTCACGGCACGCAATGGCACCCAAAGCGGACTTCGCGTTGAGGTCGTCCGCCAGCGCCGAATCACGGGCCAAGGTCTCGAACGCGAACAACTCACCGGCGGCGATAAGCCCGAGCAAGTCGATCACGGGCGCATCGGTGGCACTGACCATGGCCGCAGCGTAGCCGGGCCCGCGATCTGGTGGCTGAGCGCGTAGACTGAGCGGCGCAACCGCCGGTGCGTCCGCCGGGTACCTGCCACCCCGCTCCTCGAGCCGGATCGCGCAGTCCCGGACGTGAACCCGAACGGGAAACTCCCGCAGCACGGCGCCACAGGACTGATGGGTCGGTCCTGACGAAGGATTCCGGAGAACCATCAGTGTCAGAAGAGACCGCGCCCGAAGAGACAGCTCCCGAAGCACCCGCTGCCGAAGAATCAGCGGAAACCACAACAGAAACAGAACAACCGAAGACAGAACAGCTGGCCCCCACCTTCGCCGAACTCGGCGTCCGCCCCGAGATCGTGGCCGCGCTCGCCGACGAGGGCATCGAGCGTACCTTCCCCATCCAGGCTCAGACCCTGCCCCTGGCACTCGAAGGCGGCGACGTCATCGGTCAAGCCAAGACAGGGACGGGCAAGACACTGGGCTTTGGGATCCCACTGCTGCAGCGGATCCTGGTCCCCGCGGACGGCGAGAGCAACGGCAAGCCGCAGGCCCTGATCGTCGTCCCCACCCGGGAACTCGCCATCCAGGTCGGCAAGGACCTCGCCGAGGCGGGCCGTGATCTGAAGGTGCGGGTGCTGACCATCTACGGCGGGCGCGCCTACGAACCCCAGATCGACGCTCTGACCAAGGGCATCGACATCGTCGTCGGCACTCCCGGTCGATTGATCGACCTCGTACAGCAGCGCCATCTCGATCTCTCCCAGGTAGGCGTTCTGGTGCTCGATGAAGCCGACGAGATGCTGGACATGGGCTTCCTGCCCGACGTCGAGAAGATCGTCGCCAAGGTACCGGCCGAGCGTCAGACCATGCTGTTCTCGGCCACCATGCCCGGACAGATCGTCGCGCTCGCCCGGCGCTACATGAACAAGCCCATGCACATCCGAGCCGCCGACGCAGGCGACGAATCCGCCACGGTGGACGCGATCGAGCAGCACGTCTGGCGGGCCCATCCGATGGACAAGATGGAGATCATCGCCCGAGTGCTGCAATCGAAGGATCGCGGCCTCACCATGATCTTCACCCGGACCAAGCGGCGGGCCCAACGCATTCAGGACGAACTCAGTGACCGCGGGTTCGCGGCGGCCTCGGTGCATGGCGATCTCGGGCAAGGTGCCCGCGAGCAGGCGCTGCGTGCGTTCCGCAACGGCAAGGTCGACGTGCTCGCCGCCACCGACGTGGCAGCTCGTGGCATCGACGTCGACGGCGTCACCCATGTCATCAACTACGAATGCCCCGATGATGAGAAGACCTACGTCCACCGGATCGGCCGCACCGGGCGCGCCGGCGAGTCAGGCGTCGCGGTGACACTGGTCGACTGGGAGGACCTCGCTCGCTGGGCCATGATCGACCGGGCGCTCAAACTCCCGTTCGCCAACCCCATCGAGACCTACTCGACCTCGGAGCACATCTACACCGGACTGGGCATTCCCGCCGAAGCCACTGGTCGCCTGCCCCGGGCCGATCGCACGCGTGCCGGGCTGGAGGCCGAGGAACTCGAGGATCTCGGGGAGACCGGCAAGAGCCGCGGAGGCGGGGGGCAGCGTGGCGGTGGGCAGCGTGACGAGCGGCGCAGCCAACGCGGAGGCGGCTCGGGCCGTCGTCGCGACCAGGATCGGTCTGGCAACAGGGACCGGGACAACGGCAACGACACGCAGCGTCAGGACAACGATCGGCCCCGTCGCCAGCGGCAGCGGCGCCGGACACGCAGTGCCGACAGCGGCGGCTCCCCCGCCGGGAACACCACCGACGCGACCGCGGGCCCAGCCACCGATGTCCCCACGGGCAGTGACGTCTCCGAGGTGCGGCCGCGCCGTTCGCGCAATCGGCGGCGCCGACGGTCGTCTGGATCCGGGACACAGCCGCCGACTGGGGAGTAGTTCAGAACCCGTCCCACCGTCCGACGGCTGGAAGTTGGGGCGGCGCTCGAACAGGTCAGCGGCGAGGCGACTCGACATGCTCGGCGATGATCTGTCCCCGTCTCATGACCTCAGCAACCTCGCCACGCGAGGACACACCCAGTTTCGTGAAGATCCGAGCGACATGGGACTCCACCGTGCGTCGGCTCAGAAACAGACGCTGTGCGATCTGAGGATTGCCGAGCCCCTCGGACACGAGTTCGGCGACCTCCCGCTCGCGCGCACTGAGCGCATCGAGACCCGTTGCCCCCCGGGCAGCGCGCTCCCCTGATCCATGGACACCGAGATCCCGCAGATCACGGGCGCCGCGCCCGGCAATGCTGCGGGCCCTGCACTCCTGCGCCACTGCGATCGCTCGCCGGATCTCGGCCACCGCCAGATCCGTCTGCCCGCAGCGCCCGAGCGACCGCCCGAGGATCAAACGGGCCCGCGCAGCTTCCAGCGGTGCTCCGGCCGAATCGGCTGACGCCACCGCAGCGCGGGCATGCGCAATCGCCGACTGCGGATCGTTCTCGGCGAGCAGCACCTCGGCAAGGGCTCGTTGCGCCGCACAGTGGCTCAGAGCGAGGCCGAGCCTGTCTGCGCTGACACCTGCGCCTTCAGCCCAGCTCCGCGCTGCCACGGCGTCCCCGCGGGCCAACTCAGCCTCGGTGAGGATCTCCAGCGTGCGGGCCTTGGTCGGTTCCGCCACGAGAGGCAAGCCAGGTCCGCCGGCTCCCCGGACCATCACCTGGATGCCCCGCTCTGCCTGGCCATCCTCCACGAGGCCCGGTGCGATCGAATACGCCACGATCGCGGGCACACCGGGGTCGTGGGTCAACTCCTGGTAGACCTCCGCATCTTGTGCGGTGGACATGGCCGTGGACAGGTCACCGAGTTGAGCCGCGACCGCGCTGCGCCGCGCCAGGGCGACACTGATGAGCAGCGGGTCATTGCGCATGCGGGCCAGTTCCTCAGCCTCGGCGATGAGCTCGGCGGCCTCGGTCAAACGGCCCTGCTTCGTCAGAGCGCTCTCCGCCGCGATCCGCAGCCACACACCCGCGGCCAGATTCCCGGTCGTGCGGGCAAGCGCGATGCCGCGTCCCGTGTGGTCGAGCACATCCTTCCAACGGCCCAGCCATTCCTCTGCCGAGGACAGCAGGATGAGCGTCTCCAAAGCGGCGATGAGTTGGTCGTCGGGGGTGGCGGCCAACAGGTCGGCTGCGCGTCGGGCCTGATCCCCAGCGCAGACGGCATCCCCCCCACGAGCTTCGCCATAGGCGAGCAGAACGGCCGTGGCGAACTCCAGACCGGGCACTGCGGTGGTCGCGGGGACGAGCACGCCGCCGATCTCACGCACCTCATCGACCGAACCACTGACGGCGACCTGGGCCAGGAGCAACACCTGCATGAGCAGACGCGGGAAGTACGCCTCCGTCGGTAGATCCGCGAGGATCGAACGAATCCGTTGCGTGGCTGTGCGCTCCTCCCCCAGCCAGTTCTCCACCCTTGTGAGGTTCCCGACGAGGTAGGCGAGCGTCAGGTGATCGCCGGGAGCGACGAGCTCGAGCGCGGCGCGCAGCTCCTCACGGGCTTCGGCGAACTGCCCGGCGTTGATGAGACAGTCGGACCGCTCTGCCATGAGCAGTGGACGGCCATCTGGGGCACCTTCGGCCACCGGACCAGACAGTCGGATAGCGGAGGCGAGCAGACGAGCCGCGGCCCGGGGGGCCAGAACTCGGGTGGCAGTCGCGGCTGCCCGAATCACCTCGATGGCTTGCTCGTCCCCCATATCGGCGCTGCGCTCCAAGTGACGCGCCACAGCGATCGGGGCCGCCCCCTCGGCCTGCAGGATCGTCCCGGCTCTGGAGTGCGCGGCCAAGCGCCGCCCACCGGGGATCGAGTCGTAGACGACGGCAGTGATGATCGGGTGGCGGAACTCATAGGTGCCGTGCCCGTCGCGGTTAACCACGAAGGAGGCGGCGACCAACTCGTCCAGGGCGGGCAGGGCCTCATTGGGGGCGATTTCCGCGACCCGGGCGGCCAGCATCACATCGAACGGGTCACCGAGCACAGCGGCCGCACCGGCCAACTGCTGGGCGGGGACCGACACCTCCGCGAGGTCGGCCAGGATCGCCGCCGACACCTCGGGGGGATTACGGCCCTCAGGCGACTCCGTCGGTGCCGCGCCACGCTGCGCCGGCACATGAGCCGCCAACTGGGTGATGTAGAAGGGATTTCCCCCGGCGTCCGCCATGACCCGGTTCTGCTGCACCGCAGGCAGGTGCGCCATGAGTTGCGCGGCGTCTTCCGGCGGTAGAGGTTCGAGTTCTATCCGCTCGACCCGATCCGACCGCAGGTGGAGGGATCCGGTATGAGCGCCTGGCCCACCCGAGCGTCGGGCCGTGGCGATGAGCACCGGAGCGTCGATTCCGTGCCGCATCCAGAACCCGATGACGCAAGCAGTCATCTCGTCGATCGAGTGCGCGTCATCGACCGCGATCACCAAACCCTGGCCCCGGGCCGCGAGAGCCGTCAGCGCCCGTCGGGTCGAGTGGCACACGAGCAAGGGATCGACCGGCGCTGCGGGTGTGTCGGGGACCTTCGCTCTCATCCCAGGTAGCACCGATGCCAGGTCCCTCAGGGTGTGAGGATCCAACTGGTCGATCGCGGGGTCGGCGGTGACGGGCCCGTCCAGCAGGGCAGCGAGCGCGCCGAACATGAAGTCCTGCTCGGCTCGAGATCCCGTTCCGCGCAGACACCGGAACCCACGCCGCGATGCCTCGCGGACCAACTCGTCGAGCAAGGCGCTCTTCCCGATGCCCGCCTCGCCGGACACCTCGAGGGCGACCACCTCACCGGCCGCGACCCGATCCAGAGCGGTGCGCAGCAGGGCGAGTTCACGCTCACGGCCCACCAGCCGGGTCGGGTTCACAGGCATGTCGCTCCTGCCGCTGTGCATCCAGCCGTCAGGTGCATCTAAGCACTCCGCGTACGTCCAACTCCATACCCCAGCGTCTGGACCGGACGACTCCGCTTGGCGGAGTCTCGGAACTCCTGACGCACTCGGGACTCTCTGACGCCCGCGGGTCTGTTGGGCCTGACTCCCGAAACGCCGGACGCCTGGACTCGGATGACGGGTCAGTAGCGCAGCGACAGATCGACCCACGCCCGGCGGTCACAAGTGGGGCACTTCATCCAGGCGCGGATCCCCGATGCGGGGACAGCGACCGGAACACTGGGAAAAGCCAGTTTCAGGGCAGCGCCCCAGGACACGACGGAGCGGGCGCCGCACCGCGTGCACGTCATGGCGATCGACCCGAGGCTGGGAGGTTCCGGCTCACCCGAGAACAGCGCACGTTTGCCCTCGCGGTCGGGGACTCGGACTTCACCGTCGATAACGGTGATGCGTTCGTCCTCCGCGAGCGCGGTCCGCGGGCGGACCCGGTCGAAGGTGCTGTCAGGCATCGACGTCAACCTCCCCGGCAACGACTCGACGGGCGAGTTCACGGTAGTTGTCGGCTCCTCGGACCCGACTCGCGGTGGTGAGGACGGAACGGCCCGCAGCGGGTGCCTCAGCGAATCGAATGGACTTCGCGATAGGTGGTTCGAGCACGGGGAGTTGATAGCGCTCTTGGATGTCGGCGACGACTGCCCGGGCGTGCGTGGTGCGCGCGTCGAACAACGTGGGCAGCACACCCAGGACCCGCAGCCGCGGATTGGTCAGGCGCTGGACATCACGCACGGTGTCGAGGAGTTGTCCGACACCGCGGTGGGACAACGTCTCGGCCTGCAGCGGGATCAAGACCTCGTCCGCAGCTGTGAGCGCATTGATGGTGAGCACGCCCAGCGATGGCGAGCAGTCGAACAGGATGTACGAGTAGTCGGAGGCGACGTCCTCGAGCGCCAGCCGCAAGGCATGTTCGCGACCCGTTCGGGTGAGCAGGTGGGCTTCGGTGCCGGCAAGGTCGATAGTGGCGGGCAGCAAGTCCATGCCGTCATCCGTGGGGCGGATGACCATGCCCGCTCCGACGCGCTCGAGCAGCACATCGTGCAGGCTCATGTCGATCGCTTCGGGATCCAGGCCGAGCGAGAACGTCAGGCAGGCTTGCGGGTCGAGGTCGACAACGAGAACCTTCTGACCAAGTTCGGCGAGCGCAGCACCCAGCGAAGCGACCGTCGTTGTCTTGGCGACCCCGCCCTTCTGGTTGGCGACGGCAATAATGCGCGTCATCGAACCCCCACCTGCCCCTGGAACGTGAACCCTCGCTGAGCATCCTATTCTGCTCGGCATGAGTGTCCCACCCTCCACGGGTTTCCCGCCAGGGGCCGAACCGTTACGAATCAGCACCACGGACGGGGAGTTGGCCGCGGTGCAGATGGGCCCCCGCGACGGGCCGGCCATGGTTCTCGTCCCCGGATTCACGGGCAGCAAGGAGGATTTCCTGCCCCTGCTGGAGCCGCTGGCCGGGGCTGGATTGAATGTGACCGCTATCGATCAGCGCGGCCAACACGAGAGTCCGGGGACCGGCAGACTCGACGACTACCGCCTGCCGAGTTTCACTGCCGACCTGATCGACGTGATCGGATCCCGGCCCGCCCATCTCGTGGGTCACTCGTTCGGTGGTCTCGTGTGCCGCGAAGTCACACTGGCGCGGCCTGACCTGGTGAGCAGCCTCACGCTGATGGACTCGGGTCCGGGCGCACTCCCGCGCGAACACTGGGACCTCATGACCGCACTGTGCGACTTGGTCCCCGTCGCAACGAGCGAACAGATCTGGGTCGCCAAGCAGGCGGTGGACGCCGCCGCAGGGGTGCCTGCGTTGGAAGCCGATGTCGAGGAGTTCCTGCACCGCCGCTGGGTCGCGACGGATCCGTGGTGCCTGGCCGGGATCGCGCAGACGCTGATGAGCGTGCCGGATTTGACGTCGGAACTGTCCGACACGGTGACGCAGAACGGGATTCCGGTACTCGTCATGTACGGCGAGGACGACACTTCGGCGTGGCCGGTCCCGGAGATGGCGGACATGGCGGCCCGCCTGGCGGTGCCCGCGGTGGCGATCCCCGGTGCCGCGCACTCGCCCGCGGTGGAGAATCCGCAGCGCACGGTCCGCGAAATCATCGACTTCGTGTCCGCGCGAGGGGTGTGAAACGCGTAACGAGTGGGTATCGCGGACCCATGGAGCAGCACTGCGACCTGCCTGACGGGCCTCAAGCCGCCGGCCAGGCCCGCCGACTGGTGCGCGATGTCCTCGAAACTGTTCGGGCCACCCACCTTCTCGACGACGCCCTGCTCATCGTCTCGGAACTCGCCACGAACGCCGTCCGTTACGGCACCGGTCCGATCAGCGCCCATATCAGCATCGACGACCACGCCCTGACCATCGCCATCCAAGACGGTCGCGCCTCTGATCTGCCCTATCCCAAGATCCTCACTCAAACCGAACCAGATGGCCGCGGTATGCACCTGGTATCGGCGATGGCGTCCCGGTGGGGCTGGGACCGCGACCAGGACTCCAAGGTGGTGTGGGCGGAGATCCCCTTGCAGCGGGACTGAGCCCGGACTCCGCGCCTCTCAGCGAACAGCAGCCAGCAGCGCCAAGAGCGAGCGCACCGCGGAAACGGACGCTATCCGGTACTCGGCCGCTGTCTCACCGTCGCCGACCTTGACCCCGACATCTTCACGGCGCAACACCCGAAAGGCGTTCTCGTCGGTCACGTCGTCACCGACGAAGATCGCGACGTCGGCGGCGGCACTGTCCCGCAAATGAGAAACGGCGCCGCCCTTGTCTACTTTGAGGACCGCAAGCTCGAGAACCTCTTTGCCGGCTGTCGCGTGAATACCCGGCCACGACACCGGACCCTCCCACAACTCCGCCATCACCCGATTGGCATCGGGACGGCTCGCCTGGCGTACATGGACCGCGATGCTGGCGGGCTTGTGCTCCAGTTGCACGCCTGGAGCCGTCGCAGCGAGTTCCGTCAGAGTTGTGTCGAGCCGAGCGAACAACTGCTGTTGCCCGGTGGTCAACTCCTCGACGAAACCGGCCTCGAACTCCGCCCCGTGCGAACCGACCAGGACGATCGGCGCGGACAACCCTGACAGTGTGTGCAGATCAGCCAACGAGCGACCCGAGATCACCGCCACCGTGGTGTGGTCCGCGGCCGCCAACTGCTCCAGTAACGGTGGGATCCCGGTCAGTGGTCGCGCGTCCTCAGGTCGGGTGACGATCGGCGCGAGAGTCCCGTCGAAGTCACAACACACCAGCAGCGAGGCCTCCACTTCGATCCCCCGGACGCGTTCGATCAGGGGCGCGGGCAGCGTGGCATCGGTGTCGGTCACAAAGAACCCTGCAGCCGGTTGAGGAAGTCGGAGGCCCAGCGCTCCACATCATGCTCGAAGACGCCATGGCGCAGCGCCGACATGCGTCGCGCGGATTCCTGAGGAGCGGACTGCGCCGCATCCAAGATGCTGCGCTTGACCCCGTCGATGTCGTACGGGTTGACCAGCCAGGCGTCCGACATCTGGTGAGCGGCACCGGTGAACTCGCTCAACACCAAGGCGCCGTCTTCCTCGGTCCGGCAGGCCACATACTCCTTGCACACGAGGTTCATCCCGTCGCGCAGCGGAGTGACGAGCATGACGTCGGCAGCGACATACATGGCCGTCAACTCATCGCGCCTCATGGGCTGGTGCAGGTAGTGGATGGGCGTGGTTCCAAGTTTGCCGATGTCGCCGTTGGCCCGGCTCACCAGCAGTTCCACATCGTCGCGGATGCGCTGATACTCCTCGACGTTCTCCCGGCTGGGCGTGGCGACTTGGACGAACACCGTCGAATCGGGGTCGAGGTCCTCGTCCTGGAACAGTTCGGTGACTGCCCGGATCCGAACGTCAATGCCTTTGGTGTAATCGAGGCGGTCCACGCCGAGCAGGATCAGCTCCGGGTCGCCGAGATCAGCTCGAATCTGCGCGGCCCGTTCGATGGTGGCGGGGTCGGCTGCGAGCTCGGCGAAGTCCTGCGCGCGGATCCCGATCGGAAATGCCTCCACCCGAACAGTGCGGCTGCCCGATAGCTCGTCGACGACCACTCGGTCTCCGCCCGGACGCAGCGCCACATACTTCTGGACCAAGCGCAGGAAGTTCAGCGCGGCCTCTTTGGTCTGGAACCCGACCAGATCCGATCCCAGCAGCCCCTCGAGGATCTGTCGGCGCCACGGGAGTTGGCTGAAGATCTCGACCGGCGGGAATGGGATGTGCAGGAAGAATCCGATCCTCAGGTCGGGACGCATCTGCCGCAGCATGCGCGGGACCAGCTGCAGTTGGTAGTCGTGGACCCACACGACAGCCTCAGGTGGGGCGACCTCGGCCACGTGCCGGGCGAACTTCTCGTTGACCCGCCGATAGGCCTGAAACTGGGTGCGATGGTAGATAGGTGTGACGATCGCGTCGTGATACAGGGGCCATATGGCGCCGTTGGAGCATCCCTCGTAGTAACCCTCGACCTCGGCGTGAGTCAGCGGCACTTCGTCCAGCTTCAGTGAACCTGTACCGGTGGGCGGGGGCGGGGCCTGTTCCGCGTCCGAATCCGGATCCTCGAACCGGCCGCTCCATCCGATCCACAACGCCTCGCGGTCGCGCAGCACGGATTCCAGGGCGGCGACGAGTCCGCCAGGGGCGGGATGCCAGCCTTCGGCCTCGTCGTATTCGATGGGGAGACGGTTGGCGACCACCACCAGCGGGCGTTCCGATTCAAAGTCGTGGGTGGTGTCCATGGGGCAACCCTATCGGGCCTTCCGTGATGACGGCCCGACTGCGCCGTCCCCCTCGACCCGATCAGGATCGCCCGTCTCCCCCGGCGGAACCTCTCGCCCACGTCGAACGCCGGACTCGTCAGCCGTGCTCGTGGCTCGTGAGCTCGTGGGGGCTCGGGGGCCTCGGGGGAGTTGACGGTGGTCACTGCCACGACACGATGAACTCGTGGATGCCGTCGGCGATCAGTTGGACTGCGATCGCGGCGAGGAGCACGCCGGCGATGCGCGAGATCACCGTGACGCCCGCGCGGCGCAGCACCCGCAGGATCGTGGTCGAGAAGCGCAGGGACAGCCAGATGATGACGTGAATGGTGATGATGCCGACGGCGATGGCGAACAGGTCGCCCGGAGCACTGGCGCTGCGGACGAACAGGATGGCGGCGACGATGGCACCGGGCCCGGCCAGCAGCGGCATCCCGAGCGGGACCAAGGCGATGTTGGCCTTGTCCGTCGCCGCCGACACTCGGAACTCCCCTGCCATGAGCAACTGCAGGGCCACGACCAGCAGCAGCAGGCCGCCCGCCACTCGCAGGGCGGGCAGCGAGATGTGCAGGTAGGTCAGGATCGCGTCACCGAAGATCGCGAACCCGCCGATCACAGCCAGCGAGGTCAGGGCCGCCTGCCACGCCAACCGATGGATCTCGCGGGGGGCGCGATCGCCGACGAGACCGAGGAACACGGGGATGATCCCGATCGGGTCCATGATCACGAAGAGGGTGACCACGACGGAGCCGTAGAGAGCGGTGTTCACCGGTCGGGGGCCTCCAGCCGGGGCAGCATGGCTCCGCTGGGGAGGTCGATCGCGATGCCGTCGCGCAGGTCGCGCAGTTCCAGATCCAGATCGAAGACCGACCATGAGGTGTCGGGCCACGTGATCAACCACAGCCAGCAGCCGGCTGACTCGCCCACATAGGCGGCTCGGCCCGGGGACTCCAGGGACCACAGCGGAGTGGGCCATCCGGCGGTTCGGATCTTGGTGGTCGCAGGTTGGGCCATGAGCGAAGGGGCCGGTTCGGGGACGCCGGCCCAGCGCGCCCCGACTCCGGTGCCGGGTTTCTCGCCGACAATGAGCAGGTCCGACGGCCCAGCGGACATGCCGCGGCCGGTGAATCCCAGCGTGGCCGCCTCGATGGGCTGTCGACCGCCGCCGACGACCTGGATGCCGGCGAACACCCACGTTGCGGGCAAGGGCCACGGAACCCAGAACGGGACGTCGGATTCGGCCGCGAGCGCCGTCAACGTCGCCGACGAAGGCAACCGGGGCGGATGCTGCACCGGAACCGGTCCGTGGGTGGGGCAGGCGTGGTACTCACGCATGACTGTGGGTGCCAGCAGTTCGACACCACAGCGCGGGCAACGCGGATCGTCGCTCATGTCGGCGACTGGTCGGTGTCGCTGGTGGCCTCGTTCTCGCTTCGTTCCGGTGGTGCGGGCGGCCAGGTGGGAGCAAGTCCGAGGATCTGGCGCGCCTGGCCGATGAACTCCGCGTCGCAACGCACGTCGTAGCGGTCAGCTTGGAGTGCCTGCCGGGACACGAAGTCACGGCGCCCACCGGTGAGCGCATGAGACACGAGACCGAAGACGATGCCGAACGCGGCCCCCAAGAGCAACCCCAACAAGACCAGCCGGGTGGGGGCAGAGTCCTGGGCGCCGAAGAAACTGACGAACAGACCGATGAGGACGCCGAACCAGGCGAATGTCGCCATGCCGTTGAGCGCTGCCCGACCCCAGGACGTCCGGCCCAGAACACTTTCGACAAGAGTGAGGTCGACACCGACGATGGCGACGTGTTGGACGGGGAACTTGTTGTCGCTCAACGTGTCAACAGCCGCCTGGGCCTGGGAGTACTCGGAGAACGACACCAGAACAGGACGATCGGCGACGTCGGGATTCATGCCCCGGATGTTGGCCATGGAACCACGGTAGTCCCCGCCCATCGCGGCGCGTCAGAGGCGCAGCTTGTACTCCTCGAGCAAGCGCCGCCCGATGATCATGCGCTGGATGTCAGCGGTTCCTTCGCCGATCATCAACATGGGAGCCTCACGGTAGAGCCGCTCGATCTCGTACTCCTTGGAGTAGCCGTAGCCACCGTGGATGCGGAAGGAGTCCTCGACGACCTCTTTGCAGTACTCGCTGGCCAGGTACTTGGCCATCCCGGCTTCGAGGTCGTTGCGTTGACCGGAATCCTTCTTGCGGGCGGCCATGACCATCATGCGGTGCGCGGCCTCGACCTTGACGGCCATGTCGGCGAGCCGGAACAGCACCGCCTGATGCTGGGCGATCGGCTTGCCGAAAGTCTCACGCTGTTGCGAGTAGTCGACGCCGAGTTCGAACGCCCTGATGGCGACACCACACGCGCGGGCAGCGACGTTGACGCGACCCACCTCGACGCCGTCCATCATCTGGTAGAAACCCTTGCCGGGCTCGCCACCGAGCACGTCATCGGCCGGAAGTCGCAGGCCGTCCATGATCAGTTCCGTGGTGTCGACACCCTTGTAGCCCATCTTGTCGATCTTGCCGGGGATGGTGAGACCGGGTCGCACCTCTCCGAAACCCTCGGGCTTCTCGATGAGGAAGGTGGTCATCTTCTTGTAGACGCTGGCGTCGGGATCATCGGACTCACCGTCCGTGCGCACCAGGACCGCCACCAAAGTAGACGAGCCACCGTTGGTCAGCCACATCTTCTGGCCGTTGAGCACGTAGTCGTCACCGTCGCGCACTGCCTTGCTCTGGATGGCGGCCACGTCGGAGCCGCAGCCGGGCTCCGACATGGAGAACGCGCCCCGCACCTCGCCCGTGGCCATCCGAGGCAGGTAGCGCTGCTTCTGCTCCTCGGTGCCGTGCTGCATGATCATGTACGCCACGATGAAGTGGGTGTTGATGACTCCGGACACGCTCATCCAACCGCGGGCGATCTCCTCGACGACCAGCGCGTAGGTCGTCAGCGACTCACCCAGGCCACCGTATTCCTCGGGAATCATGAGGCCGAACACACCGAGTTCCTTCAAACCCTCGACGATCTCGGTGGGGTACTCGTCGGCGTGTTCCAACGTATTGGCGTTGGGGATGATTTCCTTGTCGACGAAGTCGTGGACGGCCGCGAGGATGTCGCTTTGGATGTCGGTGAGATCCTCGGTCTGGGCAAGGCGCGCCATGGGAGTCCTTCCTGAGAATGTCCGGCCCACTGTCGGCAGGCATTGGCCCGATTATCCCCCGTTCGGCCGCAGGGGGCGAACTCGGGGCGGGCGGGTCAGTCTCGGAAGGCCTCGCGCACGCTCTCGCGCCACTGCGGCGCGGACAGTTGGAGAACGAGGAGCCCGAGCAGAGCCACGACTCCGGTGCGTACGGCTTCGACGGTGGTGCCACCGGTGCTCCCCAAGGCCTCACCCCAGCCGGCATCGAAAGGGATGACGGTCACCATGGCGATCGCGAGCGCCATGGTGAGGCCCACGGCAGCGACCCTGCGGGCAGCATCCGGATGACGCACGTGCCCCGAGGACCAGAAGAACCCCGTCGCCACGATGAGCAGGGCTGCGGCGACAGCGGTCGCACCGATGGTCAAGAAGAACGTGAGGTTGTCGACACTCTTGGCCGCCGGACCGAACACATCGGTCAGGTCGGCAGTCGCGGGCTCGTTGAAGGCCACGAGACTGTGCACGTAGGGCGCGCTTCCGCCCAGGTCGGCGAGATGACCCGCGGCAGCCAAGGCGAGCGAGACCCCCGCCGACACACACAGCAGTCCCAAGAGGACCGGGTAGGCAAGCGGGAGGCGGGAACGTTCGCCCAGGGAACGGGTCGTCGACGCAGTCGTCGCCACAGCGGTCCTCTCGGGTCGGGTTGCCGGCGCGCTCATTGTGTCCAAGGGCCACCACGCCACGAGCCAGGCGCGCCGATCAGGCACGCTGCCCACGGTCACGATCCGGTCACTGCCTCACCTGGCCCAGACCGGCAAGTACGGGGGTGAGTACCGGGGAGTGAGTACCGGGGAGTGAGTACCGGGGAGTGAGTACCAGGGAGTGGGTACGGGGGGACAGCGGGGGGGACAGCGGGGGGCAACGGGGGGGTGAGTACCGGAGGGTCAGATGTCCGAGCGGCGGCGCCGGTCTCCGGATCAGGCTTCGATGCCGTGATGCACCAGCAGCTGGCGAGCCAGATCGGCACCCGCGTCGACGACCGAGGCGGGTTCCATCACAAACGCGTCCGGCCCCGCGATCAGCAGGATCAGCCCCACCCGCTCGGCGATGGGGGGCAGCAACTCAACCCGGATCAACAGATCGTCGGAATCGGCGGTGAGCACCCGTGTGGACTCCGCGAATCGATCCGCCACCCAGTGACTTCCCTGTGGCAACGACAAATCCACCGAGACCGGGGCCCGATCACGCTCGATCAGTTGCTCGGCGTCCACGGGCCTGTCGAACTCCCCGGACAGTAATTCGCAGGCACTGATCCGCGCGACGATGTAGGTGCGGGTCCGGCCGTCGATCAGTGGTCCGGCGTCGACCTCCCAGCCGCGAGCGGTGTGGTGCAGCGCATACGGATGGATGTCACGCTGCGACACCCCCGGGCGCCAGGCGCGCGAGTAGGTGATGCGAACCGGCTGACGTCGGTCCATCGCATCGCGCAGGAGTGACGCCGTCGATTCCCCCCGGTCGGGGGAAGTGGTGGCGGATCGCGCCAGGAACGTGTCAGCCAGGACTTCGACCGCGTGCGCCAGGGCCATATTGTCCGGCTCCAGTTCAGCCAGACCCGATGCGGCTTCGTACAAAGCGACCAAGTCGTCCGCCCTCAGGTACTCGACTCCCAGTTCGGCTTCGGGTCGTTCGCAGACTGCCCGGATCACAGGCGCCTGGTGCGGGTCCGCCTCTGCGCCATCAGCCGCCAAGAACTCGATGGTGTCGGCGCGGTTGAGGCCCATGAGCATCTCGGCCGGTATGTCTGTGGCGAAGTACTCCAGGATCTCGCGACGCAGCGTCGCTGACGGAACACCGAGTTCCGCGGCGACCGCATCGAGCGACAGCCCTTCCGGATGACTGGTCAGAATCGCCATCACGCGGTGTATTCGGGCGAAGGACTCCAGCGCCGTCATGGGATCGCCGCCCGCAGCATGTCAGCGAATGCGGTGCGCAGCGGTTGCGACCCGGCCAGCACGACCCGCTCACCGAGTTCGACCAGCCTGGCGAAGAACACCCAACGGTTCGTGACCGTGTAGGTGAGTTCGACGGTGGTGTCGGTCGGCACGGATCGTTCGGGCGCCCCCAGCAGGAGTTCGACGTCGGACAAGTACTGCTGATCAACGACCACAAGGGCAGACTGCGGCGGATCGATGGGCCAGGTCAGAGGGTCGGCTCCGTCTCGGCGGTGATCGGACACGGACCGGGCCGAACCACTGGGTCCCGCGGTCACGTCGGTCATCCGGGTCAGATAGTACGTGCGCAACTGGTCAGCACCCCGGTCGAATCCGGTGACGGCCCACCCTGCCGTACCCCGGTGCAACGACGCTGGATCGAGTTCCCGGGCCCGGCCGTTGTACCCGAACCGCAGCACGCTGCGGGTGGTGATGGCCCGCAGCACGAGGTCGACATCGATAGGTAGATCCTTGACTGTGACTTCGACCCGGGCCCCGCGAGTGTGAGCTCCTCCCAGGCCACGAGGCGATGGTGGTGCGGTCCGCGAGCAGCGCTGCGCGGGCGAGCTCAGCCTGCTGCTCGGGCGAGAAGGCCAGTCGGATTCGGCTGTCGCGGGGGTGCAGAACCCAATGGGATTCCTGGCCGAGATCGGCGACGTTGGTGATGTCGACCCCCACGCGTCGCAGGTCCCGGATCAGTCGGGCCAACTGTTCGCGCTTGCTTTCGTCGGTCCCATGGAATCCGACGGCATCCGCGAGCATCCCCGCCGGCCGTCCCGAAGGGCCCGCCGCACTCAAGATGCTGGTCACCATCACCATTCGCTGCAGCGGGCGCACCACGCTCTGCTGCGGGTGATCCACACTGCCCTTCGGGTGATCCACACTGCCCTTCGGGTGATCCACACTGCCCTTCGGGTGATCCACACTGCCCTTCGGGTGATCCACACTGCCCTTCGGGCGTGGGGATGACGCCGTGCTCCCACTGTCACCCGATTGCCCCACTGGACCTCCCGTGCACACCCTGCCCTACGTCCGCCTCGCCCTTCCACCGGACAGCCCTTCCGCCGGACAGCCCTTCCGCCGGACAGCATCGCACCTGAGTGTGACGATCACCACCACCCAAAGTATGTGTATATATGCATGACAGTGGGACACTAGAAGTGTTGAAAGGAGCCCCCATGTATTCGACAAAGGTCTTGGGCAACGGTCCCAGCCACACCAGCAACATCAATCACAGTTCTCACAAAGCCGCGTTGAAGCACGCGATCAAGAACAAGAAGCAACTGCCCCACGGCGCCAAGAAGACCTGATCGGGTCGGGGTATCACCCCCGGAACTTGCAGTGCGGGTGGCCTTGGGTCACCCGCACACGTCTACCTGCAACTTGTCGGTTCCCTTGCAGACCTCGAAGTGAACTTCGCCCCTGCGCCCCTCACCCGCCCCCACGAACGAGAAGACTCCGGCGTTCTTCATATACAGATACGAGTAGCCGGAACTGCTGCGACTCGATCGCACCGAGAAACCCCGCGCCTTGAACGCCTTGCGATAGTGCTTCGTGACCGCTGCCGGGGACATGCCATCGATCTTGTAGTCCGCAGCAACCAGACCCGTCCGGCTGTGGTGGTCCACCATCACAGAGCCCTTGGGTGCCTTGGGAAGGTCCGAATGACCCCCGATAGCCACACTCACAGCACCGACGACGAGGGCGGTCGCCGTGATCGAGACCAGCAGGGCTGTTCGCAGAGAGACAAGCATGCGCCGATTCCTTCTCAATGGATGGCCACCCGCTCAATGGATGGCCACCCGGCCGTAGTGGCGAAGTGGCCGAAGTGTTCCAGACACTCGGGCTTGAAGCCTCTTGATCGGACGTCTCCTTCCGCGCGCCCCACTCATGCGCGAAGAGCGCCGTCAGTCCCCGAACTCCCAGCGCGTGAGCACCGACACCGACTGCTCCAGCTGACCGGGATCGACCGCCATTTCGCCACCCCCCGCCCGGGCCGCCATCATCGGCCGCGGACCGGACGCCCCTGGCTCTGCAACTGCCACGCACCGACCCAGGGAACGCCCCGCCAGGCGCGCCAACTCCTGCGCCCGATCCCGCGCGTCCGCCATGGCCCGTTCCCGGGCGCGGGACATCAACTCGGTCGGGTCGCTGTGCTCCAGCTGCATACCGAACAGCCGGGCATGAGTCCCGCCCGCGCGGGTGACCTGATCGATGATGCTGCCCGACCGACCCATGTCACGCACCATGACGGCCAGTCCGAGCACCGCTTCATGTCCATTGACCCGGCCGTCGCGATCGTGGACGGGACGCAGAGCTACCTGCGTAGTGCGTAGATCGGCGGCTTCGACGCCCGCGGACATCACGGCCGCCCGCACAGTGTCGAGGGCAGCGGCAGCTGCTGTGAATGCCGCACCGGGATCGGCTGCGGTGACCTCGACTCCCGTCTGCAGGACCATAGTGTCGGGCACCGCACCGGCGCTGCCCGTCCCTGTCACCGAAATGCCGTCACTCACGTCACTCATGATCGCCGACCCTATCTCCGAACCGCCACCTCCGGCCCGACGCCTCCGGCCCGACGCCTCCGGCCCGACGCCTCCGGCCCGACACCTCCGGCCCGACACCTCCGGCCCGACACCTCCGGCCCGACACCTCCGAACAGAACCGACACCTCCGCGCGCAGCCCGATCCTCCAGTGGCGGACCCGACTCTGCCCACCCAACTCCGCCGTGCGACCCGGAAGGGTGGGTGATCACCGGTCCAGACCGTAGGCTCCCCGCATGCGGCCACCGTCATTCCTGCCCATCCGGTTCCTGCCGGTTGTCCTGGCCCTGTTCCTGATCCAACTGGACTTCTTCTCTCTGGGCCTGGCCCTACCGGTGATTTCGGTCGATCTCGGTACGACCACCACCGATCTGCAGTGGGCGCTCAGCGCCTACATGCTGACGCTGGGGTCCCTGATGATCCCGGCAAGCCGGCTGGGGGATCTCGTCGGCCGGAAACGAATCCTGCTGATCGGCGTCGCAACGTTCGGGGTGGCTTCGCTGCTGTGCGGCTTGTCCGAGACTCCGGGGCAGCTGATCGCAGCGCGTGTCCTGCAAGGGGTCGGCGGGGCGATGATCATGCCGGTCGCCTTCAGCCTGGTCAGCAACGACACAACGTCCGACGAGCGGCCTCGCATCCTCGGACTCATGCTGGGACTCGCGAACATCGGCACAGCGGTCGGCCCGATCGTGGGCGGCGGACTCGCGGCGAGCGCCGGTTGGCGCTGGGTCTTCTGGGTCAACATCCCTGTGGCCGTGGTGGCCCTCGTGTGGGGTATGCGATCCCTGCAGGACAGCAGGGATCCCGGCGACCATCGCACCTCCGAGCTCGACTGGCTCGGGGCGGCGCTGGTCATCGCCGGTGTTGCCACCACCACCTGGGGGCTGGACAACCTGTCGACGCTGTCGATCCTCGCCGTCAGTACCGGCGGCGCGATCGTCACGGGGCTCGTGCTGTTACTGCTGTTCGCCCGGCAAGAGAGCCGACACCCGTGGCCACTCGTGAGTCCGCAGCTGATGCGACGGCGGTCCTTCGTAACCATCCTGATCGCCGGAACCGTCGCGAACGTCGGCTACTGCATCATGATGCTCGTCGTCACCATCCAGTTGCAGCAAGTACGTGGGCTGTCCTCGGTCGTCGCCGGACTGCTGTTCGTCTTCCCGGCACTCGCGACGGCCATGAGTGGACCGCTGTCGGGCCGGATCGCGGGCCGGATCCCCGACGGAATCGTGATGGGATCCGCCATCGTCGCCGGCAGCCTCGGACTGGTCTTGCAGGCTTTCGCATCATCATTGGTGCTCGACGTGGTGGGGTTGATGATCAGCGGTCTGTCCTTCGCCATGGGCTACTCGTTCACCAACGTGGCGACGCAATCGGTGCTCCCGGTCGAACTGTCGGGACAGGCTTCCGGGGTGGTGATCACGACCATCGTCACGATCGGCGGGGTCGGCGTCGTCCTGGCCGCATTGGGTGTCGAGATCCTCGGCGGCGGGGATCTCGCGCAGGGCACGACAGCGACGCTGCTGTGGAGCGGTGTCGCCGGACTGGTGCTGGGCGGCCTCTTCCTGGCTCAGCAATCCGCCGCGCAACGCAGATCCGCGCATGCCACCAATTCTGGTCCGGCCGGATCGGGTGGATAGGTTCCGGACCCTCACCGCTCGGGTGATCGGAACAGGCGTCTGTTGGGTGCGCTGTCAGGTTGTCTGGATGCGCGCGAACGGCGCGGCCTGCTCCAACTCGAGCGCCAACTCCAACAGCGTGCGCTCATCGCCGGTGCGTGCAGCCGCGTGCACTCCGATGGGAACTCCGGCTGCGCTCATCCCCAAGGGCAGGCTGATACCGGGCGCCCCTGCGATGTTCTGCAGAGGCGTCACCGAGACATATCGCAAAAGGCGCACGAGGTGTGTCCGTGGTTCGACGAGCGCCCCGAGGTAGCCGATCGGAGGCGGCTCATGAGCGGTGACCGGCGACAGCAACACGTCGAAGCGATCGAAGGAGGCATCGTAGTCGGCGCCGAACCGCTTGAGCCGACGTACGGCAGCGGGCAGGCGCTCGGCACTGCCGGAGAACATCCCCGCCAACTCCAAGGTGAAGGGTTCGAGCAGGTCCGCCCGGAAACCCTTGCCGAACATGCGACCACCCAGTCGTTTGATGCCGTACGCCAGGAATGCCCAATAGCGCAGGAAATCGACCCCGACCTGCTCGCCGTAGGGGAACTCGACCTCTTCGACGTGGTGGCCTAGCGATTCGCACAGTCGGGCCGCATCCCGAACGGCGCTGGCCACCGCGGGCTCGGTGGGAAGTCGAGGATGCCCGCTGGTCGTGACCGCGATGCGCAGCCTCCGGTCCGACGGATGGGTGATGTGGCCGACAGGCGGCAAAGCACTGTTGCGGTGGATCCGCTCGGCGGCCGCGAAGTACAGCGCCGTGTCGCGCACCGAACGGGTGACGACTCCCTGCGTCACCACGTTGACCGGGAGCTTCTCGATCTCCGGAAGGTCGATGATGCGACCCCGCGAGGGTTTGAGCCCGACGAGCCCGCAGCAGGAAGCCGGGATGCGGATCGATCCTCCGCCGTCATTCGCGTGTCCGATCGGGACCGCTCCCCCGGCGACCAGAGCCGCCGATCCTCCGGACGAACCGCCCACCGAACGACCCAGGTTCCACGGATTCCGCGTCGGTCCGCTGAACAGGGACTCGGTGGTAGACGTCAGGCCGAACTCGGGCAATGTCGACTTGCCGATCGGTACTGCCCCGAGGGCGAGGAACTGTGCAGCCCAAACTCCGTCTGTGGGCGCGGGACGATCAGCCGTGGCCCGGGAGCCCTCGCGGGTCGGAACTCCTGCGAGAGGCTCGTTGTCCTTCACGACCGTGGGGATACCCGACAAGGGCGCCTGGGGATCGGGACGCGGATGGGGCGGGAAGGCCCACGCGACCACCGCGTTGACCCTCGGTTGCAGTGCCTCGGCGCGGGACCGGGCAGCCGCCAGAAGTTCCGCGGGCGACACCTCGCGACGCTCCAGTCGTTCGCGCAGTCCCACGACATCGTCAGCACCGAGGGCGTCGTCACCGAACGCATGAAGTCGCTGCTCGGCCATCATCGTGGCCATTGCCCGGTGCGCTGCCAGTTGAGCCTGATCATCTGGTCGGCAACGCTCGGGTCGCTGTCCTCGTAGTAGTCGATGATCTCAATGTTGGTCGGCTCACCGGACGTCGTCCAATCGGTCATGTAACCGGCCACCTTGTCGTTCACCAACCTGGCTAGCGCGTGCAGCGAGCAGTTGTCACCCACCTTGTTGAACACGCAGTTGGCGTAGTTGACGGCACTCGGAGTGAGCTGCAGCTGGTTGACGAACAACACGCACCAGTCGTTGCCCGAGGCGTCGACGCACTGGTCACCGTCGAGTCGCTGCGTCCGCTCGGCCAGGTATCCGTCATTCGCGTCCTTGCTGACCTGGGGTACGTCGGTGTTGGGCCACGGACTGTGGATGACGAGCTCTCGCGAGAAGTAACAGTCGTCTTGGGGCATGCCCGTCTCGGGCATCAGCACGAGCAGGCTGCGTCCCGACTGCCACATGTCACCGACCGGCACGCCCATGGCCACCTCACCGTCGGGGAGGCCGACGATGTCCCGTGTCCAGGCGGCTTCACACACGGTGGGCCCACTGTCCTCGGCCTGGAACTCCATCAGTATGTCGAGCAGCGCTTGGTAGTAGTACTCGTCGATGGCCTGGTTGCCGGTCAGATCCAGGTGTTGGAAGTCCAGGATCACCTGCTCCGCCGGGTGGGCGGCGGTGTATTTCAGGACCTGTCGCAGACCCTTGGTGAGGCTTTGCGACACGTAGTTGTGGTGCAGGACCAGAGGCACGGACAAGGGGTCCGGAGCCGGAGGGCGCGGAGAGTCGATCACCTGATTCGCGGGGACCCCCACCCGGATGTCGAGATAGCGAACCCCGCCGCGCAACTGATCGCCGAGATTCTCCTCCTGCGCGCGCGCCTCGTCAGCGGCCCCGCAGGGATTCACCTGGGCCGCCTGGGCGAACACCGCACTGATTCCGGCGATGACCTGCGGGGCGCACGGAGGATCAGTGTCGATCAGCGACGAGCCCGAGTCATGGGTGCCGGGGATCAGCATCTCGCCCAAGGGGGTGCTCTTGGCCCGCTGATAGGCAGCACGCATCCAGTCGGCCCGCGGACAACCGAGGTTGTTCCATCCGGAGGACTTGAACATCCGCCACGCGACGAGATTCTGGTCGCGCCGCGAGGCCTTGTTCGGGCGCGCGGCGAAAGCCGTGCCCCCGAACTTCTGCCACCGTTGCTGGGTCATGAGATAAGCACCCGAACCCACGGAGGTCTTCAAGGCCGGGTAGTTGCCAGACCGGCAGATCCGAGCGTCCAAGGCCTTGGACTTTCGCGCCCACTTCTGGGCCTTCTTCATCTGCTTGGACTTGTTGCTCGCTTGCGCCGTCTCAGCGGATGTCTGGGTCTGGGGCGGATCGGCCGGCTGGGCGAACGATGGGGCCGCCACCGCGATGACGAGACCGGCGGTCACGGTGCCGACGAGGATGCGAGAGATCATCCTCCGAACGTAGTGCGATCCAACGACTCATTTCGCGCCGATCACGTTTCCCGCGGCAGCCACGCCTGGCCTCGTCCGCTCGCTGTCGACGGCCTTCGCGCTGCGGACGCAGCGGTGGATACGCTGCGGATGAGTCGCCGATCGAGGGAGTCTGCTGTGGCCGAACTGTCCCTGGGAGTGTTCGGCCGTTCAGGCAAGGAGAACGAGCGGCGGCTGCCACTGCATCCGCGCCACTTCGACCGAATCGATCCCGACCTGCGATCCCGGATCTGGTTGGAACACGACTACGGCTCCCACTTCGGGGTGCGTGACGAGGAGCTGGCTGAGCTGGTCGCCGGTTTTCGGACTCATTCCGAGCTCATCGCCCACAGCGATGTCCTGCTGCTGCCGAAGCCGACGCTGTCCGATGTGCTCGAGATGCGGGACGACCAGATCCTGTGGGGATGGCCCCATTGCGTGCAGGATCCCGAACTCACGCAGGTCGCGATCGACCGAAGACTCACTCTGATCGCCTGGGAGGCGATGAACCACTGGAGTGAACACGGCCGTTTCGTGATCCATGTGTTCCACATGAACAACGAGTTGGCGGGCTACGCATCCGTGCTGCACGCCATGTCGCTCCGCGGGTTCACAGGCGCCTACGGACGGCGGCGGCGCGCGGTACTGATCGGGTTCGGCAACACCGCTCGCGGGGCCGCCAACGCACTCGAGAGCCTGGGCGTGGTCGACGTCGTCGCACTGACAATGCGCGACGTGCATCTGGTGGCCGCGCCGATCCCCAACGTGACTCTCGGCGGCCTCGAAAGGCGTACCGACGATCCCTCCCGGACCATGACACTGAAGGGCTCTGGCCCGGTGCCGACCGAGGAATTCCTTGCCGAATTCGACCTCATCGTGAACTGTGTCCTGCAAGACACCGACGAGCCCCTCATGTTCCTCACCGACGAGGACCTGCCCCGACTCCGGCCGGGCACGGTGATTGTCGATGTGTCCTGCGACGCCGCGATGGGGTTCTCCTTCGCGCGGCCCACGACCTTCGACGATCCGATGATCGTGGTGGGTGACGATGTGCACTACTACGGCGTCGACCACAGTCCGTCGTACCTGTGGGAGTCCGCCACGTGGGAGAACAGCGAGGCACTGATCCCTCATCTGCGGCCCGTTCTCACCGGCGCGTGGGACCACAGCCCCACGATCCGCAAGGCGATCGAGATCCGTGACGGAGTCATCGTGAACCCCAAGATCCTGTCGTTTCAACACCGCGCGCCCGTGTATCCGCATCCCATCCAGCAGTGACCGCCGGGGCAGCCCGACAGTGACACTCGACAGTTGGCGCCCGACCGTTGGCGCCCGACCGTTGGCGCCCGACAGTTGGCGCCCGACAGTTGGCGCCCGACGGTGAATGGCCTGGTCCGACGTCTGACAAGGCGGCCGGACCGTACCCTGGGGCCATGAGTGGGGACATGACCGACGCCATCCCGGCGGTCCGTGAGGCACCAGATACGCCCCGCGGTCCATACCTGGCAGCCCTGATCGCCGGTCAGGTGCTCGCGGTCATCACCTTGATCATCTGGGCCGTGGTGGCTGTCGTGACCGTCATCGCAGCTGCCACCGAAGGCAGTGTCGGCGCCTGGATCTTCGGTGGGCTGGTGCTGTTGTACCCGCTGTGGCCGATCGGGTTCAGCGTCGCGGCCTGGCGGTCGTGGGGGCGGGGCAGGTGGACCTGGGCGGTCGCGCTGATGATCCTCGCGTTCGCGCCGGCCGTCATCCTCGCCGTGATCATGACGCTGTCCGCCGTCTGACCTCCCCGCCGCACGGGGGTTCGGGGAAGAACCACCACTGCTGTCGTTCGCTTCCTCGCGAAGAATCGGATCCCTACCCAGGGGCGGATTCCTTACTCAGGGGCGGATTCCTTACTCAGGGGCGGATTCCTTACTCAGGGGCGGAATTCCCTCCCAGAAACTGTTGCATGTCGCCCCCTGCGCGCGTCCTTCCTGTGAGACGTCACTGGCCAGCCGAGGAGCCAGCAGAGAGCCAGCAATGGGCAGGCAGAGGACAGCAGAGGAGTGGACGCCATGGACGACACGGCAGTACGCAAGGTGGAGAGCGACTACGAACTCAGCGAGGCGTTCGACGCCGACTGGCAATGGGGTTGGGAATGACACGTCGTACTCCACCCACTGAAACCGAGGCACCGTCCAAGGAAACCGAGGCCCCGTCCAAGGAAACCGAGGCCCCGTCCAATGAAACCGAGGCCCCGGCCAATGAAGCCGAGCTAGCGACCCGTGGGACCGGGCCCGGACTGGCACCGGGGGCACCAGTAAGTGACCCGGTCATGGTGTCCGACCCGGCCCGTACGAACTGGACCGCCACAACGCAGGCAGGTTCGGCGTTCGAAGATGTTCAGTCGAGCCCGACTGGCGCGCCGATCATCGATGATCGCGCGCCGCATCCGTTGCCGGGTGCGAGCCAGTACGACATCCAACTGGTGAACGTCCCCCACCGCAGTGAACGGCGTGACTCCGGCAGTGAACGCGGCCTCTGCCGCCCACATCGTCCCCAGCCCACTGACCACCCGTTGGTCCAGCAACGTCTCGACAAGTCCCCGGTCAGGGGTTGCCGACACTCGCCGGACTCCATCCGCGCCATCCCAGCTCGCCGCCAAGATGTCGGGACCCAGATGGCCGATCAGATCGCCCTCGTCATCGCTGGCAACGACAGCCACCTCCATGAGCCGCAGTCCGACCGCCTGCCGCTGCTCCCCCACCAGCCAGACCCGCACTTGGTGCTCAGGTCCCGCGCATGGCCGGCCAGACGCGGTGCCGGTGGCCCAGCGACCATCCATCCGAAGATGGGAATGCAAGGTCAGGCGAGACGTCCCGTTGGCCATTCGCAGCAGCAGGTGCTTGCCGTGCACATGCGTACCCAACACTGTGCAGCCGACCAGATCCGCCGTGGCTGCCCGTGGTACTCGGATCTCCGCGACCTTCAGCGTCTGACCGACGAGCGCGCCATCGAGGCGGCGCGCAGTGCGGCGCACGGCATCTCCCTCGGGCATGGGACGAGGCTGCCACGAAGTTTCCGTGATCGTTCCCGCGATCGAGTAACTCGCCCGGCGAGTCCCACTCCGCCGATCGTGATCATCAGCCGATCCTGATCGCGACTCCAGCACGGGGAGACCACGTCATCACACCGCGCTGAAATCTGGTCTTGCGCCGCTGGCCCGGCGCGAGGTCACCTGTGGTGGGCAGGCCCAACCGCTGGCGCCGGGCAGGCGCGAGGCGGGAGTAGGTCCGGGCCATGGCACCGATCAACTCGAAGGCCCCGGTCGTCGGTGAGTAGAGAATGACCCCGTGGGTGAATCGCTGCATCCGGGAGCCCAATGGACCATCCCTGATCGATCTGACCCGGCGCCCGAGCGATCCACTCGCCCCGCCCAGGGCCCTCCATCTCGCGAGGATCTGCGCCCTCGCGCTGGGCACTGAGGTACCCGGCTCCGGAGTCTGACCCGGCGGTTCTGCCGGCGTTCCTTCCGGGGGTCCGGGGGGTGCGGATGCATCAGGAGACGGACTGGCAGTTGGCGGATCGGCAGTTCCACTGCCGGGTGGTGAGGCGGGATCCGTGGGTGCCGGTTTCAGTCCGGTGGAGGGACGTGTCTCAACGGCACCCGCTACGGGTCGGCTCGATCGCATCTGTCCGTAGAAGTCCAGGGAAAGGTCGTAGCGACTACTCGGATCGACCGGCACGGCTGGGTCGGGAACCCACAGGCTGTCGACAGTGAATCCAGAATCACGGGAATTCGCTTCCGCCCCGATGTGATCCGCCCACCCGGACAAGCCCGCAGCGTCGTATTGCGAAGCTGGCCGCGAGTCGGCGAACCGAAGCGGTGGCGCGCCGGTCGAGTAGACGTTGTAGTCCATGATCGGCATGCCGGTATACCCAGCGAGATCACCCAGAGCCGGCTCCGACAGGAAGCGGATCGATGAGCCGTAGTCGTCACCGTCGGCACTCCTTACCCCGATCAGATTGCCCCACACCGTCACATTGGCGCTGGGGGGACGCAGTCCGTCAGGCATCCAGCTCTGGAGGCTGATGCCGAAGTGAATCCCCGCATGATGGTCACGACAGCAGTTGCGGATCGTGTTGTGAGCGATCAGCGAGTCACGCGCGGAGTACACCCCGATCCCGGTCATGGTCGTCTCGTCGATGATGTTGTTGACGACTCGGCCGCGGATCGCCTCGTACATGCCAGGGTTCTGTGCACGATCGAAGTAGTCGGTGTCAGTATCGAACCCCACGAGGATGCCCGCGCCCGCTGAGTCAGGGCTGGAGCCCTGCCCCACCCGTTCGATCAGATTGCGCTCTACCCGAGCATCCATCGCCCCGCCCTTGAAGTACACCCCGGTGGTCGCGATGTCGTGCAGGTGGTTGTCCAGCAGAGTCATCCGATCGCCGTTCACGTTGTCGACGCCTTCGGCGTTGCTGTCATCGCGCCGTCCGGTGGAGTGGATCTCGTTTCTGGCCACCAGCACGTCATCGCAATTGGGTTTGATCTTGATCGCATCCCGACCTGAATCGTGGATCACGTTGTACGCGATCACCACCTCCGTCGCACCGCTGCGATCGGCGGGGTCGCCCCAGTCCCACTTCGTCTCACACGAAATCCCGTAGTACGAACCGCCCTCGATATCCAGTCCGATGATGCGGGAACCGTCGGCATCCGGATCCAGCTCGACGGCAATCTCATGAGCCGATTCGTCCTGGTTCGCAACCACGATGCGGGGCTTGTCGGACCCGTAGCTCCCTCGGACCGTGATACCTGGCTGCCTGATCCGCACTTCTCCGGGATACAACCCTTGCTGCACCCACACCTCATCACCGGGCGCCGAGAGATCGACTGCGTGCTGGATGGTGCGCAACGGCGCTCCCGCTGAACCGTCACCGGAGGAGTCGCTCCCGGTCGTGGCCACATGTCGGATGGCACCACCGCCGGGATCCAGTGATGCCCACGTCGGCCAGTCCTCCGCGGCGCTCGCACTCACCGGACCTGTCGCTCGAGCGCTCGGCCGGCCGGTCAGAAGTCCTTGGAACCCCTGCGCGTCAGTCACGTGCACCGCGGATACCGGTGCCGGCACACCGAGCACCAGGCCGGCCGCGAGAGCGAGTGCGGCCCCTGCGGACAACCCGCGCTGGTCCATGTCGACCTCCCGGCCGGAAATCTCGGTTCTGAGACCATCGTCATCCGGAGGGGCCGCCATGATCCGACATTCGGGGGATCGGCAGCCAATCGTCCGCCGGTGCATGGTCGATCCGTCGGTGCATGGTCGATCCGTCGGTGCATGGTCGATCCGTCGGTGCATGGTCGATCCGTCGGTGCATGGTCGAGTGGTGAGCACATCATGCTGGGCTCGGCCCACCTCTGGGCCGTCCAGGGGAGGAGATGACCTGAAATGGCGAGCCTTGCCTTCTGTATGCACGTATCGCTCGATGGCTACGTCGACCACACCGCCTTCGCGCCGCCGCCGGGGCTCTTCCGCCCTCCCGCTGCGCCTGCAGTCCAGCGAGAACATGGGAGATGACGTGATCCGCCTGGAGGTACAGCTCACGGTAGTGGCACGACCTTGGCCCGCCGTGGTGTCAATCCAGAGGCGCGGGTCTTACGTGAGTTGAGTTGAGTGGAGGTGCCGGGAATCGAACCCGGGTCCAACGGTGAAGATCAGGGACTTCTCCGAGCGCAGTCGATGTGCGTGTTCTTGGCCTTCCTACTTCTTACGACGCTGCAGGAAACACGGCCACAGTCACTGAAAGATGTTCCGCCGACCCGCGTGACCCGGAGTCGTTGGTGAGCCCCCTGGCGACACCCGACGGTGCGGGGACTGTTCCCGCCGGGCGCCTTCACGGGCTCGCTGTCAGGCAGCGAGGGCGAAGGAGGTGCGGTTTTGTTTGGCACCTATTGGTTTTCCGCGGATGGTTTACGAGGTCACCACGGGTTCTCGGCTCGCTTCTCCCGTCTCGACAGACGCTGTCGAAACCTGTCACCCCCTGTGTAGTTGTGGGCCCAGGATAGGCGCAGCCCCCGACTCCTTCCAACGGAGCAGCAAAACCACAGACCCCGCGGTAACCCCACGGAGGTCACGGGCCCTCACGTTGGCCGCGAATTTCCGGCGCACTTGGGGCAACGTCGGATGCAGAGACGATATTCCGATCCGGTGGCGTCAGCGCAACCGGACCGAGAGGCAGGTGACACAGCCTTCGAGCTTCTCGTATTCGCTGATGTCGACGGCGATCACTCGAAGACCGCGCTCTTCGAACAGACCTGCGCTCCGCGGCGCCGAGGCCGCCATCAAGACCGTGTCGTCGTCGATCACCACGACATGGGCCCCACCCTCCTCTGGAACGGGCAGGAAACGCTCCCACCCGGCCTGGTTGTCCACCAACGGTGGATAGCCGACCACCGTGCCGTCCGGCAACGCCGTGACGCCACTCTTCAGGTGGAGCACCTTGCTGATCGGAACCGGCACAGCGGGGAGGCCGAGGCCTTGCGCGAGTTGCTCGCAGGCGTCGATGGAGGTTCGCCCACCCACCCCGACGAAACAGCGTTCGCCGATCTTGAGGACGTCCCCACCATCGAGGGTGGCGGGCTCCTCGATCCGTGACACCTCGTAGCCCAGTGATCGGATCAGTCGTTCGGCCGCATCGGTCTCGGCACGGCGTTCCGGGGCTCCGGGGCGCGCGATCACGACTCGATCGCGCCACACCACCATCGTGTCCTCGACGAAGACGCTGTCGGGGTTGTCAGGCGCCGGCGGGACCGCGACCGGCTCCCACCCGACCTGCTCCAGTGCGGTGACATAGCCGTCCCACTGACTGCCGCGCGAGGTCGACATCGACGGGCGTGCGTTCGATGTGGGTCACAGAGACCTTGGGCCAACCGGGGACTGGGTTCTCGGACCAGGACACGCATGCAGGCAGCGTAGTGCCCGAGTGGCGGGGCCGGGGGGCAGGCAGGAGCCATCGGCGCTGGGCGCATCGCCGGACGAGTCACGGCCTCGCCGCAGCAGGAGTTGCCGCTGAGAGCGACCAGTCGAGGTCGATTCGAGAGGAACGGGACGAGGCTGATTGCACAGGGGAACGGACGGGGCTGATACCGAGGAGACCGACCAAGTCGAGGCCGAAGGAACTGTCGGACCCCAGGCATAGCTTCAAACCATGGAAAGGACCACGCAACCCACGGGACCGACGGGACCCACGAGCACCTCAAGGGACCCACGGCGCCTCTCGGACCCACGGGACCGAAGGCATCCACGGGACCGAACCGGAACCCACGGCGCCTCCCGGACCCACGGCGCCTCCCGGACCCACGGGACCGAAGGAACCCACGGCGCCTCCCGGACCCACGGCGCCGCCTGGACCCACGGGAACACAGTGGGAGGCAATGGTGCTGGTAGCCGATCCGCACGAGGGATTCGTACCGGTGGATGACCCAGGCGATGGATTGACACCGATCGCCGACCCACTCCACGGTTTCACGCCCGTTGGCGACCCGCTCGACGGCTTCTTGCCCACCGAGGCGCCCCTGCCCTATCCCACGTCGCAGTCAGCCGCTCCAGCCCTCCCAGCGGTCGCCATCAACCGTGCCGCGTGGCTGCGCCATCGCGCCGCCTGGACACATGCCGGCTGGTTCGACGCTCCGCTGCGCCCCGCGGCACAACGGCTACTGATGCTCGCGCCGGGCCCGGCCCTGGTCGCGGCGCTGTCGAATCTGGCGGTTAGAGGCCTGTGTCCTGCCGATCCCGTGACCGGCCATTCCTCGCTGGCGGACCCCAGCGCACCCGGCCGCGTCGGTGTCGGGCGTCCCGGGCAGCCGTGTGCCTGCATGATCGTCATCGCTGCCGCCTGGACAGCCGTGAGTTCTTGGGCGGACGCCCGCCAAACGCGGGCCGTGGTCAACGCCGTCGGAGCCGAGCCGGTCACCGTCACCTGCGACCCCGAGGACCCGCGTATGGGAACCATCGTCGACCCCGCCGTCGACGAACTTGCTCCTGCTCTTCGCCTGTCGCCACGCAGTTGCGCAGTTCGGGTGGCCTCCGCCCGGGCCCTTCGCGAGCAACCTGATCTGATGGTCGCTGTCGAGGCTGGGCTCGTGTCGTCGTGGGCTGCACGCCTCGTGACTCAGGACCTCCAAACCCTGTCGGCTGCTGAGCGCGACGTGGTCATTGACCGCCTCTTGGTTCGTGTCACCGAACGACACCGCGACGGGCTGCGGGCATGGACGTTCAGCGAACTCCGGGCTGCGGTCACCCGCATCGTGGCGCGGGTCGCGGTCGACTTCGCCAAAGCGCGACGTCGAGCTCGCCAGGGCCGCCGCGTCTCCGTTCACGACCTCGGAGACGGCATGGCCGAGTTGATCGCGGAACTTCCCGCTGACATCGCCCACCGCATCTACGGTCGGCTGACTGCCATCTCGCGCGACCTGTCTTCGGACGATTCCCGCAGCCGCGATCAGCAGCGCGCCGATGTATTGGCGGACCTCATCCTCGACAGGCCAGTTGACACCGCTGCCGTGCCGGATACGACGGTCCCGCCTCGGGTGAACCCCAGTTCCGCTCCACCGGGGTCACCCGCCCCAGGCTCCGCTGGGCCGGATCAGTCCGCGCAAAGCTCCTCCGCTCCACCGGGGTCACCCGAGACGCGCCCCCGTCCCCGGCCGTGCGGTCACTGCGGCGAAGCCGATGTTGTGATCGACCTGGCCACCTTGCTGGGCATGGCCTCGGATCCAGCCATGCTGGCCGGCTGTGGTCCGATTCCTTCAGACATCGCTCGGGAACTCGCGGCCGACCGTGCCTGGAGACTATGGATCACGGACTCGACCACTGGACACCTGGTGGCCACGTCGGCCAGCACTTACCGCCCTCCGACCGCGTTGGCCCGCTTGATCCGGGCCCGGGAACCGTACTGTCGCTTCCCGGGCTGCCGCACCACTGCGGAGCACTGCGACCTCGACCACGCCATTCCATGGCCCGAGGGTTCGACGTCCGCACGGAATCTGGGTGCTTTGTGCAGACGGCACCATCGCCTGAAGACCCACACGAACTGGCTACTGAACACGGACATGCCCGCGCCAGGCAAGGGGTTGGCGGCGGGCGGGAGTTCCGCGGCAAGCAAGGACTTCACAGCGAGCAAGGTCTCTGGTTCCGAGACCGGGGCCGGTGCCGGTGTCGGTAGCCGGTGCCGACGACCTGGCTCCACCGGCCTTGCACTGGACCAGTCCGGCCGGGATCACGAGCTATGACGACCCACCCCGGCCACTGCAGGATCCGTGATCCACCATCCGCGCTCTCTGATCCCTGATCCCTGATCCCTGACCCCTGACCCCTGACCCCTGACCAGCGAGCCCACCCCACACAAGCAGTACCCACGAACGGTTCGGCTCGCAGGATCCTTGAGACGGCCTCTGGTTCGGTTCACACGGGAGCTCGGGCGAAGCCTGAAAATGACCCGCACTGCCGGGAGGCGAGACATGAAGACTCACACCGCACCATCAGACATCTCACCCTCGGACGCCTCACCTCAGACGCCTCACCATCAGACGCCTCACCTCAGACGCCTCACCATCAGACGCCTCACCATCAGACGCCTCACCCTCAGACGCCTCACCATCAGACGCCTCACCACCCGGCATCCCACGACGAGGCATCTCGTCATCCGGCCGATGGGTACTGGTGATCATGGTGATCGCAGTTCTCCTGGGATCCGCGCCGGTGGCCGGTGCTGCCGGTCCACCCACCACCGCGCCGACGGGCGTGAGAGCCAGTGCGCCGCCCTGAGACGGCTGGCGTCAGCTGGACCGGGGTCACCGGGGATGTCACCTACTACACGGTCACATCGTCGCCCGGCGGCAAACAATGCACGGTCCCGGCAACGAGCACGGTCTGTCATGTCCCCGACCTCACGGCTGGTCAGACGTACACCTTCACCGTGGTGGCCGGCAACGATGCAGGAATCGGACCAGCATCCACCGCCTCAGCCCCGGTGACGATCGACCCGATCCCCCCGGATCCCGGGATCTCGATAAAGCGCCTGGCCACCAAGGTGACGTCGAACAACGTGAGGTTCCGGACCAAGATGTCGGTCTTCCCAGCGGGTGAGATAAGACAGAAGATCATCAGCCAGCCCGACATGAACCCAGCCAAACAGTGGCTCGAGTGCAAGAAGAAGGAGACGGTCGAAGATGCGGGCACGTACACGTTCAGTTGCCCCATGGGCGGGCAGACCCGAGCTGCGTTGCGAAAGGGAGCCGTCAAGGTGGAGGTCACGAGCTACCTGAAGCCGGTCGATGACGAACGGATCCCCGTCCGCAAGACGTGGACGATCAACCGGAAGAGGTAGCAGGTCTGGCTTTCGACCGGCTCGTCACGTCACAGTTCCGCACTCGACACGGACACCCCGAACTGCCGGGCGGCGTTGCCCCACAGGACAGCCGCCAGCCAATCGTCTCCCAGTTCCCACCGCTCAAGCACGTCAACCTGATGGTCGTATCGGTAAGGGATGTTCGGGAAGTCGGAACCGAAGAACACCCGACCGGCGACACCGAGATCACGGATCGCCGGCAGAACGGCTGCGTCCAGGACGTGCATCTCGCGCATGAAGTCGGTCTCGACCATGGTGGTGTCCAGTCCACAGTTCGGGAACTGCTCCGCCAGCGACACGAACTCGACCTCTTCCGGCATGCCGAAGTGAGCGAAGATCAATGACAGGCGCGGATGGCGCGCCAGCACCTGCGCGATTGGGCCAGGGCCAGTGAATCGGCCGGGCATCGGTCCGGAACCGGCGTGAACCACCACGGGGACACCGATGTCCGCCAACTCCCCCCACACGTCGTCGAGCAGCGGATCACGAGGATCGAAGTCACCGACTTGGAGGTGGATCTTGAACAACCGGCACCCGCGTTCCACGGCGGTGACCACATAGTCGCGCACGCCGGGCTCGGGGAAGAACGTCCCCGTTGCCACTGCTCCGCGGACCCCAGCGGCGAAGCCCAATGACCATTCCGTCAGGAACTGCGCCATCGCTGGCTTGTGGGCATAGGTCAAACCGGCGAACAGTTCAACCCCGAACGAACGCAGAAGGGCCACTCTCTCGGCGTCGCTACCCCGGTACCGAATGGGCCAGTCCCGTCCCACCAGCGGGCCGGCTGACTCGAAGTACCGCCAGACCGCGGCCATCACGCGTGGGGGCATGAAGTGCACATGCAGATCGGCGATCCCGGGAAGCCTCAGATGATCGATGACGTCGGTGCAGGCCCGCGACTCTGGTGACCCGGGTCGCCCTGCGGAGGCACCGATTGCAGTCACTGCGATGACGACAGAGGAAGCACTCCGCTGGTCACTCGGAGCGCGAGCAGCAGGTCCTCCAGGGCGAGAGGTCGGGAGAAGAGGTAGCCCTGCGCCCGATCACACTGCATCCCGCGCAGGAGGTCCGCCTGTTCCATGGTCTCGACTCCTTCGGCGATGGCGACCAAGCCGAGCGAGTGAGTCATCTGCAGCAGAGTGCGAACCAGGATGAGTGAGTTGCGTGAAGAACCCATGGCCCCGACGAATGAGCGGTCGATCTTCAAATAGTCGACGGGCAACTCGGCCAGATAGGCCATGGACGAGTAGCCGGTCCCGAAGTCGTCCAACGCCAACATGCAGCCCAGATCCCGCAGCGATTGGAGCAGGGCAGCGGGCTCAGACTCTCGACTGGCGAGAATGCTCTCGGTGAGTTCGAGAGTGAGTTGCGATGGTGGGACTCCGGCGACGGCCAACGCCTCCGCGACGACGCCGGTCAGGCTGTCATCCAACTGATCCGCGGACAGATTGACCGCCACCGAGATGGGACGCCCCAGGACTTCTGACAGACGTTGGACATCCGTCAATGATCTGCGCAGGACCATCTGGCCGATCTGGCGGATGAGCCCGAGGTCCTCGGCGAGCGGAATGAACCGATCGGGAGACATCAAGGAGCCGTCCGCAGAGCGTAGGCGAGCCAGGGCCTCCACAGACAGAACCTTGCCGTCTGTCAACGCCACGATGGGCTGGTAGTGAACCACCAGTCGATCGGCGTCCAACGCCTCGCGCAGATCCGCCTCTGCCCTGAGCCGTTCAATCAGCGCCGAGCGCATCGTGGATTCGAATCGGACCACCCCGCCGGTCCGCGCCTTTCGGGCGGCAGCCATCGCCAAGTCGGTCTGCTCCAGCAAGTCAGTCGCTGATGTATGGCGATCGTCGACGACCGCATAGCCCATGTCGAAGCCGACCCGGGCGACTCGACCGTCGCTGGTCAGCAGCACATCCAGGGTCTCGTGCAGTTCACGCTCCAACTCACCGATGGCGAACTCCAGGGGATCGGACACCACAATCACCCCGAACTCGTCGGCACCAGTACGCGCCACCACGCGGGCTGAGTCCGGCAGCCGGGCCAGCGCCGCAGCGACTGCCTGGAGGACCTCATCGCCGATAGCGTGGCCGCGGCTGTCGTTGAAGTCACGGAAGGATGTGATGTCCACCATGGCCACGGCTACTGTTCCGGAACGCGCAACCACCAGTTCCTGGGACAGCCTGCTCAGGAAGGCCTCACGATTCGGCAGGCCAGTCAACGGATCCCGTTGCGCGGACTCGGCCAATGCCGCGCGAAGTTGGCGGCGGTCGGTCACGTCTCTCGTGGTCAGAACGAAACCCTCCGCACCTTCACCCTCCAATGGCGTGACCATGGTCTCGGTCTCGTGCTCCACACCATCGCTGCCCCGGAGGACCAACTCATGCGGTCCGCGATCATCAGAGGAATGTGCAGAGCGCAGAAGCCATTGGCCGATCTCGCTCTCGTTCCCCCGCGGAGCCAGGTCGGCGAATTGTGTCCCGACCAGATCCGTGGGCTCGTACCCCAGCATGGGAAGCACCGAGGGCGTCTGAAAGACGATGCGGCAGTCTCGATCAACTACCGTGACGAGGTCCTGGGAATCCCCGACCAGAGCACTGAACCAGTTCGAGCGGGCAGCTGCCTGCAAGTTAGCCGCCAGCCTTTCATCGATGACTTGACGCCGCTCCCGAGCCATGTCGATTCGCCAGATCAACAGGAAGATCGCTCCCACCACCACTGTTCCCGTGAAGAAGGCAACCGCCTCCACCGTTAGTGGCGCGATGAACAGTCGCACCCCAAGGGCCACTGCGCTGGCAAGGAGTAGAGGAAGGAAGGGGATCCCGTGTGACCAGAGGTCACGCAGTTTGGCGGCACGTGGAGACTCCGGCTCCAGGACCGGACGCACGGTGAAGGCTCGCAGCAGGGCAACGGCAGCGGCATAGAAGACCAGCGACCAGGTGACGCTCGACTCCCGATCTGCGTGCTGGAGGCTGTCGCCCACGATGTCGGCGGTCAAGTAGACCAACACCCCACTCTGGAGGAGTACCAACTGCCTGATGGGCAGCGCTCCGGGCTTGCGATTCGCGGCCGCGACCACGACGAACGTCAACACTGCCCCGTACTGCGCCCAGACATCGAACGCCGCGAATGTACTGTCCAACTCGCTTCCGGACCGCGTGTGACTGGGAACAACGAGTGCGACCCAGACGAACGCCAGTGCGAGGCCCGCGAGCACACTGTCGGCGATCACGGTGAGAGCATCTTTGGCCGTCATACGGGGTGGCCAGCACAGCACCACGCTTCCGACGGCCACGAACGGAGCGCCCAGAAGCAGGGGGATTCCTTCGATCCAACCCTCGAAGTAGCCGGTTCGATTGAGGGCAATCAGGTAGGTGACGAACTGACCCAGGTAGATCAAGCCCAGTCCGACACCCAAGAGCACCAGGGCCCAGCGTCGACGTGACAGTTCTCGGGATCGTCGTTCGGCGATGCACGCGACGACGGTTGTCCCCGCGATCAGCATGGTGAAGGCAGCCAGAGCGCGCGGGATGGCAGTGGCGTCCATGATGCCCAGGCGGCCGAAGAAATCGAGGAGCGTGGTGACAGCGGCCATGACCACAGCTGCGGCAACAGCCCATTCCGTGACCCGTCGGAACTCAGGAGAAGCCCAAGCAGAGAGGTCCGGTGCGACGGCCGATGAGTCTGTTCTCATTGCCCTCCCCTCGCCGGGATCGGCACATCCGCAACCACGCGAGGCCCGTCGATCACCTCAGCCTACTCACCAACAGGAACCCTGGCTCGGCCGACAGAAGGGACGGATCACAGGTCGGCGTTCAGCCGGTGATACAGACCCTTCACCGTGCCGTACAGACGACGGTATTCACGGTAGTTCTGGTCGTAGGTCCGCACATCCCGCGGATCAGGGGTGAACTGCTGGGCCACGGGCACGAGCGCAGCAGCCTGATGCAAAGTGAGCTCACCCAGGCAGACCCGGGCCCACAACGCGACCCCGCGCAGTTGCGCGTTCAGTGGATCATCGACCTGCTCGATCCGAACCCCCAGGGTCCCCGAGATGATCGAGCACCAGAGGTCCGACTGAGCCCCACCGCCGAGGATCCGGATGCTGCGCACCTGTTGCCGCAGGAACTTCTGATAACTGTCGAACAGCCACCGGATATTCAGTGCGACTCCCTCGAGGACTGAGCGAACGAGCACCGACCGATCGGTGCGCAGCGACAGATTGAGCCACGTGCCACGGATGAGCCGGTCGTCGACAGGACTGCGCTCCCCCGCCAGCCAGGGAGCGAACAACACACCTTCGCAGCCAGGGGGCACCCGCTCAGCGAGGGCGATGATCTCGTCGTACGAGGGGGGATCGGCCACAGCCGCGGCACCGGCGGCTCCGATGCCGCTGCCCCCGCCGGCCAGCCCGTCGTGCGGCGCGATGATCTGTTCGCGGAGCCAGGCCAGCGCGGCGCCGCCGGTCTCGATGTTGTCCCCCACGAGGTTGAACTGGGGATCCAGCCCGGGCAGAGTCGCGATCGAGTGCAGCACATCGGTCTTCTTGAAGGGCACGCGGGCCGACAGCCAGGCCGTCGTCGATACCGCCAGATGTGTGCCGTACGGCTCGACCGAGCCGCTCCCCACGATTGCTGCGTGCAGGTCCGGGATTCCAGTCACCACAGGGGCACCGGGAACCAGCCCCAGCCGATCCGCGATCTCGGGTTGCAGGGTGCCCTGGACCGAACCGGTCGGGACCAACTCGGGCAGCCATTGCGGATTGCGCCGCGCTCGCACGATCAGGTCGGGATGGTAGCCAGGTTCGGCGCCGGGGCGATTGTCGGTCAGCCAGGACAAGACCATGGAGGCGGGGGTGGCGACGGCGCGCCCGGTCAGGCGGAAGGCGAGGTAGTCGACGGGTTCGAGGACGACTGAGCACCGCCGTCCGATCTCGTGCAGTTCGTGCTGCAGCAGCAGCGCGTGCCCCGTCGGATCCGCGCCGTTGGTGCTCGGCGCTCCGCCGGTGATCCTGACCCAGGGCAGCGCCTTGTGAGGGGCGATCCCCTGCACCGAGAACCGCCCTCCGATCACGTCTTTCATGTGGTCGCGAGCCCGGGTGTCCGCCCACATCAGCACTGGGCCGACCGGCTCGCCATCTTCGCCGACGGGAACACTCGACCCCCATTGGCCCGTGATCCCGACGGCGTGCAAGTCGTGCGGATCCGCACCCGACGACTCCAAGGCCGACCCGACAGCGGTGATCAGGGCATCGGTCCACTCAGCAGCATCCTGGGTCGCCGCACCATCGCGCCCGATGTGCACCGAAACGGGGGTGAGTCCAGTTCCTCGGATTCGGCCGTCGAGGCCGACGACGGCGACCTTGGGACCGCCGCTGCCCAGGTCGATCGCCAGAATCCAGCTACCCATGTCAGGCCCCGTCAGGGGCGACTTCGTGCATGGCGTCGAGCACTCCCGCCATCAACTCCGTCAGTGTGGCATTGCCCTGCGGGGTGCCTCCGAATCCGTACATGGCACCGCTGGCGGCGGGTTCGCCGGCATGCTCGCGGGCGTATGCCACGGCATCGCGCAGCGCAGCCACGAACCCGTCGGCGACACCGTCGCGTGTGTTCGGGCGCGTGACACAGAAGTGCAGAGCCGGGGGCAACTGCAAGGAATTCAGTCGCCACCCGAGTTCCTTCAACCGGTCGTTGACCAGGTAGATGTCGATCTCGGCGTCGGTCGCCCGGAACGCCACCACCCACAACGGATCACCGATCACCTCGATGCCATCGATGTCGGCGACACCTGCGCGGATCACCTCCGCCGCGGCCATGATCTCGGAAGCGGCTTGCAGGTATCCGGAGCGGCCGGTGGTGACCATCGCCGCCCACGTGGACGCGATCAGTCCCCCGGACCGCGACCCGGCGAGACCCGGAGAGAGGTACAGGCCGCCGGGCCAGTCGGGGTAGGTGAAGTACTGGTGGCGCCGCAGCTCTCGGCTGCGGTACAGAAGGGTGGAGGTGCCCTTCAGCGCGTACCCGTACTTGTGCGTGTCCGCGCTGATCGACGTGACTCCGGGGACGCGGAAGTCCCACGGCGGCACGGGGTAGCCCACTTGCTCGACCCAGGGCAGGAGGAAACCACCCAGGCACCCGTCGACATGAAGTCCTACCCCACGCTCCTGTGCGAGATCCGACATCTCACTGATGGGATCGATCAGGCCGTGAGGGTAGTTCACGGCGGATCCGACCAGGGCGATGGTGTTGTCATCGAGCAACTCGGCCATCGCGGCGACGTCGGCACGGAAGTCCGGCCCCACCGGGGCGTGACGCATCTCGACACCCATCCAGTGCGCTCCCTTGTCGAGAGCGACATGGGCGGTCAGCGGCATGACGACGTTGGGATGCTCGACCCCTCGGTCGGCCCGAGCCTGCTCGCGATACGCGTACAGCGCGGTGATGAGGCTCTCGGAGCCACCGCTCGTCACGACTCCGCACGCGCCCCACCCCGCCTCGTCACCGTGCAGCATCGCCAACACCATGGCGATGATCTCGCCCTCGAACTTGGTGGCGCTGGGGTACATGTCCCGCTGCAGCACGTTCGCATGCGAGAACTCGCTGAACACATCACCCAGATACCGATAGTGGTCGTGATCGCCGCTGTAGAGGCTGCCCGAGACTCTGCCCTGATCCCCAGTCTCATCCTCGCGGCGCGCCATCCGCTGGATACGTGCCAGCACCTCGGCCCGGTCGACCGGTTCCGCCGGTATCTCTCGGTAGTTGTCGGCGTCGTTGCGGTACGGCCAGAAACCGTCGACGAAGGCGTCATCACTCATGGGCACGTCCTTGCTTGCGATCCCGTGAGCCTATCGCCGTGGGATGTGGGACGGTCAGTCGTCCATCCCCTTGGCGCGACGACCCAGGGCCCGCTCCGTCTCACGCTTGGCCTCCCGTTCGGCGATCGCCTGCCGCTTGTCGGCCGCTCGTCTGCCGCGGGCCAGCGCGAGTTCGACCTTGGCATGACCACCCGAGAAGTACAGGGAGAGCGGGATCAACGTGACCCCAGACTCCTTGGAGCGCCCGATCAGCTTCGCGATCTCGTGGCGGTGCAGCAGCAACTTCCGCGGGCGACGTGGGTCGTGGTTGGTCCAAGATCCGTGCTCGTACTCCGGGATATGAACCCCGTACAGCCACACCTCGCCGTCCTTGATCGACGCGTAGCCGTCGACGATGCTCGCCCGGCCCACACGCAAGGACTTGACCTCCGTTCCGGTGAGCACCAGGCCACATTCATAGGTGGCGTCGATGAAATAGTCGTGGCGCGCCTTGCGGTTGACCGCAATCTTCTTACGGCCCGATTCCTTGGGCATCCGCCCAGGCTATACGCAGACCTGGACCTTGGGTCCCTGTCCGAACCACCCCTTCGGGCTGTAGGGCAAGCCATTGACGCGCGCCTCGAAGTGCAGGTGTGGACCGGTGGACAAACCCGTCGAGCCCACCCGGCCGATCACCTGGCCCCGCTTGACCTGCTGCCCGACACTCACGGAAATCGTTGTCTGGTGGGCGTAACTGCTGGTCAGCCCATTGCCGTGGGCGATGGTGGTGAAGTTGCCGTAGCCGCCGTTCCAGCCGGCCTGGATCACAGTGCCGTTGTCGACGGCGTGGATCGGAGTGCCGGACGGTGCGCTGATGTCGGCACCGGCATGGCAGCGCGTGTAGTGCAGGATCGGGTGGAAGCGCCAGCCGGCGTCAGAGCCGATCGCGTACCCGGGCAGCGGGAAGTACCACTGGGTGCCGCTGTCGATGGCGTTGACGTCGCCGTTGGTCGCGACTCCTGTCGAGCGAGCGAGCTTGGCGGCGGCCGCGGCGATCTCCTTCTGGATCCGCTCTTGCTCCGCCTCGAGTTCTTCGTACTGCTTCTTGACGTCGGCGCGGTTCTCCTGCGCTGTCGCCAATGCGGCTTCTTCTTGGGCGATCAGTCCGTCGACGATCTCCTTCGCGGCGCGGGCCCCCTCTGCGGCTTCGTGGGCCTCGACCAAGCGCGCCTCGGCTGACTCCTTCTTCTCCTGAGCGACCTTGCGCAGCGCGGTCAGGCGCTGTTCGGTGTAGGCGAGGTCAGCGCGGTCAGCGCTCATCTGATCGAGCTGAGCGTTGTTGGACGCGCTCACCGTGCGGATGGCCGCGAGGCGGTCGGTGAACTCCGACGGGTCACGTGCGTCGAGAACCATCTCCAAGCCGGCGTAGGGACCCATCTGGTAGGCGCGGCGCGCGAAGTCGCCCACATTGGATTCGAGTTCCGCGAGACGCGCCTCGAGAGCGGCGAGTTGCCGTTCCGCTTCGGCGACGTCGGCGGTGGCCTGCTCCAACTCCTGCGCCGCCAGTTGATCGGCGGCCTCGGTGCGTTCCTGTTCGGCCAGGGCCGCCGCCAGATTCTCACGGGCTTCGGGGAGTTGTTTACGGGCGTCGAGGACCTGCTGCGTGGCTCGGGCAACCTTCTTGTTGTACGACAGGACCTCGTCGTGGACGTCGTCGAGGGCGGCATCCACCTTCTGCTTCTTGTCGTGCAGATCGTCGCCGGCGGTCGCTCCTCCAGGAACGATCGCACCCAGGCTCAGCGCCGTTGCAGCCAACAGGGCCACAGCCCCACGGCGGCGACGGCGATGCAGTGGCACGACCACTTCCCGACAGTTGGCGTTGCCTTCTACATCGGCATTTCGGCCCATCATCTTCACCCCTCCGGTACCCCACCAGGCGGGCGATCAGACCTTGAGATACCTCCGCAGCGTCAACACCGCGGCTATCGCCGCGAGCGCCACACCCATCAACACCAGGATCACCGAGACAACCCACACGGTGTCCCAGCCCACAAAGGGAGTGAACTGGAAGGACGGCTCCAGGAACCGATCGACCAGGAACATCTTCACCACAACGAGGGCGCCAACTGCGATAGACGCGCCGAGCAACGCCGCAATGACCGATTCCAGGAGGAACGGGAGCTGGATGTAGAACTTCGAGGCACCGACCAGACGCATGATGCCCGTTTCGCGCCGTCTGCTGTAGGCCGCCAGCCTCATGGTGTTACCGACCAGGAGCACGGTCACCACCAGCATCGCTATCGCGATGGCGAGAGACACCATCTGCAGCCCGTCGAGCAGTCGGAAGAGTTTGTCGAGCACTTGTTTCTGGTCGTCCACGCGCTCGATACCCGGTCGCCCGGAGAAGGCACTGGTGATGGCCGAGTACTGATCCGGATCCGCGAGTTTGACCCGGTAACTCTCGCCGAGGTCCTCGGGGGTGGCACTTTCCGCGATCGGTGAGCCCTGGAACTGCTCCTGGAACCGGTTGTACGCCTCGGTGGAGGTCTCGAAGTAGACCTCTTGGACGAGCGGGCGCATCGCCTCGAGGTCGGCAGCGATCTGCTGCTTCTCCTGCTCGCTCGCCGGCCCGGAACACGAAGTCTCCTGCGAGTTCTTGGTGCAGAGGAAGATCGAGACCTCGACCTTGTCGAACCAGAATCCCTTCATCTGGGACACCTGCTGACGCACCATCAGTCCGGCACCGAACAAGGCGAGAGACACCGCGATGGTGATGATGAGCGCCAAGGTCATGGTCAGGTTGCGACGAAGCCCCTGCCACACCTCACTGAGCACGAAACGGGCCCTCATTCGCCGCCTCCGTCATTCCCCATCGAACCTGACACCACGGTGGCGTGTAATGCGCCCTTGGCCGCGCGATGCGCCCTTGCCGCGCAATGCGCCCTTGGCGCGCGATGCGCCCTTGCCGCGCAATGCGCCCCTTCGATCAGTGTGCATAGCCGTAGACCCCTCGGGCTTGGTCGCGAACGATGATGCCGTCCGCCAACTCGACGACGCGCTTGCGCACCTGGTCGACGATCTGGGCGTCGTGCGTGGCCATGATGATGGTGGTGCCGGTGCGGTTGATGCGATCGAGCAGTTTCATGATGCCGATGCTCGTGTTCGGGTCGAGGTTGCCCGTCGGCTCATCGGCGATGAGGATATCCGGCCGGTTGACGAAGGCCCGGGCGATCGCGACGCGCTGCTGCTCACCGCCGGACAGTTCGTCGGGGAAGCGCTTTTCCTTGCCGTCGAGTCCGACCATCTCCAGGACTTCCGGCACGACGGTCTTGATGTGACCGCGGGGCTTCCCGATCACCTCAAGCGCGAAAGCCACGTTCTCGAACACGGTCTTGTTCGGCAGCAGTCGGAAGTCCTGGAACACCGTGCCGATCTGGCGACGCAGTTGCGGCACCCGCCACGACGACAGCTTGCCGACGTTCTTGCCGGCCACCCAGACCGTGCCGGATGTGGGCCGGTCCTCCTTCAGGCATAGCCGCAAGAACGTGGTCTTGCCTGAACCTGACGGGCCGACCAGGAACACGAACTCGCCGCGTTGGATGTCGACGTTCACTTCGCGCAGGGCGGGACTGTGCTGCGTCTTGTACTGCTTGGTGACGTCCTCGAACTTGATCACAATGCCCCTTCGCCCCTTCTCAGCAGCTTCGGATCCGTGGCCGGCCCCTTTCGGACCCGTCATCTGAACCCACTTTCTGGCCCGTCAACTCTTGGACCGCGTTCTCCCGCCGGTCCCGGGAGTCATCCCGCCAGCCCGGAGTTCCCCCACCCGCTTGCCGCTCTCGGCCGTCATTCTCCGACCGGCCGCAACTCTCCGACGGGCAGGGACACGAGTTTAGGCAGTGTTGGGCGTCACATTTGCCAATGCGGCCGAATCGACATGCCCTCGCAACCGAACCCGACATGCCCTCGCAACCGAACCCGACCTCCCCTCGCAACCGAACCCGAACCCGGGCGACCCGGCCTTGACGGGCCGGCCGGCCGTTTACCAATCCCCCCGATCGTTATCATTTTGTTATTCTTTAGGTGTCGCGCATCACCGAATCCCGCGTCATGCTAAGGACACCCAACTGGCCCGTCGGGATTTCCCCCCAACCCCGACCGGCCGCGTCGCCCAGCGACGCAACACCCTCCAGGTGGGAGGCTCCGGGATTTCCCCCCCTTTCCGGAGCCTCCGCATGCCCAGACTCACCGCCCGACAGGGCTTCTTGCCCGCCGGGGCGTCTGACATCGCTTGGGTTCAGGCTGGAGCCGGTTCGGCCTCGCCGGTACGCCGCCACCGAATCCCGGACTCGATGAACTCATCGAGTTCCCCGTCCAGAACGCTCGTCGTGTTACCCGTCTCCGTGCCCGTTCGTAGGTCCTTGACCATCTGATACGGGTGCAGCACATAGGAGCGCATCTGGTCGCCCCACGATCCGCTCGCATCTCCCTTGAGGGCGTCCATCTCCTCCTTCTCCTGCTGCCGCCGCTGCTCCAACAAGCGCGACTGCAGGACGCGCAATGCGGCGGCGCGGTTCTGGATCTGCGACTTCTCGTTCTGACAGGACACGACGATCCCAGTGGGCAGGTGGGTGATCCGAACCGCTGAGTCAGTCGTGTTGACGCTTTGGCCACCCGGCCCCGACGAGCGGAACACGTCGATGCGGATGTCGGTCTCCGGAATCTCGATGTGATCGGTCTGCTCCGTGACCGGGAGCACCTCGATGCGCGCGAACGAAGTCTGGCGCCGACCTTGATTGTCGAACGGCGAGATCCGCACCAGACGATGAGTGCCCTGCTCCACACTCAAGGTGCCGTAGGCGAACGGCGCATCGACCTGGAACGTGGCGGACTTTATCCCTGCTTCCTCGGCGTAGGAGATGTCGTACACCTCGTACTTCCAGCCATGCCGCTCGCAGTAACGCGTGTACATGCGTAACAGCATCTGGGCCCAGTCGGCTGCATCGACCCCGCCGGCGCCGGAGTGGACGTGGACAAGTGCCGAGCGCTGGTCGTATTCACCACTGAGGAGGGTGCGTACCTCCATCTCGGCGATCGCGGCGGCGATGTCATCCAGTTCGGTCCCCGCTTCGGCGGTGACCTCGGCATCCCCCTCGGCATCGGCGAGTTCGAAGAGAACAAGGACGTCGTCGAGCCGGGAACGCAAAGACTCGACCCGCCGGACCTCACCTTGCAGGAACGACAGCCGCGAGGTCACCCGCTGTGCGTTGGCCTGGTCGTCCCACAGGCCGGGGTCACTGGCCTGAGTCTCCAGTTCGGAGATCTCCCGGCGAGCAGCATCGAGGTCCACGACGGTGGCAATACTCGCCAGCGTGCTGTCGAGTTCACTGAGGCGCTGGGTCACGTCGGGATCGGGCACGAGGTCCAGGGTACTTGTCTACCGGGGAGCCACCCGCATCTCCGCAGCACCGCGACCCACGACGCGCACCTGACCGATGCCCAGCCAGCCGCTGAAGGGCAACCGCATCCGGGAGGCCACGGTCACCTGCACCACCTCATCCGTGGCAGTCAGTCGCACCATTCGCCAAGGCCGGCGCAGGAACTCGGACGCCTGTGACCGGGCATTGGCAACATCCAGGGGAATCCGCTCGCCGGCCGCGCCTCGGTAGTAGGCACTCAGATCGACGGCCTGGGCGGCGGCGCGCGCTGCTGAGTCGGCCGTCAGCTCGGCCTCGCGGCGGCGCAAGGCCAGCGCGGTCACGTCCACGACCACGCCCAACAGCGCCACCAAGACGACTACCAGACCCAAGGTGAGGATCAGCACCGACCCCTCATCGCGCCCCTCATCGCGCCCCTCACCGCGCCCCTCACCGCGCCGCATAGAGATCCACGACCTGAGAGTGATCCTGCTCGATGGTGAGGCGACCGACCGGCAGCTCCACCTGAGCTGCCACGCGGACGGTGACGATGGCTCCGGCTGCTGCGCACCCGGGGCGACACTCGACCTGGACCCGCGGCCGGGTCACCGCGGGCAGGTGCCGATTCACAACCCGCTCAGCGACATCGGGGCCCTCTCGTGCGACGGCCAGCGCAGTTGCCGCGGCGGCGGTCTGTGCCAGCACGCGGGTGCGGTGCACCGCCAGGACCGTGGTCAGCACCTGGGCTATCGGCACCACCAACACCACGGTCAGGACAACGAACTCGAGCACAGCTGTTCCGCGCTCAGACAACGTTCGCCCGCTCACCTGGGTTCCAGTCCCATCCGGCCGGTGGCCGTGCCCGTGATGGTCGTGCGCCACAACATCACCTTCATCGGCACCGAGATCCGGACCACCAGATCCGACTCCTCCCGTGCGACCGAGACGCTGGAGTCCTGCGGGCTGGCGGACCGGGCTCGGGTCGTCGCCACGCGCTCCGGATTCGTGGCGACCGCGCCGGCACGGGCCGCGGTGTCCGCGACCCGATGGGCTTCCGCCATCACCACCACCCAGATCCCGGCCTGCACAATCGTGCACACCAGAATCAAGACCAGGGGCGCCAGCAGCACGAAGTCGACGACCGCGGAGCCTCGGTCAGCGCGAGACCGACTCAATGGCCTGTTGCAGCACGTTGGCCAACTGGTCATCGGCCGCCACCCACAAGGTGGTGACCAGACCCGCCGTCATCACGGCGACCAGGACCCATCCGGGCACATCGCCGCGCTCGTCACGCCACAGTTCTCTCTTCCGCATAACTCCCCCTCATCTCTGTTTCCCCCACTCTGTTTCCCCCACCTATGGGGCCTTTCACCCGCACGTGTCGGGCCTGTCACCCGCACGTGTCGGGCCTGTCACCCGCACGTGTCGGGCCTGTCACCCGCTCCATCGGGCGGCTCCCCCGACTGCCCCGGCTACCCCGACTACCCCGACTACATGGACAGCAGCGTCACGAAACCCGGGTAGACCGCCACCACCACAACTGCGGGCAGTATCAACATGACCACCGGCACCAGCATGGCCATGTCGGCCCGACCAGCCCGCTCGAGATCAGCCGCCCGCCGTCGGCCGCGTTCGTCTCGAACCTGTTGACTCACCACGGCCGCAACCGGAACCCCGCGCTCCGCGGCTGTCCGAATCGAATCCGCCAGCCGGTCGAACTCGGGCAGTTGCAGGATCCGAGCCACCTCGGTCAACCCCTCGTCGAGAGGCCGACCCGCGCGCACCTGCCGGACCACGATGTCGATCCAACCGGACAACGGCTGCGGCGTGCGGGAGGCGCTGCGCTGCAGCGCTTCGGCCGCAGTGACACCGGCCGTCAAGCACAGGGCGAGGAACTCGGCGAGAAGCAGCACCTGATCCGCCAGGACAGCGCGTCTGCGTCGGGCCGCCCGGTGCAGGGCCTTCTCCGTCACGAGCAGGGCCGTCGCGACGCCGACCACCGTCGCCAACAAGGCGCCGATCGGAGCGATCCCCGCGAGCGCGAGGAACGATGACCCCGCGAGCGCGACGATCATGGCCCGGATCTGTCCCATCCGGTGCCAGGTGGCCGGACGCTCCAGTACGACAAGACAGGACTGTTGACGCCCAACACCCATCCAGTCGTTCCACACGGCCAATGTGCGATCCAACGGGCTCAGCTCACCGTTCGCGTGGGCCGCGTCCCACGACATGGCTCGGCGCAGCGGATCCGGACGCAACAGGCGCGCGCCCGACACCATGAAAGAGATCCCCGCCAAAGTCCCAGCCGTGACGGCGGCGGCCGCGAGGTTCACGACTGGCCCGTTCCGGAGTGACCGATCCTGGTCATGAGCCAGTAGGCGACCGAAGTGGCAGCAGCCACGATCGCGAGCAGGACGGTGCCTGTGGCGCTGCTGTACGCCGCGCGACCACTCGGCTGGATCGACAGCACGGCAACCGTCACCCACGGAGCGGCCACGGCCATGCGCGCGGCAGCGACGTTCCAGCTGCGCCGGGCATCGATCTCGCGCTGCTGGGCCAGGTCAGCTCGCAGGAAGTCGGCGGTCTCCCCCAAGACTCTGCCGACATCGCACGAGCCGACCTCATGTGCCAACACCAGGACCGCCGCCACCCGATCGGAGACGTCGTCACCTGGTCGGCGCAACATGCCGATCGCCCGCGGGAAAGGTGCGCCCGCGACCATGCTGTGGCGGAAGCGGCGGAACCGACTGCGCAACACCTCTGGTCCTCGCTCGGCTCCATCCGCCACCGCCTCGACGAGGGTGGCCCCGGAACGTACGCCGGCCCTGATGACCTCGATCGCGTCAGGCCACGCCGCGCGCTGCTCGGCGGTTGCCACCTGACGTCGGTGTCGCACCAGCAGCCACGGTGCGGCGGCCGCGGTCAGCGCACCGACCGCCACGACTGCCGGCACCCCCACCACGGAATCCACGATCAGAGCGGCCCCGAGCGCGCCGGTCACGGCGAGGCCCACGATTCTGGCACCTGCCCACAGTCGTGCGGGTTCTGGGCGCGGCACTGCCAGACACCCCGCTGCGCTGAGCAGGAGCGCGGAGACGACCCACCACGTCATGCTTGCCACCCCGCCGGGATCTCGGCCGCCGCCCTACGCAGCCCGGCGCCGTCGTCCGCGAACAACCGGCCCACCACAGGACCCTCTGCACCCGGTGTCACCGATACGATCTGCCGCACGCCACGACGCCCGTCCAACCCGACACCGAGGTGCACCACCAGATCGAGGCAGCGCGCGACTGATCGACAGACGAAGTCGGCGGACACATTCGGACCGGCGAGCAGCGGCAGCCCCACGAGGCGGTCCACTGCGTCGCCGGCACTGTTGGCGTGGATGGTCACCGCGGCCGGTATCCCGCAGTTCATGGCAAGGATCAGATCGAGGGCCTCCGAGCCACGGACCTCGCCGACGACAACTCGATCCGGCCTCATGCGCAGCGCCTCGCGAACCAGGTCCCGCAGCGTGATGCCGCCGGTTCCCTCCATCCCGGGATCGCGGGTCTGCAGTGCGACCCAGTCGACGACCGGCAGCCGCAGTTCACGGACCTCTTCGCAGGACACCACACGCCGACCGGGGCAGGACCCGAGCAAGGCATTGAGCATGGTCGTCTTGCCCGTGTGAGTGCTGCCCGAGATGACGGTGTTGGCGCCGGCGGCGACAGCGCCAGCCAGTACGGCGGCGGCATCCGCCGGCAGTGCCCCGAGCGCCACCATGTCCGCGATCGAGGTGGGCCTGACGATGTAGCGGCGGATGTTGACCGCCCAGAACCGACGGGTGATGGGCGGGATCACGACGTGGAGTCGGCTGCCGTCGGGCAACTCGGCATCGACGAACGGCTGCGACGTGTCGACCCGGCGACCGCAGGCGGTGATCGCCCTCATCACCAGCGCCCGCGCCTCGTCCTCGGTCATCACGACGTTGGACAGCCGTGCCGCGCCGTCGACCGAGCAGAAGATCCGCGCCGGGTCATTCCACCAGATCTCTTCGGTGGCCGGGTCGGTGAGCAACTCCTGCACCGGACCCCAGTCGGACAGCGCCGCTGCCATGGCGGGAAGAATGCCGCCAGGTCCACCTTCGGCAACACTGGTGGCCTCGGCCACGAGCGTCGGTCGACCCAGCGACATCTTCCCCCCATTCCCCCTGACCTGCTTCTCCCCCGTACCGGTTGCCGACTCCCCCGCAGGTGAGCCGCCCGGCCGTTTCCCCCGATCAGGCTTCGAAAACCGTAGGTGCGGAATCCGTGGAAACTCAAGCCGGCGGGGCGTGCACAATCTCACCTGGCCTGTGCCCGGGGTACCGGCGTCACGACACACGGTCATACGCCCTCGGGCGAGCGCGGAACACGCCCCGGATCTGGGCTGGAACTCGGGCGTGAAGTCGGGTGGACTCGGCGGTGAGGTGGCTCGATCAGCCCCGGGATTGTGCTACCAACGTGCGCAACGCCCGCAGCGCGACACTGAGCGAAGCCAGATCGGACGCATCGATCGTGCTGATGTCGCGCACGGTGGCGGTGACCCGCGAGACTTCGGCGCTGTTGGCCGCCTCCCATTCGTCGACTCGCTCCTTGGCGTCGAGTTCGGAGTCGGTCGAGCGCACTATCTGGGCGGTCAAAGACGCCAACGCGCTGTACAGGTCGCTGCGCAGCGCCTGGCGGGCCAGGGCCTGCCACCGGCCGGAACGTTCCAACGCCGAGATCCGGGTGAGGAAGTTGTCCACTTCGTAACGTTCAGACACGCAGAAGTACAGCGGCGCCACCTCGGCCGCGCTGCGACCGGTGCGCTCGGAGATCCGCACGACATCGAGCAACATGAACCGATAGAGCAGGCTGGCAGTGTCGTCGCAGATGTCCTCGGGCAGCCCTTGCGCGCGGAATTCCTCGCTCATCTCGCGCCAGCGGGCGGCCTCGGCACCCCGCAGCAATCCCGGCAACTGCGGGCTGAGTTCGGCGACGACGGGACCGAATCGTGCGACCTCAGCGGTGAGGTCGACGGCGGAGCTGTAGGTCTGGACCAGCCAGCGCGCCGACCGGTCGAGCAGTCGACGAGCCTCGAGGTAAACCCGGCTCTGCGCTTCGGTCGGCACCTGGTTGTCGAGGGCGCGCACGCGAGCCCACAAGTCCGGTAGATCGAAGACATCGCGCGCGAACGTGTACCCACGGACGATGTCCAATGGTGCGGCGGCCGTTTCCTCCCGGGCCCGGAACACGAACGAGATGCCCCCGCGGTTGACGAGGTCGTTGACGACGACCGTCTTGATGATGTCCGGCGCCAACGGATGATCGGGCAACCGATCGCTGTACCTGGCGACCAGTTCACTCGGGAAGTACGAGTCCAGTACCGGCCGGAAGTAGGGGTCACCGGCCAACGCGTCATCCGACAGGGAAGCGGCCAGGATCATCTTGGAGTACGCGAGGAGGACACACAGCTCCGGGGATGTGAGTCCGCCGCCATCCGATTCGAGTTCCCGCAGTTGCTCCTCGCCGGGTAGGAATTCCAGATCACGGTCCAACTCCCCGGCCGCCGTCCACTCCCGCATCATGCGGGTGTGCACGGGCAGCATGCCGACTGCCTGCATCCGGGCATTGCCCAAGGTGTTGTTCTGGTCGTAGTTGTGGGCCAGCACCAGATCGGCGACCTCGTCGGTCATCGAGTGGAGCAGTTCGTTGCGCTGTTTCATGGTCAGGTCTCCGGACCGCACCACGTCATCGAGCAGGATCTTGATGTTGACCTCGTTGTCGGAGGTGTCGACACCTGCGGAGTTGTCGACGGCATCGTTGTTGAGTTGCACACCGGCGCGGGCAGCCTCGATCCGGCCCCGCTGTGTCAGTCCGAGGTTGCCTCCCTCGCCGACCACCCAGCAGCGCAAGTCACCTCCGTTGACACGGACAGAATCGTTGCTCTTGTCGCCGACTTCGGCCTGGGATTCCGTGGCCGCCTTGACGTAGGTACCGATCCCGCCGTTCCACAGCAGATGCACCTTGGCCCGGAGGATCTCACGGATCATCTCGTTGGGGGTCAGCGAAGCAGCGGTGGTCTCGATCCCGAGTGCCTCACGAACCTCGTCGGTGATGGTGATCGATTTGGCCGACCGCGGATACACGCCGCCACCCGGTGAGATCAAGGCCCGGTCGTAGTCGTCCCACGACGACCGGGGCCGTGCGAACAACCGTTGCCTTTCGGTGAAGGACAAAGCGGCGTCCGGGGCCGGATCCAAGAACACGTGGCGGTGGTCGAAAGCGGCCACGAGTCTGATGTGCTCGCTCAGCAACATCCCGTTGCCGAAGACGTCGCCGCTCATGTCGCCGATCCCCGCGACCGTGAAAGCCTCGGACTGGGTGTCGATCCCGAGCTCCCGGAAGTGGCGTTTGACCGACTCCCACGCGCCGCGCGCCGTGATCCCCATCGCCTTGTGGTCGTAACCTTCAGACCCACCGGACGCGAAAGCGTCTCCGAGCCAGAACCCGTACTCGGCGGAGATCGAGTTGGCGAGGTCGGAGAAGGTGGCGGTGCCTTTGTCGGCCGCCACGACCAGGTAGGGATCATCGTCGTCGTGGCGCACGACGTCAGCGGGCGGAGCGACGATGCCGTCCACCCGGTTGTCCGTGAGATCGAGCAGGCCCGAGATGAACCGGGTGTAGGCGGCGCGGCCGGCGGCCTGGAACTCCTCGCGCCGATGGGGGTCGGGCAGCTGTTTGGCGTAGAAACCGCCCTTGGCGCCGGCCGGCACGATGACCGTGTTCTTGACCGCTTGCGCCTTGACCAGACCCAGGATCTCGGTGCGGAAGTCCTCGGGCCGATCGCTCCAGCGCAGCCCCCCGCGGGCCACCGCCGCGAATCTCAGGTGCACGCCCTCGACGACCGGGGAGTAGACCCAGATCTCGTTGCGCGGTCGGGGTTCGGGGAGTTCGTCCATGAGACGCGGCTGCAGCTTGAACGAGATCTGGAACGGATCAGTGGCTGGACGGTAGTAGCTGGTGCGCACGCAGGTGGTGATGAAGGTGAGCAGGAACCGCAGGATCCGATCGACGTCGAGCGACGCGACCGCATCGATGCGTTCCAGGATCCGATCGTGGATGACGGACTGGGCGGCCTCGCGGTCGTCGGCGCGCGCCGGCTCGAACCGTTCGTGGAACAGGTCGACCAGGTCGCGGACGACCTCCGGATGCGCCAGCAGGACTGCTTGTACATAGCGCGGGCTGAACGACACCCGTGCCTGGCGCATGTACTTGACCATCGCGCGCAGCAGCGCTGCTTCGCGCCAGTTCAGGCCGGCGCGCAGCACGAGTGCGTTGAAGCCGTCGACCTCGGCGGCACCTCGCCACGTGGCCAGGAACGCCTCCTCGAAACGCTCCTTCAGGGAATCCCCGAACGGTAGGTCACCCTCGGGGAACACCAGGCCCAAGTCGTAGATCCGGTAGGGGGTGCCTGCCGAGTCGGGGACATTGAACGGGCGTTCGTCCGTCACCTCCACACCGAGGTGTTGCAGTACCGGGAGAATCCGGGACAGCGAGACCGACTCCCCGGATCGGTAGATCTTCGAGTCGACGCGTGCGCTCCCCCGCCTCATAGGGACGGTAGAGGTTCAACTCCGTCGCACCGTCCGGGAGCCGGTCGAGGTGACGGATGTCGGCCACACCGGTGCGTGCGGGGAAGACCTCCTTGTAGGCCTCCGGCATGGCACCGCCCGAACCTCGCCGTCAACCGGGTGGCGTCCTCTTCGCCCACTGCCTCGAGGAGGTCGTCGGCGAAAACGTCTTCCCACGAACGGGCTGCCGCGGCGAGCTCGGCTTCGACCACCGCATGATCGGGATGGGGTAGATACGTGTCCCGGCCGCACCCGGACAACGAAGTGAAGTCGGGCCAAGACACTCTCGGTGACCCGGGTACGGAATTCGATGTTCTCGGAATCGAAGGCATTGCACAGGGTGGCTTCCATGCGGTGCCGCACGGTCGTGTTGTAACGGTCGCGGGGCAGGTAGACCAGGCACGACACGAACCGCTCGTATGGGTCGCGGCGCCAGAACAACCGGGTTCGGCGGCGTTCCTGAAGCCGCAGAACCCCGAGTGCGGTGTCGAGCAACTCGCCGGCAGATGGCTTGGAACAACTCGTCGCGCGGGTAGGTCTCCAAGAACTGCAGCAGATCCTTGCCGCTGTGCGAGTCGGCAGCGAAACCACTCATCACCAGCACTTGAGCGGCCTTGGCGCGCAGGACCGGGATGTCGTGGATGCTCTGGTTGTACGCCGCAGCCGTGTAGAGGCCGAGGAACCGGTCCTCCCCGATGACCGTGCCGTGTCTCATCGAACACCTTGACCCCGACGTAGTCGAGGTAGGTGCTGCGATGCACGGTGGATCGTGAGTTGGCCTTGGTGAGGATCAACGGATCGGGTTCGAGTGCGCGCACCCGCACGGCCTCGGGCATGGTTCCGAGCAATCGGACCGACCCGTCACCACCACGGAGGATTCCGGCTCCGCTGCCGGGTGTGACCACCAAAGCGGTGCCGTCCTCAGTCTCGGCGAGGTCATACCGGCGGTGCCCCAGGAACGTGAAGTTGCCGTCGGCCAGCCAACGCAGGAACGAAACCGCTTCCTGCTGGTCCTGCTCGGGCACTCCAGGAATCGGATGCTCGGCCATGTCCTCGGCGCGCCGGCCGGCCTCCGCCACCATGGGTGGCCAGTCCTCGACGGAGGCACGCACATCGGCGAGCACCGATTCCAGGATGGCGGTGAGTTCGTCGAGAGCGACCCGATCGGATTCGCGATCGATGTCGAAATGGATCCAGGACTCGGACAGCGCATCCAGTGGCTTGGCGTCATCCTCGCCGTGGTCGACCCGCCCGAGAGACAGCAGGTTGCCGGTGTCGTCGCGGCGGACATCGAACTGCGGATGGATGACCAGATGGATCCCCCGCCCGTTGGAGGACAGGGCCGCGGACACCGAGTCGACGAGGAACGGCATGTCGTCCGTCACGATCTCGACGCACGTGTGGCCGTTGCTCCACCCGTTCTCCTCCACGGTCGGGGTGTGCACCCGCACCACGGAACGCCCGGGCTCGCGATGAGTGGCCAGTTGCCGATGGCTGAGCGCGGCGCCCGAGGATGTCGAGCGGGTCCTGCACCAGCAGGTCCTCGACGGCGACGTTGGAGTAGTACAACTCCACCAAGGGTGCGACCCCGGGAACTCCTGCGGCGCCGAGGGCCTCCGCCTGCGAGATCGCCTCGGCCAAGATGTCCGAGCGCTGCCGATCCTCGGACTCGTGGCGAGCGGCGATGTCGCCTGACAGGTGGGTGGTCATGATCGTTCTCAGCCTATCGGCCCACCCGCACCGTCGCGCCCTGCACACAACCTGGACGCGCAAGCGGTCGGATACTGGGCACCCTCAGGGGTGCCGAGTAGGGCATGGTGGGGTTGTCAGGCAGGGCGGATGACTCAGGAGGAGTGCGCGTGGCCAAGAAGATCGATTGGGTCCAGCAGTACCAGGCGGACGCCGACGAGGTGTTCGCCATGCTGTGTGACCCCGAGTTCGTCGAACACAAGTGTCTGGCCAGCGGTTCGATCGAGGCGTCGGCGGATGTCTTCGAGGAGGACACCCTCATCACCATCGTGAGCCGCCGGGTGCTACCGGCCAAACTGCCCGGGTTCGCGAAGAAGTTCGTCGGCGAGACTGTCACTCTCGTCGAGACGCAACGGTGGACATCGGATCAGGACGCCGGCCTTCGCACCGCAACCTTTGTCGTGGACTTCGGCAACAACCCCATCGGCTTCAGTGGCGACGTCAATCTGGATCCACACCCGCAGGGCACCACGGTGCAAACCGTCGGATCACTGAAGTGCACCGTCCCTTTGGTGGGAGGCAAGATCGAGGGTGTCGCCGAGGAGTGGATCGTCAAGTACTTGGACAAAGAACAGCGCGTCGGGACGGCGTGGCTCAACGGCGAACGGTGAGTCTGCTCACGGAGCCGCCAAGTGCTCGTGGGCCCACAGCGTCGCCTGCACCCGGTCGGTGACGCCGAGGGCTGCGTAGACCTGGGTCAGGTGAGCCTTGACGGTCTTCTCGCTGATACCAAGGTCGCGGGCCACGAGGCGATTGGGTTTGCCTGCGGCCACCAACCGAAGGACCTCGACCTGCTTCGCGGTCAGCGTGTGCGCGGTGCCTGACTCGACTCGCGTACGCCGGGCTTCCACCAGCATCCGGGCCACCCGTGGATCGATGGGCGAGCCCCCCGCTGCCGCCGCGCGCACACCGTCCTGGAGCACCGAAGGTGAGACATCCTTCATCAGGTACCCCACTGCGCCAGCGTCGAGGCTGGCCAGTACCCGTTCGCGATCCGAGAAAGTTGTGAGCACAACGACCGCGGTGTCGGGCACGGACTCGGTGATGGCGGCTGTGGCGGCGATGCCATCGGTACCGGGCATCGACAGGTCCATCAGCACGACATCGGGCCGCAGCCGACGCGCCAGTTCGACACCCGAGGCCCCATCGTTCGCCGAGCCGAGAACCTCGATGTCGTCGATCTGACCGAGCAGGAGGCGGAGTCCCTGGACCACCACCTCGTGGTCATCGACGAGGACGACGCCGATCATGTCACCGGCACCCGGACAGTCACGGTCGTACCGGTACCAGGGCCGCCCGCGACGGTCAACCGGCCACCGACCGACTCTGCCAGGTCGCTGCTGATCCGCAGCCCCATGTGCCCCGTCTCCACTGCATCCGGGTCGAACCCCGTTCCGTCGTCTGTCACTGTCAGGACCACCTCTTCTCCCGCTCGCTCTCCCGCTCGATCTCCCGCTCGCTCTCCCCCGCTCGCTCCCGGCCCCCTTCCCCTTCAGGCAGGCCGCTATTTCGTTCCCGCAACAGGGTCACGGTCACATGGTCGGCCCCCGAGTGTTTGGCTGCGTTCGCCAGCGCCTCTCGTGCAATGCGATATACGACCGCTTGGACTTCGGGATCGAGGTCCGCGATTTCCGCAACATCGGCCCTGGCCTCGATCCCGCTGGGTAGAGCCGCAATCTGGTCGGCCAATGCCGGTGCGAGACCGGTGCGGGTCAGGTTCGCCGGGTAGATGTCCACCAGGAGGCTGCGCAGACCTCGCACCGCGTCGCGGGCCTGCCCGGCTGCGGAATCCAGCTGCTCGGCATCGTCTGCCGCTCCATCCGCACGGGCCCGGGCGGACAGTCCCGCCAGCGTGAACGAAAGTCCCGCGAGGTCCTGGACGGTCCCGTCGTGCAGGCGGGCGGCGATCCGACGCCGCTCGACGTCCCCGGCATCGACGGCACGTTGGAGTAGATCCTGTCGAACCCGCAGGTCGGCGCTGATCCGGCGGGCCATACGAACCGCCAGAAGCCCGAGGACCACAGCCAGAAGCAGCAGCGACCCCAGGACAACCGGGGCGAAAGCCAGCCAGATTCGGCGAGCGTCTTCGGACAGCGAGTCCTGCAGTTGGTGGACCTGGACCAGATAGGTGACGCCATCGGCACCCTTCACGGGGACACTGACGTCGAGGATCGCGGACTCGGGATCCAGGTATCGATTCTCGGGTCGGGACACATCCGCCGGTTCGACGACCACCCCGGCGCCTGGGTCGAAGGTCGGCGCCGGGACGAACGGCTCGCCGATGATCCGCGGGTCATCGGCATAGACGACGATGCCATCCGCCGTCCACACCCTCAATCCCAGCACATCGGAGCCCTCGAGCGTGACAGCGAGCGCGTCGTCGAGCGAGGAGATGTCCCCCGGTCGTCCCGCGATCAGATCCTCACTCAGGCGAGGCTCCACCACGGAGCGGGCCAAGAACTGCGCTGTCATCGCGGCATCGCGCATGGATTGCTCCCGGGCCACTGCCACTGCGACCACAAGACTCAGGAGAGCGAGGATGACCAGTCCGATCAGTCCCGGGATCGCGAACCGCAGGACCTCGCGGCGAACGATCGAACGCGGATCGTCGGAATCAGAACCCGAACCGTGCCCCGCTGCACCGCTGACCAGCCGACCAGCCATTGGGGTCGCCGGCGGGGTCATGGTTCATTGTGGCGCGTCGGGTGGACACTCAGTAGGTCGTTTCCGGCCAACGAGATTGTTGCCGGCCAGGAAAGTCGTGGCCGGTCAATACGTCAACGACCCCGAGCAGGTCTCCCCGGAACGGCTGCGAGCGTCGAAGCGGTAGGTGTCCACGCCCGGAAGATTCAACGTGGGCCGCCGGAAGATGTAACCCCCCCGCCCCGGCCCCCCGAACCCACCGGGCACGACCCGACCGTTGTGCAGCACCCTCGCGCGCCAGAACTGACGGGAGCCGGTGATACGGATCGCGACCAGGATTCCGCGGTTCTTCGCCCTGCCGGACATGACCCAACTACTCGAGCCCGAGCATCGGCCGGAACTGACGATCGTGTCCGCGCCTCCACCCGGACCGCCTGGCGCTGCGGACGCAGGCGGTGCAGCGAGCACGAGGGCCACCGCGGCCACAGCGGAGACGAAGCGGGTGATGGTCAACATGTCGGAGTCCTCCTCTTCGATCGTGACCGACGACGCGCCTGCGAACAACCCGACCTTTGTCCTAGGACCACCCCCGCGTCCAAGGATCACCCCCATGCGCTCGGCTTCACTGACTCGGACCGGGTCCGGGTCCGGTTCCGGGTCGCACGACGACGCGATACCACGACCACGCAGCCGCCACCACCACGAGCGTCACCCGCACCGCCTGCAGCGTGACCATCAAGGGGTCACCCGACAACAGCCGCCCATAGCCGCCCGGGTAGAGGATCTGAGCGATCGCGGCGGCGGCCACCACGAGCCACACCGCGGTGCGAACTCGAGACCGGGGGGCCACCAGGCACAGCGCACCCAGCCCCAGGAGCCAGATGGAGTACTGGGGCGAGAACACCCGACTCACGACGACAGAGAAGAGAACCACCGTGAACGCGATGTCGGCGGGCGCAGCCTGGGCGAGGCGTTGTCGCCACCAGACCACGGCGAGCCACACAAGGCCGACGACGGCCACGACGGTGACCACGGCAGCGGCGATCCCCGCCCCGGCGACCGCCACCTCCATCGCACCGTATCGATACTCCAACTCGACGCCGCCCTGGGTCGCATTGATGATCAGGAACGGCAACGCGGCGACGGATTCCACCTGCAGACCGCGACTGCCTTGTCCGCCGAGGAACCCTGTCAGGTCACCGAAGACGAGGGCGGTGCCGGCCAGCAGCAGCACCGTGATCGCCACGAAGCTGCCCAGAGCGGGCAGCGAACGCCGCCGGGGCACCACGGCCAGCACGAGGACCGGCCACACCTTGAAGCCCGCGCCGATTGCTGCCCAGACACCTGTTCGCACCGGGTGGGCGGCGGCGATGACAGCGAGCACCGCAAAAAGGGTGGGCACCACATCGAACCGCGCCACGAGGATCGGGCCGATCACAACGCCGAAACCCACCCAGTACCATCCGGCGGCCAACTTGTGGCGGGTCAGAACGATGGTCAAGATCAGGTCCACGGCCATGATCGCCAACAACAGCGCTGTCGCAGGATCCGACCCGATTCCTCCAGCCAGGAAGAAGAACGCCGACAGCGGTGGGTACTGCCACATGTCATCGACCGGAAGTCGCCCATCCGACAGGACGGGGAGCCAACGCGCATAGACGTCAAGATCGTCGAACGCCAAGCGTCCACCGGGATAGAACCCCAGTTCCACTCGTCCCAGGATCACCAACCCGACGCGTGTGACCAGCCACGCCGCGAGCACCATGGCGTACCGCCACCACGACGCCGCATTGTCCGTTGCGGGCACGGCCATCACGACACCCCCGGGCCCGATCCGGGCGCAGCCATCAGTCCATGTGGGGGTAGCGATGATCCGTCGGTGGCACGAAGGTCTCCTTGATCGAGCGCGTGCTCGTCCAGCGCATGAGGTTCTGCGCAGCACCTGCCTTGTCGTTCGTGCCCGAGGCCCGACCGCCGCCGAACGGCTGCTGACCCACCACCGCACCCGTCGGCTTGTCATTGATGTAGAAGTTCCCGGCGGCGAACCGCAGCCGATGCATGGCGTCGGCGATGGCGGCGCGATCCTGGGCGATGATCGAACCCGTCAACGCATAGGGAGCGATCCCTTCCATTTGGTCCAGCACCCGGTCGTAGTCGGAGTCGTCGAACACGTGGACTGCAAGTAGCGGTCCGAAGTACTCGGTCGTGAAGTACTCACGGGTCGGATCAGAACACTCCAGCACTGTGGGGCGGACGAAGTAGCCCACGGAGTCGTCCGACGAACCGCCCGCGAGAGTCGTGACGGTGTCATCTGCGGCCGCCCGCTGCTGGACAGCAGCCAACCGTCCGAAAGCGCGGTCGTCGATGACGGCTCCCATGAAGTTGGCGAAGTCGAGGGTGGATCCCATCGTCAGGCTCTCCGTCGTATCCGCCACGTCGTCCCGGATGCGGCTCCAGACACTGCGTGGCACGTAGGCACGCGAGGCCGCGGAGCACTTCTGCCCCTGGAACTCGAACGCCCCCCGAACCATCGCGGTGACGACGACCGCAGGGTCCGCGGACGGGTGAACCATGATGAAGTCCTTACCGCCGGTCTCACCCACGATGCGGGGGTAGCTGCGGTATTGGTCGATGTTGGTGCCGACGGTTCGCCACAACATCTGGAACACCGGGGTCGAGCCGGTGAAGTGGATCCCGGCGAGGTCGGGTGATGCCAAAGTCACCTCCGACACGGGGATACCGGATCCGGTCACCATGTTGATGACGCCAGGTGGAAGCCCCGCTTCCATGAGAATCTCCATGACCAGCGAGGCGGCGAACTGCTGCGTCGCGGCCGGTTTCCAGACCACTGTGTTGCCCATCAACGCCGGCGCGGTCGGCAGATTCCCGGCGATCGCCGTGAAGTTGAACGGTGTGATGGCGTAGACGAACCCCTCGAGCGGCCGGTGGTCGGTGCGGTTCCAGACCCCGGGCGACGAGATCGGTTGTTCGGCGAGGATCTGGCGGGCGAACCCGACATTGAACCGCCAGAAGTCGATCAATTCGCAGGCGGAGTCGATCTCCGCCTGGATGGCGGTCTTGGATTGCCCGAGCATCGTGGCGGCATTGAGCCGATCCCTCCAGGGCCCCGAGAGCAAGTCGGCCGCCTTGAGGATGATGGCCGCCCGATCGTCGAACGCCATGTCTCGCCACGCGGGCGCGGCCGCGGCAGCAGCGGAGACTGCGGCGGCGGCGTCCGCGGTCACGGACTCCCGACCGGTGCCCAACACGGCAGCGTGGTCGTGCGGCTGCACCACCACGAAGGGTTCGCCGCCCGCCGGCACCCACTCGCCACCGATGCACTGCGGCAGTTCACGACCCTCGCCGGGGGCCAGATCGCTCAGTGCCGCGGCTAACGCAGCCCGATGCGCACTGCCGGGCTCATACATCCGGATGGGCTCGTTGGTCACCGGTGGGATGTCGGTCACTGCGTCCACGAGGTTCCTCCGCTTCGTGAGTATCGGGCCCATCTTGGCAGTCGGGCGGGCGGATTGGCGCGGTGGGCCAGGCGACCGCAGTGGGCGTGCGACCGCGATGCGTCACGAGCCGCTGTGAGTCACGAGCGCCCGTGATTCACGGGCCGCCGTGGCCTGCGAGCCGCCGTGGCCTGCGAGCCGCCGCGACTCAAGAGACCTCAAGAGACGAGGTCGGCGAGTTCTTGGCGAGCGAACCACAGCAGATCCGTCGAGTCGATCGCCGACTCCTTGCCGTTCAGAGCGGCCACGATGGTGCCGGCGGCATCGGGTCCATCGGCGTAGACGGCGAGAAACCGCTCGACCGGTACTCGGCGGGTGAGGATCACCCCGCCATCAGGTTCACTGTCGGTCCACTCCTCCGGGATGTTCGCGACCACCACTGCGCGGCGGCGCGGCGCCTCCGGTTCGGAGCGCAAGGCAACGAGGGACTCCGCTGCGGCCAGGCGAAGGGACTCGTACTCAGCAGAACCTTGGTCGTTGTCGGCATCGTCAGCGCCCGAACCCAAGCGGCCCGAGCCCAAGATTCGTGCGTGCCACCCCGACGAAGGCAGTGCGCCGCTCGCCACGGCCCGCCGTAGCCCGACGAAGGTCACCGGAATGTAGACGCGCACGGCGTGTCAGCCGACTTCCGACATATGGTCCGGTCCGACGTTTTCCGGATCCCGCAACGTCGCGACACTGGTGCGCAGCGACGTCTCGAGGACTTCAATGCGGCGGGGCAGGTCCATCGCATTGCCTCCCATGGCCTCGAGGTCCTCGGGTCCCGGGCCCACGACGGTGACGCTGGCCCCGTGGGAGCGGACCTTGTCCGCCTCCTTGAGGCACCGCTTGGTGACCTGCAACCGCCACCGGCGTTCGAGCCGGGTGAGCAACGTCGCCGGCCGGTCGAGGTGGAACGACACCATGGGCGCCAGAACATAGACCTCATCGAGACCCTGACCGGCCACGAGGTCGGCGTTGGTGGCCGACCACGTGCCGCCGTCGACATACTCGCGGTCGTGGATCCGGACAGGACGGAACCAGGCGGGGATCGCGCACGAGGCCATGACAGCATCCGACAGCGGCGCCAGGGGCGCTGACGGCTGGCCGAAAGCGACTCGGCGTCCATCCTCGTAGTCCATGGCGACGATCCACAGGTTCGGATGGGGAGACCACTCCCCCATGGGAGTGATGGCCTCGACCAGGTGGCCGACCCGGGCCAGGGAACCGGTACCCGTAGGCAGGAACCCGCTGAGGACCGCCGTCGGCGGCATCCGTCTCGCCCTGCGGATGCTGGAGCCGATCAGTTTGGCCGACCCGGGCCCGAGGAGTCGCGGTCGCGTGGGGCGGCTGGGTCCGGTCGCCTTCTCGTAGTCGAACGAGAAGCCGGCGAGGGGTCCGTCGGTGATCGGGTGGCCGCACTGGTGCGACACCATCTGGTCGACCGAGACCCCGGCGCCCAGCAGCGCCGACACGACCGACCCGGCCGATGTGCCGACGATGACGTCGCAGTCGCGAGGATCGATGCCGTGCACGTCGCGCAGAGCGGACAGCGCCCCGATCATCCACGCGGCACCCAACACCCCACCCCCGCCGAGGACCAGTCCCCGGCGGATCGGACGTGCCTGTGCCATTCCAGTCACCTCAGCACTCACATCAAAACGCGACCCTGAGGGCTGCGTGGCGGAGTTGTTACGCCTTTACGGTACGCCTCCGGCCGCTCGGCGTGGTGGTGTCCACCAATTCCGCCAAAGCAGCGCTGATGCACTCCGCCAACACGTCCACATCGGGCATGCCGTCGCGATCCGCGTTGAGTCCGTAGAACACGCCGCCGTCATACGACGTGAGCCCGATGCTGACGGCCTGGTTGCGTGCCAACGGGACCACCGGGTAAGCCGCGAGCATGCGGGAACCGCCTGCGTACAGCGGGAATTGAGGGCCGGGCACGTTCGTGACGACGAGGTTCCACACCCGCCGGGTCAGGCCGCTGGCCGCGCGGGCCCCGATGGCGTGCAGCGTGGGCGGCGCGAAGCCGGCGATCCCGACAATGGCCTGCGCGCCGAGCGCCTGCCCGCTGGCCTTCAGTTGGCCCATCTCGAAGGTGACTCGCTGGAGTCGCACCACGGGATCCGGCTCTCCGACCGGGAGGTCGCAGAGGAATGCGGCGACCTGATTGCCGCCGGCATTGGCGTCGCCCTCGGGGCGCATGCTGACCGGGACCATGGCCCGGATGGTGCTGCGGGCGGTGAGGTTCTCGCCCCTCGCCATCAGCCACTCACGCAGCGCTCCGGCGATGACCGCCAGGACGACGTCGTTGATGGTGCCGCCATGGGCTTTGCGAATGCGTTTGTAGTCGACCAGCGACGTGTCCGCGGTGCCGTACCGGCGTTGCTCACCGATCTCGACGTTCAGTGGGCTGTGCGCCGGGGGGCGGACCACCGTTGCAGCGGCGCTGAGGACACCGGCGACACTGCGACCGAGGTCCAAGGCGGTTTCGCGCACATCCCCAAATCCGGTCTTGACCGACTCCACGACTGCGGCGGGCGACCGGAGCGAATCGGCGACTCCTCCGACGAACAGCTCGAGCGACGTCGGCTCGCGCGCGGGACGCCAGACGTCGGTCCCCAATGCCCGAGGCTCGGGCGTCACGTCCAGGATCACCTGGCCGATGTCCACGGCCGCCATGCCGTCGACCATCGCGTGGTGACTCTTGGACAAGATCGCGAACCTCCCCCCCTCGAGGCCTTCGATCAGGTACATCTCCCACAGTGGCCGGTTCTGGTCCAACGGGCGACTCATGATGCGGGCCACCAACTCGCGCAGTTGCGCGTCAGTGCCGGGTCGAGGCAGAGCGGAGCGGCGCACGTGGTAGGTGACATCAAAAGACTCGTCGTCGACCCACACCGGGTTGGCGACCCGGCCCGGAACCCAGCGCACACGTTGCCGGTAGCGCGGGACGAAAGCGATCCGGGTCCGGATGAGCCGGACCAGTCGGTCGTGGTCGAAGCCCGCGGCGGGTGGTTCGAAGACCGCGACGCTGCCGACGTGCATCGGGGTCGTGGGCTCCTCGAGGTAGAGGAACGACACATCCAGCGGACTGAGCCGGTCGGCCACCGCAACTCCCTTCGACGCTGCCCCCATGCTGTCACGAACCAACTCGACACCATTTCATCGGTGGCGCCGCCCGCCGTTTCATCGGTGGCGCCGCAGGCCGTTTCATCGTGGCGCCGCAGGCCCTCCATCGGTAGCGCCGCACCTTCGCCAATACGACACCCGCCGAAACGACACCGCCGATACGACACCGCCGATACGACACCCGCCGATACGACACCCGCCGAAATGACATTGGTCGAAACGGGTGATCCCCACGGCCAGTCCCCGCCCTCGCGTTGCTTCCGGCAACAACAGCGAGGCAGGGTGGAACTGTCACCGAGGAGCAGCGGGACCATCACCGAGAAGGTCCGCACCGAGGTGGCGAAACGTTCACAGAGGGACACCGACAGACAACAGAGTCACTTCGACTCAGTCTTGACCGGCGACGACGACAACACCTCTCCAGAGGCGGCGACGGCGGTCGAACAAGACAACAGAGTCTGTGGCAGCAGTCGCTCGACGAACGACACCACAACCGCATGACCCGTGAGTCGTGCGGCATGAACAGGGCCCCTCGTTCCCGTATACCGAGGGGCCCTGTTCCCTGTCCCGAAGGTTCCCTGTCCCGAAGGTTCCCTGTCCGAAGGTTCCCTGTCCGAGGTGCCCCTGTCTGAGGGTTCACCGTCCCGGTGGTCCCCGCACCAGTGGTCCCTGTCCGAGTCACCCCGACACCGTGGTCCGCAGCGAGCCGGCCAGACGCTCGATGGCCTTGGCCAGCGCGGACCGCGGCGCGGCGCGGCGCAACGGAACTGGGCGGCGGTCGAGGCGGGTCGCCGCTCGTGGATCGTGCGGGAGACCGGCCACCCGAGCTGCCGGAGACACCTGCGCCACGATCTGCCCCAGCCGGCGCAGCGGGTCTGGTCCCAGTCCACGATCCGGGACGTGATTCCACACGACCGTTTCCTCGGCAGCGGATGCCTCCCGGATCCGTCCGGCACCATCGGCCCACCGCCTGATCCCCAGCGCCGAGGGCACAGCCACCGTGACGACTGCTGCGGCGCGAGCGAGCACGGGGTGCCCGGACCCATGTGACACGTCAGGCCCGCAGTCGACCACGACCGGTATCCCAGCACGCGCAACTGCGTCCCACACGCCGGGTCCCGCGAGGGCCGTGTTCGCGTCGGGCGCTGCGGGAAGGACCGCCACACCCCACCAGGGAGAGGCGGCAGCCAGCAGCGCGGCGGGATCGAGCCGACCTCCGGCTGCGGCCCTCGCAGCCCCCATCACCCCGGGCGCCCCGGGTGGCAGCCCGCAGAAGAAGCCCACGGCCGGCGCCACCGGGTCAGCGTCGATGAGGAGTACGTCGGATCCCCACTGAGCGGCGAGATTGGTGGCGACCGTCGTGCGCCCGGTCGACCCCGGTGGCCCGGTCACGGCGATGATCGGCGCGACGTCCGGTGGCGGGGATTCCGGCATCCGGGCCTGCGCCAACAACGCGGCGAGGTCACTGTCGGCTGACACTGTGAGCACCGGCAGGCCCCATTCGGCGCATTGTCGCGCCGCGGAATCATCGTTCGTGTCAGCGATCCCCCAACAGGGCACACCGGACGCCGCGATCCGCAGCGCCACATCACGGTTCATCTGAGGGAATCTGCTGGACACGACCACGACGTCGGCCAGTTCGGGCCTGGCGAGTGCCAGCAGTTCCACGACATCGGAGACCCTCCGAGCCCCGGGGTCGCTGCCGGTGAGGGAGCGGACGATCGCGGCCTCGCAGTTCAGGCCGCTGATCGCGAGCACCCAGGTCATGGGTGCACCGCCACGACGAGACCCTGCGAGGAGGCGGCCCGGACCGCTGCCCGCGTCTGCTCGACGGGAACCGACACCTCGACCCGGCCAGGACCGAGATCCGCACCGGCCGTGCGCTGGACGGTCACGTCGCTGAGTACGGGCAGGTCGTGGTCCCAGATGTCCACCGTGTCTCCCGGGCGCAACTGGACCGGCAACCGGTCCGCCGGGATGGGCAAGGTGACCAGGCGCTGCTCGGTGGCTTCGCCGCCCGTCACGTCCGAGACGGTCAGTAGTTCGCCGGGGGCGAGACCTCTCGTCGCGACGCCGGCGGGTTGGGTGACCAGAGCGGCCGGTTCGGGCAGCGAAACCGACACCTGCTCGAACGCGAGGGAGTCGATCCGGGCCCCCGCCGGCACCGGTTCGCGGGCGATCCAGGCCCGCTGGTGGTCGACTTCCTCACCTGTCACGGCGATACCCGCGACGATCGCTGCCGCGGCGATCAAGCCCACGCCAACAGTCAGCCGGGCTCGTCCCGGTCCGCGAGTGAGGTGGACGTTTCCGTCTGGACGAACTGACATGTCTCCCCCGAAGTACCGGTCCGGCGCCCCGTGCGCCCGACCCGTGCCAGCATTAGACCGTGGACCGTCGATTCCTGACCCTCGCGGATATCGCGGATGTGCTGAACATCTCAGCGGCGCAGGCGTACGCCCTGGTCCGCTCAGGCGAGTTGAGGGCTGTGAAAATCGGCGGCCGGGGTCAATGGCGAGTAGACGAGGCTGACTTCGAGGACTACCTCAAGCGCATGTACGCACAAACCGAGCAGTCGCTCAGGGACGAGAGGGCCGATCACTGACAGCGCAGCCAGCGCAGCGCCGACCACGGGACGATCCATCCCCCCGCTGAGCCACGGAGAACGATGTGGTCGGCACCCACACAATCCAGTTCCTCGGTGAGGATCTGTCCGTCACGCAATGCGGCCGTGACCTCCCGACCGACCCACTCCCGCGCCGCGGAAGCGCCGGAGGCGCGTTGCCTGCCCGTCGGACCACGGGCGGGGCGGGTGGGGCCCCGGACCCATGAGATCGTGGCCGTCGGCAGCAGCCACTGACCGTCAGTCGCGAGTATCACGACAGCGTCGCCGAACACCGGTCCCACCGTGCCGGTGACGACCCGATCCTCGATGCCCACCCGAATCTCGGCACCCGCCATCGCTCGGACCCGGTCCGTCCATCCGATCGCCGCCAGTTCCGCCGCAGCGACGTCGGCTGCTTCTTCAGCCGTCTGCGGTTCGAGGACGGGCAGAAGGTCCCACATCTGGGGGAAATCAGCGGTGGACATCCGCCGACCATGACGCTTCCCCGACCAGTCGGGGCGTGGTGGTGCCCGAAGCGGTGGTTCACCTCACATTCGTCGTCGGGTCTTGACTCGAACCCCGGATCGGGTTTCTCATTAAACCGCGCTGAACAAGGGCAAATAACATTTAACAGCATCAAACAGCATCAAACGCCACGTGGAGTGCGGCAGAAGATGTCCAAATCGCCACTGAAGCCAGCACACGGACGACAAGCCAGCACACGGACGACAAGCCAGCACACGGACGACAAGCCAGCACACGGAAGACAAGCGGGGACGAATGACCATCGGGGGACAAATGACTCACTACGCTCAGCCACACGCAACCGCACCCGCACCTGCACCCGCAACCGCACCCGCACCTGCACCCGCAACCGCAACCGCACCCGCACCCGCACACCCGTACCCGCACCCGCCCGCACAGGCACAGGTCCGTCCATCGACGCGACAAGAGGCGCAAGAACCGCAACAGCCGCACGTGCCGAAACAACCCCAGCAGCCGCAACGGCCGCAACGACAGGACGTGCAGAAGCAGGACGCCGGACAACAGGGCGGGCAACAGCAGGCCTTGGCGCTGCAATGGCGTCCCCGAGGCGTGGACCCCATCCCCCAGCATCGGGTCCCGTCGCTCCCCGACGACACTCAGCGTTGGATCGCGCGCATCGCCGCTGCGGTCGTCGAGGTCAGCAATGGGGATCGGCCGGCCCGGCAGATGTTCCGCGTGCTGTCACCGGCGACACTCGAACGGCTGCAGCGTCGGGCGCGGGTGCGTCCCGGCCGCAACGGTCCCGTCCGTTCGGTGACGTCTTTGCGACTGGCCCAACCGGTCAGCGGCGTTATCGAGGCGACGGCCGTCATCCAGGGGGCGCGCCGATTCCAGGCAGTGGCGCTGGAGCTGAGGCGCAGGCGCGGGCAGTGGGTCGTGACCGCCGCCGAGGTTCGCTGATCAGCGGCCGCGTTTGCGGTTGGCCCGCTGGGCCCTGCGACGCTCGGCCCGCGACGCGTTGGGGTCGACTTCGACTTCCTCGGGTTCGTCGGAGTGGGCAACGGTGCGCACCGAACCCCCGGTGTCGATCGACGGGGCCGAGTACTCCATGTCACGCGGCCGGGACGGTCCGAGGCCCTTGGCGCTGACCTCGGGGCGCGCCGGTTCGACGTCTCCGGTGGCGACTGCCGCCGCGAGTAGGTCGGCCACGGCGCCGTCGGACGCATCGGTCAGGGATTCGACGGCTTCCTGTACGTCTTCGTCGACCTGGTTGACCTGCACCTCGGCGTTGAAGAGGTACCCGACGGTTTCCTCCTTGATGCCTTCCATCATGCCGTTGAACAGGTCGAAACCTTCGCGCTGGTACTCGACGAGCGGGTCCTTCTGCGCCATGGCCCGCAACCCGATGCCGTGGCGCAGGTGATCCATCTCGTGCAGGTGTTCCCGCCACCGCCGGTCGAGGACGGACAGCACGACCCGTCGCTCGAATTCGCGCATGCCCTCGGAGCCGAGTTCCTCCTCGCGGCGCTCATAGGCAGCCTGGGCGTCATCGACGATCTCTTCGACGACGAAGTCGGACGTCAGGTCGGCCAACTCACCGCCACTGGCCGCAACGAGGTCGTCGACTGTCACGGCCACCGGATAGAGCTGGCGCAGTGCGGTCCACAAAGTGTCGAGGTCCCAATCCTCGGCGTAGCCCTCGGCGGTCGCGTTGGTCACATAGGCGCGGATCGTGTCATCGATGAATGCGCGCACCTGGTCGCTGATGTCCTCGCCCTCGAGCACCCGCTGCCGCTCTTCGTAGACGACGAGCCGCTGACGGTTCAGCACGTCGTCATACTTCAGGACGTCCTTGCGGATCTCGAAGTTCTGGGCCTCACGCTGGGTCTGGGCGTTGGCGATGGCCTTGGTGACCATGCTGGCCTCGATCGGGACGTCATCGGGGACGTTGAAGCGGCGCAGGAACGCGTCCACGATGTCCGCCTTGAACAGTCGCATGAGGTCGTCCTGCAGCGACAGGTAGAAGCGGGTCTCGCCGGGATCTCCCTGACGGCCCGAGCGCCCCCGCAACTGGTTGTCGATCCGGCGCGACTCGTGCCGCTCTGTGCCGAGAACGTACAGACCACCCGCAGCGGTGACCTCGTCGTGCTCCAGCGCCACAGCCTCTTGGGCGGTCTGCAACGCCTGGGGCCACGCGGCCTCGTATTCCGCGGGTGTCTCGACCGGGCTGAGCCCCTGTCGTGCGAGTTCCTGGGCAGCCATGAACTCGGAGTTGCCGCCGAGCATGATGTCAGTTCCGCGGCCGGCCATGTTGGTGGCGACGGTGACCGAGCCCTTGCGACCCGCCTGGGCGACGATCGTGGCCTCGCGATCATGCTGCTTGGCGTTGAGGACTTCGTGCTTGACGCCCCGCTTGCGCAGTTGCGCGGACAGGTACTCGCTCTTCTCGACGCTGACCGTGCCCACGAGCACCGGCTGACCGTTGTCGACGTGCTCGACGATGTCCTCGACGACCGCGGCGAATTTGGCCTCCTCCGTGCGATACACGAGATCGGGCTGGTCGACGCGGGCCATGGGACGGTTGGTGGGGATGGGGACGACGCTCATGCCGTAGATCTGCCCGAACTCGGCGGCCTCGGTCATGGCCGTTCCCGTCATGCCGCTGAGCTTGTCGTACAGACGGAAGTAGTTCTGCAGTGTGATGGTGGCCAGTGTCTGGTTCTCGGCCTTGATCTCGACGTTCTCTTTGGCCTCCAGCGCTTGGTGCAAGCCTTCGCTGTAGCGCCGTCCGGCGAGGATCCGGCCGGTGTGCTCGTCGACGATCATGATCTCGCCATCGATGACGACGTAGTCGCGGTCCTTCTTGTACAGCTCCTTGGCTTTGACCGCGTTGCTCAGGTACGACACCAGTGGCGAGTTCACGGTGTCGTAGAGGTTGTCGATGCCGAGCTGGTCCTCCACCCGATCGATCGAACTCTCGAAGATGGCCACGGTGCGCTTCTTCTCGTCGACCTCGTAGTCGTCGTCCCGTCGCAGCGACCGCGTGATACGCGCGAACTCCACGTACCAGTGGGGCGCATCGTCGGCGGGACCACTGATGATCAAGGGTGTGCGCGCCTCGTCGATGAGGATGGAGTCGACCTCGTCGACGATCGCGAACGGATGACCGCGCTGGACCATCTCGTCCTTCGTCCATGCCATGTTGTCACGCAGGTAGTCGAACCCGAACTCGTTGTTCGTTCCGTAGGTGATGTCGGCGCCATAGGCGATCTTGCGTTCGCGCGGGAGACATCGGCGCCAGGATCGCCCCCACGTCCAGCCCCAAGAATCGATGCACCCGACCCATCCATTCCGAGTCCCGCTCGGCGAGGTAGTCGTTGACGGTGACCACGTGGACGCCATCGCCGGTCAGCGCGTTGAGGTAGGACGGCAGGGTGGCGACGAGGGTCTTGCCCTCACCGGTCTTCATCTCGGAGATGTTCCCGAGGTGCAGCGCCGCACCGCCCATGATCTGCACATCGAAGTGGCGCTGACCCAAGGTGCGCCGGGCGGCCTCGCGGACGGTGGCGAAGGCCTCGGCCTGAAGGTCGTCGAGCGGCTCGCCGTTCGCGATCCGCTCCTTGTACTGAGGCGGTCAACGCCCGCAGTTCCTCGTCGCTCATGGCGACGAACTCGTCTTCGATCGCGTTGACCTGGCGGGCCACCGATTCGAGTTTGCGGACGACGCGTTTCTCCCCCACGCGGAGGAGTCGTTCCATCAGTGCCACTCTGACGCCTTCCTGAGTCCAAGGTTGTCCATGGTAGTCGGAGTCCGGGCCCGGACCGATGCGTGCGGTTTCAGCCCAACCGGATCAGCCCGGCGCGCACGGCCCGCACGACCGCCTCGGTGCGTGTTCGGGCCTGCAACTTGTCCAAGACGTTGCGGACATGGTTGCGAACGGTGTTCTCGGAGATGAACAGAGCGTCGGCGATGGCACGGTTGCCCTTGCCGTCGGCCATGTGCCCGAGGATCTCCTGCTCCCGGCTGGTCAACTGCCCCACGGTCTCGCGGCCGGCCCGACCGGCGCCCGCTATCCGCTCGAGCAGGGCGGCTCCGACGTCGGGCGACACCACCGGCGAACCGGCCAGCGCCCCCGTGACGACCCGACGCAGCTCGCCGACATCGCCCTCTCGGTCCCACAAACCGTTGACGCCCTCGTTGACGAGTTCCAGGACGCGATCGTCCGGATCGGCGACCGTCACGACAACGGAGATCCCTTGGTCACGGGCCGCGGCGCAGACAGCGTCGTCATCAGCGAGAAGCCGGACATCCAACAAGACGAGGTCTGGCGGCTGCTTGCCCAGAGACTCGCGCAGTTCCGTGACTGTGGCAGCTCCTGTGACGTCGTAGCCCGCGGCGCGCAGCACGCCCACCAGGCCCGTGCAGGAACACCGGAGTCGCATCGGCGACGACGATCTGGGAGGCGGGCGCCGCCGGCTGAGGTTCGGCGGTGTTCAACTGGCAGCGCGTCCGTCCTCGGCAGCGACGTCGAGCCGGATCAGGCCGTAGTCGTAGCCGCGCCGTCGGTAGATGACGCTGGGCCGCTCGGCATCGACGTCGTAGTAGAAGAAGAAGTCGTGCCCGACCGCCTCGAGGGCGTCGAGCGCGTCGAGCACAGTCATCGGCCGCGTGGTGTGGGTCTTCTGGCGCACCAGAACCGGACCTTCTGCCAGCACGACGTCCGGAGGCAGCTCGTCTGCCTGGTCGTCGGTGTCGGGAAGATTCGCTGACGACGCGACCACTGTCGATCTCGACGTCGGAGGACACCACGCGGGCGTGACGACGGCGCTGACTGCGACGCTTGTCCGACATCCGCCGTAACCGTTCCGACAACGTTGCCGTGGCGTCATCGAGCGCCGCGTACTTGTCGCCGGCATGCGCCTCCGCGCGAACCAACGGCCCGCGCCCGTGACACGTGAGTTCGACCTCGATGGCCCGTTCCGACATCCGGGGGTTGCGTTCGCGGGACACTTCGACGTCGATCCTCGAAATGTCCAACCCGAAGCGGTCGACGCGGGTCAACTTCTCTGTGACCAACTCCCGGAACCGATCAGACACGTCCAGGTGACGACCTCGCACCACGATCTCGACAGCCATGACCCCTCCTCGCTTCAGACAACAATGGCTTCAGCCGACAGAGTCGGCCGCTGCCGGCAACTGTCTGGCTTCCGCCGACAGTTGTCCTGTTTTCACGCTAACGCGTCCCCGGGCTTGATGCTTCGATGGGTTGCCCGATCCAGGACCGATCAGCATGAACCGGCTCCGCGTAGCAGACCGCCACGACGCCCAACACGGTGCCGCCCGAGGAGCGCAGGGCTCGAACCGCCTCCCGCACGGTGGCACCCGTGGTGATGACGTCATCGACTACGAGAACCCGGCCGACGGCAGTTGCCGCAAGGGCACCGGACAGGTTCGCCCTGCGCGCCGCATGGTCCAGGGACTTCTGTGGACGAGTGCGTCGCACCCAGCGCAAGGCGGGCAGGACGGGGAGAGCGCCCCCGGCCGCGATCTCCCCTGCAGCGTCGAACCCTCGACGCAAGCGCGCTCGCCGGGTCGCCGGGATCACGACGATTCCCTCAGCGCGTGCGGATTCAGGGTGATCTCGGATGGCCGACTGCAGCAGCTGCGCGAGGGGTCGGCGCAGCGCGGTGATGCCGCGGTCCTTGTAGGCAAGGACGAGATCGCGCGCGGTTCCCTCGTAGGTCGCCGCCGCAACCACCGGGAGCCCACTGATCCGGCCAAGGCGGGGGGTCGCGACCGTGGTGGCACACTGGCGACACCACCACGTGCGTTGCTCGGCGCATCCGACGCAGCGGGCCGGTACGAGCAGGTGGCGTGCCACTGCCAACAGGTCCGTCATGGGCCGACCTTCGCGCCCGAGCACGTCGAGCGCACCCGAGTGCACTCGATCAGGGGACGAGTTGCTGTGTGGTGCGACTGTGGACCAGTGGCAGCGTGAGAGTGAAGGTGCAGCCCAACCCGGGGGCTCCGCTGACGGTCAGATCCCCGCCGTGCAGTCGGGCGTCCTCGCGCGAGATCGCCAATCCCAGTCCCGTGCCGCCCAGCGTGCGTCGCCGGGAGGGGTCCGCGCGCCAGAAACGCTCGAAGACCCGCTCCGCGTCAGCGGGTGCCAAGCCCACGCCATGATCGGTCACCGTGACACGCACCCGCCGGGCATCACATTTCACTGCGACTTCGACGGGGGCGCCGGCGCCGTACTCGACCGCGTTGACCACCAGGTTGCGCACGACTCGACCGATCCGGCGGGCATCACAACTCACAGCGCAGGAATCCGCTGCCTCCACCGTCAGGACACAGCCGTGGTCGTCGGCCACCGGCCGCAGCGCATCGACCCAGTCGGACACCAACCGGGCCAGGTCCACCTCCTCGTTGTCGAGCGCCACCTCGCCCGCATCCATCCGGGAGATCTCCAGAAGATCATTCAGCAGCGCATCGAACCGCTCCACCTCGGTGACGAGCAACTCACTCGTTCGCTCCGAGACCGGGTGTCCCGTCCCACTTCCCTCATGCATCACCTCGGCGGCCATCCGGATGGTCGTCAGAGGGGTCCGCAGTTCATGGGACACGTCGGCGACGAACCGGCGCTGCATCTCCGAGAGCCGGCGCAACTGTTCGATCTGGTCCTGGATCGAGTCGGCCATGCCGTTGAAGGACTCTGCCAGGCGGGCCATGTCGTCCTCGCCGTCGACCTTGATCCGGCTGCTGAGATCACCGTCGGCGAGTTCCGCGGCGGCTCGGGACACTTGCTGGACGGGACGCACGAGTCGCCGGCTGAACCACCAGGCCAGTGCTCCCAAAGCGAGAACGAGCGCCAGTCCGACTGCGATGACGGTGGAGCGCACCAAGCGAGATCGTGCGGTTCACGCCGTCGAGTCCGTACAGGTAGTACAACTCGTAGGGTCCGAAGTCGCCGATGTTGACTGGTGTCCCCAGGATCAAGCCCGGCTCGACCCTTCCGTCGCTGTAGGTGATGTCGGCATACACCCAGGCAGGCGTGCGCCGAGTACGTAGCGCATCGACCAACTGCGGTGGCAGGGAGTCGGCGGACACGAGTTCGGTGGACTGTGCGGGCAGGTCCGGGGCTTCCGGAGCGGGCTGCAGCACGACGTCATAGGCGGGCGGTTTGCCGGCCCTGTCCGCGAGGGCCTCGACGAGCGCGTCGACGGTGTCCTGCGGTGTGGGCTGCGGGTTCGTGGTCGCGAAGGTGCGCGCGATCGAGCGGCCCGCCGAGACCTCGGCGAGAGCTGTGTTCTGGGCTGCGTCGAGAAGCCCCTCGGACACGCGCTGGATGAGGACGATCCCCGCGACCCCCACGACGAGAACAGTCACCAGGACAGTGCTGACGACGGTTCGGAACTGCAGTGAGCGGCGCCAGAACCGCACCACGGGCAGCCCGTCGGCCATCAGTCCGATCCGGCCTTGTATCCCACCCCGCGCACGGTGATCACGTACTGCGGATTGTCGGGGTCGATCTCGATCTTGCCACGCAACCGCTGCACGTGGACATTGACGAGTCGGGTGTCAGCAGCGTGCTGGTAGCCCCAGACCTCGCGCAGCAGCATGTCCCTGGTGTAGACCTGCCACGGCTTGCGCGCGAGACAGGCAAGAAGTTCGAACTCCAGCGGCGTCAAGGAGATGACTTGACCAGCGCGAGTGACCGTGTGGCCCGAGTAGTCGATCTCGAGGTCGCGCAACCGGATGACCTCCGGGGCGACCTGAGCCGCGGGCCGCATCTGGGCTCGGATCCGGGCGATGAGCTCTTTGGGCTTGAACGGCTTGACAACGTAGTCGTCGGCACCCGCCTCGAGTCCGCGCACCACGTCGGTGGTGTCGGTCCGGGCGGTCAGCATGATGATCGGGGTGTCCGACTCGGTGCGGATCTGCCGGCACACCTCGATGCCGTCGGCCCCCGGGAGCATCACGTCGAGTAGCACCGCGTCCGGGCCGAAGTCCCGAAACGCCGCCAGCGCGGAGCCGCCGTCGGAGCAGACTCCGACCGAATAGCCCTCGCCTTTGAGCACAATCGTCAACATCTCGGCCAGCGCCGGATCGTCATCAACCACCAGAATGCGACCTGTCACTGGCCCATCATGACACCAGCGTCCGGCGGGTGGGCGCACCCACGTCGGGACCGGCGTTGTCAGGCGGCCCGTTCGATCATGCCCACGACGGCGGCGACGCCGAGCACCGACCGCGGCGAGAAGGGTGAGCGCCACAGGCCCCCATGGGCTGCGGCGTCGGTGAACAGTTGTGTCGGATGCGCCAACTCCACCGCTGGGTCGGCCGCCGACCGTGGATCGCGGAGGTCCCGCACGAGCATGGCGGCCATCAAGGCGTTGGTGGTGGCTGGTTCGAAGATCTCCAACCCGAACCGGCCCGCACCCGCGTAGGCCGCGGCCAGCATGCGGTTCTTGACCACTGAGCGCGTTCGGGTGGCGGGCGCCACGTTCAGGGACACCCGACGGCCCCGGTTCCGCCAGTCCAGAGCGCGCCAACGCTGCATCCGCTTTGCCAGAAGGTAGTTCGGACCCTGTTGGGGGACGAGGCAGTCAGCCACCGCGTACTGGACTCCGGTGTCGTCGCGCATCATGTCGACGTAGTGGGGCTGGAACAGATTGGCGGCCCGCAGGGGCAACCTCGTGGCCCGGGCCAGGTGGTGGTGCCGCCAGCGCTCACGGGAATCGAGCACCACGTCCGGTCCCACCTGGAACGCGTCTGTCGGTGTCGCCAGGAACGCGGGCACCGTGTGCACGCCACAGGTATCGGCCAGGTGCGTCATGAGGGCGTCGGCAGCCAGGGACAGTCTCACGTTCGTGGCGCCGTCGGCGTACAGGTAATTGCCGAGCACGAGGTCACCGCCGAAGCTGGAGATCCACGACGCGATGGCCGGCAATTCCGTGAGCAGATCAGCGCCGGCAGCGTCCGCGACATCGTCGATACTGCTGCCCGGTCCGATGCCGGCGCCCGGCGCGACGGGTACCTGCAGGATTCCCGGGGTCCCCTCGACCGCGGCGATGATGCGCCGCCACACTCCCGGGCCGGGTAGGTCGATCGCGAGGACCTGGGCCCCCCACGACAGCAGTTCCCGCAGGGGCGCGAGTTCCGCCCCTGCGCCCAGCATCACGATCGTCGTGTGGGACAGATCGAGCCAGTCCGGGTTGTCGATCATGGCGTCGACGGCGACCTGGAAGGACGGTTCGACAACCCCGGCCGCCACCCAGCGGCGCACCTGGGCCCGTAGATCCGACCCTTCGAGTGTTCGCCCCCGATAAGGGATCTCGAGTCCGGTGCGCACGGCCGCACCTCCCGGGAACGAGCGGGTCGCCAACGCCCCGGGCAGTTCGCAGGCCAGGGCCAACGGATGCTCGGCCCCGTCGACCACGAACCCGAACGCACCTGACAGGTACTCCAGGCCGGCGCTTGCGGCTGCGACCGGCAGCTCGGCATCACGACCCGAGACAGCGACCAGGTCCCGCGCCGGGGCGACGTAGTTCTTCCGCCAGTCCGAGGTTGCCCGGATGCGGCGAGCCAGGCGGTTGTCCACGGCGTCCGCGGCCGCCGCGAATGCGGCCCGACCGGTGGCCGTTGTCGATCGGCGGCCGTCTTGCTCGGGGAACTGCACTCCGTTGTCCGACACCTGGTCTCCTCACGTTGGCGCCATCCTTCAACATCGGCAGGTGGCGTTGCCCGGTCGGCAACCGATGTCTGCTTACCCTGAGGCAGTGAGATCCGCGCGCTCGACCTTCGCCCTGCTGGGAGTCTTCGTGCTCGCCGCCTTCGTTCTGTTCTGGTCGATGCGCTCGGATCCGGTGCAACAGGCCGCTGCCGGGGCCGATCTCCCGACCGAGTCACCCGCTGCTACCCCACCGTCCCCGGCCGTACCCGGCGACAGTCCGTACTGGTCCGACCCTGCTGGGGTCGGACAGCCCTACCCGCCGGGAACGGTCACCGGGCTGATCACCTTCCGGGGCAACCCGACCCGGACCTTCTACGGCACGGGCCCCCTGCCCCGTGAGGCACCCGTGCAAGCCTGGCGGTACCCCAGCAAGGGGGGCCTCTGCGGCACCTCCGACGACGGCGGTGGCCCGGAAACCTGGTGCGGCACGGGTTGGACGGGCCAGCCGGCGGTGTTCGATCGCGACGGCCGCACCTGGCTGGTGTTCGGCGCCTACGACTACGGCGTGCACTTCCTCGACGCCAACACCGGTGAGCAGATCCTGCCCCCTTACAAGACCGGGGACATCATCAAGGGCTCCGTCACCATCGACCCCGACGGCTTCCCGTTGGTCTACACGGGTTCCCGCGACAACTACCTGCGGGTGTTGTCGTTCGACGGCGACAAACCGCAGGAACTGTGGAAGTTGAGCGCCGACGCCGTCTCACCGGTGCAGTGGAACAACGACTGGGACGGCTCCCCGCTCGTCATCGACGACTACCTGTTCGAAGGCGGTGAGAACAGCCAGTTCCACATCGTCAAACTGAACCGGTCCTACGGCCCCGACGGCAAGGTCACCGTCGACCCGGAACTCGTGTTCAACGCACCAGGTTGGGATGACGAACTGCTCGAGGAGTTCGGCAGCAACCAGGTGTCCATCGAGAACTCCGTGTCGATCTACAAGGACACCGTCTACTTCGCCAACAGCGCCGGCCTCGTCCAAGGCTGGGACATCGCCGGCCTGCAGGACGGCGCCAAACCCGAGCGGGTGTTCCGGTTCTGGACGGGTGACGACACTGACGCTTCCATCGTCATCGACCAGGACGGCTTCTTGTACGTCGGATCGGAGTACGAGAAGGGCAACACCCGCAGCAAGCAGGTCGGCCAGATGATGAAGCTGGATCCCACCAAGCCCGACGACCCCCTTGTGTGGAGCATCAAGGACCCGGGGTCCGGCGGAATCTGGGGCACACCTGCCCTCTACGAGGACGTCGTCGTGTTCGACACCAACGCCGGCGACGTCCTCGCCATCGATCGGGCCACGGGCCAGGAACGCTGGCGCTTCCAACTGCCCGGTCCGACCTGGCAGTCTCCTGTGGTCATCGACGACGTCCTGCTCATCGGCGACTGTGACGGTACGATGCACGGCTTCGACATGGGCAACACTGCCGTCCAACCCACGGAGCTGTGGAAGGTCGACATCGGGGGTTGCATCGAATCCACACCGGCGGTGTGGGGCGGGAAGATGTGGTTCGGGACCCGCGACGGCGGGATTCACGCGCTGTTCCCCGCCGATCAGGCAACAGCAGCCCCGATGCCCGCACCCACCACGAGCAGCCAGTAGCAGCAGGCGCGGAGTGTTCCTCCGCGCCGCTGCTCCACTGTCAGTGGATGTTGTGAATCAGTAGCGGTAGTGATCCGGCTTGTACGGCCCCGCGACATCGACACCGAGATACTCAGCCTGATCCTTGCTCAGTTCCGTGAGGTCGACACCGAGCGACTCCAGGTGCAACCGAGCCACCATCTCGTCGAGATGCTTGGGCAGCACGTGCACGCCGATCGGGTACTCGTCCCGCTTGGTGAACAGTTCGATCTGAGCGAGTACCTGGTTGGTGAAGGAGTTCGACATCACGAACGAGGGGTGCCCGGTGGCATTACCCAGGTTCAGCAGCCGACCTTCGCTCAGCATGATGATCGTGTGACCGTCGGCGAACTGCCACTGGGCGACCTGCGGTTTGATTTCGGTCTTCGTGGCGACATCCTCCAGGCCGGCGACCTCGATCTCGTTGTCGAAGTGCCCGATGTTGCCCACGACCGCCTGATGCTTCATGCGCGTCATGTCCTCGACGGTGATGACGTCCTTGCAGCCGGTGGCAGTGACGAAGATGTCCGCGACCGAGACCACGTCGTCGAGACGCGCGACCTGATAGCCGTCCATCACCGCCTGCAGAGCGCAGATCGGATCGATCTCGGTGACGATGACCCGCGCTCCCTGACCCCGCAGAGAATCCGCGCAGCCCTTGCCCACGTCGCCATACCCGCACACGACGGCCGTCTTGCCACCGATCAGCACATCGGTGGCGCGGTTGATGCCGTCGATGAGTGAGTGGCGGCAACCGTACTTGTTGTCGAACTTGCTCTTGGTCACCGAATCGTTGACGTTGATCGCGGGGAACAGCAGCGTCTGGCCGGCCATCATCTCGTAGAGGCGGTGAACCCCGGTGGTGGTCTCCTCGGTGACTCCGATGATGCCGTCGGCGACCTGTGTCCAACGCTGCGAATCGCGGGCCATGGTCTCGCGGAGAAGTTCGAGGACGACCTGGTACTCCTCGTTGTCGCCTGGGCCGGGCATCGGCACCGCCCCGGCGCGCTCGAACTCGACGCCCTTGTGGATCAGCAGCGTGGCGTCACCACCATCGTCGAGCAGCATGTTGGGCCCGCCCTCGGGCCAGAGCAGCGCCTGCTCGGTGCACCACCAGTACTCCGGCAGTGTCTCGCCCTTCCAGGCGAACACCGGGACACCCCGCGGGTCTTCAGGGGTGCCGTCCGGACCCACGACGACGGCCGCGGCCGCATGATCCTGGGTGGAGTAGATGTTGCAGGATGCCCACCGCACGTCCGCCCCCAGAACTGTCAGCGTCTCGATGAGGACGGCAGTCTGGACAGTCATGTGCAGCGATCCGGTGATCCGGGCGCCACGCAACGGCTGCTGCGCTGCGAACTGGGAGCGCATGGCCATGAGGCCGGGCATCTCGTGCTCGGCCAGGATGATCTCGCGGCGGCCGAAGTCGGCCAGGGAAAGGTCGGCGACCTTGAAGTCGGAAACGGACATCATTCTCCTCGTGATGCAGGTGGGGTTGTGCAGGCAATGCCTGGGGACGTCACGAGGCTTCGTTGGTCCGACCCCGGTATTCTGCCACAGGCCGCTGATCAGCGCCCAGAACCCGGATCCGAATCCGAGGAACCCTCGTCTGAGCCTGGGCTCCGGGCTTGCTCGGAGGCCACCTCAGCAGCGGACTTGTACTCAACGTGGAACAGATCCGGCTCGAGGTAGACGAGGCAGGCCTTGCCGGGCATGGCCTCGCGTACGCCCACCTCGGCCTGGTCGATGAGATCTGCGATCTGCCGACCGCTCGCGTCAGCCGGCACGGCGATCTTGGCGGCGAGCAGCACCTCGTCGGGCCCGGTGTGCAGTGATCGCATGTGGATCACGCGCTCGATCCCCGAAACCTGCTCGATGGCGGCGCGCATCGCGGCGTCCTCCTCGGGCAGCGCCGCCTCCCCGGTCAACATCGAGGTCATCTCCATGCCGAGGAAGATGGCGATCACGATCAGCAGTGTGCCGACGGACATCGCTCCCAACCCGTCAAAGGCACCGTTGCCGGTCACGACCGCCAACGTGACACCGATGAGCGCGAAGACCAGACCGAAGAGGGCACCGGTGTCCTCGAGCAGGATCACCGGGAGTTCGGGGTTGCGGGTGTCGCGCACGAATCGGAACAGGTTGCGTCGCCCGCGGGACTTGTTCGACTCCTTCAGCGCAGTGCGCAGTGAGAACGACTCGAGGATGATGGCCACGATCAACACGATGAAGGCGATCTGGGGGTCGTTCAGAGGTTCCGGGTGCTGGATCTTGTGAAAGCCCTCGTACAGCGAGAACAGTCCGCCGACGAGGAAGAGGATGATCGCCACGACGAATGCGTAGACGTACCGCAGCCGGCCGTATCCGAACTGGTGGGTTTGGGTGCGCTCCTTCTGACTTCGTTTGTTGCCGACGAGTAGGAGCACCTGGTTGCCGGAGTCAGCCAGCGAGTGGATGGCCTCGGCCAGCATCGACGACGACTGCGTGATGATGAACGCCACGAATTTGGCCACGGCGATGCCGAGGTTCGCCAGAAGGGCGGCGATGACCGCCCGCATGCCACCTTCGGTGCTCATGAAGCACCGCTTCGCGGCGCTGTACTCCTCGCGACGCCGCTTCGCGGCGCTGTACTCATTGCGACGCCTCTGTCGCCGCCACGACCACAGCATGGCCGGTCGTGGTGACGCGTGCCGCAGCTGCCTGGGCGGGAATCGCAATCGCCTGGCCAGCTTGCGCCACTTTGGTTACCGAATCGGTGGTGACGTCACCACTTCCGGCGAGCACGACCACCAGTCGGTAGGCCCCAGTTGGTGCGTCGTACGTCTGTTGGCCCGCAAGGGTCTGGACCCGGAACGGAGCGCCGGCGGGTGCGTAGCAGTGGTCAGCGGGAGCACGGATGATCACGGCGCTGCGATCGTCGCGGATAGCGGCGAGGCTGTGTTCGACCGACATGCGTTTGCCGGTCAACCCGAGCCGCAGGACGTTGTCGGAGGAGTTCATCACCTCGAACCCGACTCCCGCGACATAGGCGTGAGGCACGCCGGCCGGGACGTAGACGGCGTCGCCCGGGGCGAGCAGATCGGATGCGAGCAACGCGGCGACCGCCACTCCCCGATCGGTTCCGAAACGATCGGCCACGAATGCCATGTTCTCTTCAGCGACGTCTCCTGCGCCTGCGGCGCGAACAGCGCGACGCCAACCATCGACGTCGGTAGCCACGGGACGGTCGCCGAGCAGCAGCCGCACGGCAGTGGCCCGATCGGCAGCATCCAGGGCAGCGAGCACGGCTGCGTCGGCCCCCACAGCGGCCAAGATGTCGCGTGCTCGCTCGGCCGGGGTCCACCCGGCCAGAATCCGGAACGGCTCGATGGCGATGAGCATCTCGGTCTTCTCCGCGGAGTCGGCCAAGAGATCAGACGCCGTTGGGTCCCGCGCCCAAGCCTCCGCGGTCTCGGCGTCAGGGTGGACCTGCAACGACAAGGGGGACCCAGCGGCCAGGATCTTCGCGAGCAACGGAACCCCCGCGATCCGATCGGCCATGGTCCCGTCCCCCATCACGACCGGCGAAGGCCCCGACGGATGCGCCCCGAACCACAACTCCGCCTGTGGGCCACCGGTGGGGACCGCAGTCCACTCAGCCAGGCCATCCCGCTTACCCCAGTCGTAGTCCTGACGGAAACCACCGACCAGGACCGGCTCGGTGCTCACCCGGACCCCTGCCGGGCCTCATCGATCAACATGATCGGCAGTCCGTCTCGTACCGGATAGGCGGCACCGCACTCGGTGCAGACCAGTTCGTGACGGTCTTCGTCGACACGAAGCTCGGCGTGATGAGGCTGCGGGCAGCGCAGCAGCTCCAGGAGCAGGGGGTCCAGGCCCAAGGTGGAACTCACGCGTCAACTCCTGTTCGGATGACAGCCAGCACCTCGTCGCGGATGGCGGCCAACGTGGCGTCATCGGCTGCCTCGGCGTTCAGACGGAGGAGCGGCTCGGTGTTGGAGGGCCGCACGTTGAACCACCACTGCGGGGTGGACACGGTCAGGCCATCGAGCTCATCGACGTCGCCGCGTCCGGTGAAAGCGTCCCGCACCGCAGCAATAGCGGCCCCTACGTCCGCGACGGACGTGTTGATCTCGCCGCTGGCGACATAGCGCTCGTACTTGGTCATGATCTGGGACAAGGCGGTTCCCGGCTCGGTCCGGCCGAGGGCAGCCAGAGTATGCATGGCCGCCAACATGCCGGAGTCGGCCCGCCAGAAATCACGGAAGTAGAAGTGACCGGAGTGCTCTCCCCCGAACGCCGCTCCCGTGCGCGCCATTGTGTCCTTGATGTAGCTGTGTCCCACGCGTGTGCGTTCCGGCACGCCACCGAGTTCGCTGATGAGTTCGGGGACTGCTCGGCTCGTGATGAGGTTGTGGATGATCGTCGCCCCGGGCTCCGCTGCCAGGACCTTCTCAGCGATGAGTCCGGTGATCGCTGATGGGCTCACTGCCTCGCCACGTTCGTCGACGACGAAACACCGGTCGGCGTCACCGTCGAAGGCCAATCCGATGTCGGCCCCCAGCGCGACGACCCGCTGCTGCAGGTCCACCAGGTTGGCGGGCTCGATGGGGTTGGCGTCGTGATTGGGGAAGGTGCCGTCCAGTTCGAAGTACATCGGAACGATCATGAGCGGCAGCTCCGGAAGACCGGCCCGGGTCCCCAACACCGCGGGTACCGTGTAGCCACCCATGCCGTTGCCGGCATCGACCACGACCCGGAGTGGTCGGATTCCACTCAGGTCGACCAAGGAGCGCAGGAACGCCGCGTAGTCGGCCAACATGTCGCGGTCGCGGACCGTTCCCGGCGGCACGTCGGCATCCGGGATCGGTCCCTGACGGACCGCCTCGCGAATGTCGGCGAGTCCGGTGTCCTCCCCGACGGGCGCCGCACCGGCGCGGCAGAGTTTGATGCCGTTGTACTGGGCCGGGTTGTGGCTGGCCGTGAACATCGCGCCGGGGAGCCCCAACCGCCCTGCGGCGAAGTACAGACCGTCTGTCGAACACAGTCCGATGCGGATGACGTCACAGCCTTGACCCGTGACCCCGTCGGCGAATGCCGCTACCAAGTCTGGACCGCTGGGCCGCATGTCGTGTCCGACGACGATCGCTCCGGGGCCACCCGCGGAGGGCGCCGCTGCGACCACTTGAACGAATGCTGCCCCGACATCGCGGGCCAGGGATTCGTCGAGTTGGTCCGGGACGACGCCGCGGACGTCGTAGGCCTTGATGATTGCGTCAAGATCGCGCACGGCCCGAGCCTATCGGTTCAACTGTCCGCGTCTCTCAGTACGCGCAGGTGGCCCCGACGGGTGACTTCGAGTGTGCCCGCCGGGACCGGAGTCTCAGCAGCCGGCACAGGGGTGCGCGGTCGGCCGGCCTCGCGGACCGCGTCCGCGAGAGCTTCGAGGTCGTCGCTGCTGGGTTTGAGCGCATCCGGATCCGGCTGAAGCCTCACGACCTCCCAACCGCGCGGCGCGGTCAAACGCTCGCTGTGCGCCTGGCACAGGTCGTAGCAGTGTGGTTCGGCGTAGGTGGCCAACGGACCCAAGACGGCGGTGCAGTCCGCGTAGACGTAGGTGAGGGTCGCAACAGCCGGCCGCGTACAAGACGGCTTACTGCATCGGCGGGCCATACTCACGAGGCGAAGATTACCGCCCGCCGGAGTGTGGTCCACGCATTGGCGCCGTGTCGCACCCACCGCGTTCGACTCGCACGCGTCTGTGCCGACCCGGACTCGTCACCGTCGGACTCGCCCCCCGCGGAATGGAACTGGTCTGACTCAAGCAGGGAGTCGGCCTCACCGGGACGCGCCCATCGGGCTGCGCGCCACTGCAACGGTGTGACGCACTGCCAGGCGCGAAGTCCGATAGCTGGTGCGAAATCGCCCGGTGAGGCCGATCGGCAGTCGACCCTCCGGTCAGCCGGCGGCTTTCTTCAAGCGGCGGCGTTCGCGTTCGGACAGGCCTCCCCAGATGCCGAACCGCTCGTCGTTGGCGAGTGCGTATTCCAAGCACTCGGAGCGGACATCGCAGGACAGACAGACCCGCTTGGCTTCCCGGGTGCTGCCACCCTTCTCTGGGAAAAAGGCCTCAGGATCGGTCTGGGCGCACAGCCCACGCTCCTGCCAGGACAGTTCCTCGTTCTCGGTCATCGGAAAAAAGACCATCTCACCCACCGTGGTTCCTCCCTTTTCTGTTCCCCAGCCACGGAAATACGTCGGCGGCGGAACCGAAGACCCGAGTACCCCTACCCGGGCCGGTAGCCCCACGTGGTCCGGTTCCCCGGCGCTGACGTGGTTGTAATTACATGGGTGTGACTCGGAGTCGTCAACCCCAATTCCCATATCTGTGGATGACTTGCCGCCGAAATGCCACATCTTGGGTCATTCGTGGGTTCCATCCACAGCCATACGGGTGATTGGCGGGCATCTGGGTGACGGGCGGGCGTGGGCGTCCCGGCTGCCCAATCGGCGGTCCCCCACCGAGCCCCCGCCGATCCCCCTCCGAGCCCCCACCGAGCCCCCTGCCGAGCCCCCACCGAGCCCCCTGCCGAGCCCCCTGCCGACAGACACCCGGCGCCGAGCGACCGCGGTTGTTGGGGAGCCGGCCAGGAGCGCCGCCTCAGCGGCGGAGGCCTTCCGTCGCAGGCGAGTCGTGGGCTGGGTCGAGTGCCGATTCGGGATTCGAGGGGAGCTGCGAGGGGAGCTGCGAGGGGAGTTCCGAGGGGAGCTGCGAGGGGAGTTCCGAGGGGAGCTGCGAGCCGAGCGCAGAGTAGAGCGTGGTGCGTTGCCGCGCCGGGCGACCGATTCCCGCGGCGATGTGCTCGAGTTCGGCCACAGTCATGGCACTGCCGTGATCGGATCCCGCCATCCGCGAGATGGTCTCCTCCATCAGGGTCCCGCCGAGGTCGTTGGCGCCGGAGGTGAGCATCACCTGGCAGCCACGCTCCCCGAGCTTGACCCACGAGCATTGGATGTTGGCGATGGCACCGTGCAGCATCAACCGGGCCATGGCGTGGACGGCGCGGTTGTCCCGCGCGGTGGGTCCAGGTCGCGCCACTCCCGCGAGGTAGACCGGCGACTGCTGGTGGACGAAGGGCAACGGAACGAACTCCGTGAATCCGCCCGTGATCATCTGGATGTCGCGGATGGTCCTCAGATGTTCCACCCAATGCCGCGGATGATCCACGTGTCCGTACATCATCGTGGCGCTCGACGGCAGTCCGGCGCGGTGCGCAGCTGTGATGACATCGATCCAGGTGTCGGCGGCCAGCTTGCCCTTCGTCAAGACCCACCGGACCTCTTCGTCGAGGATCTCGGCGGCCGTCCCCGGGATCGAGTCCACACCCGCTTCCCGCGCCAGCGCCAGCCACTGCTCCACGGGCATCTGCGACCGGATCGCCCCGTTGACGACCTCCATCGGCGAGAAGGCGTGCAGGTGCACGGTGGGCTGGCGCCGCTTGACCTCCCGAGCCAAGTCGAAGTAGGCGGTGCCGGGCAGATCGGGGTGGATCCCGCCCTGCATGCAGATCTCGGTGGCCCCGGACGCAACGGCCTCGTCGACCCGCTCCCCCACCTGGGCAAGACTCAGCGTGAACGCATCCGGATCGTCATGGCGCTGGGCGAAGGCACAGAACCGGCAACCGGTGTAGCAGACGTTGGTGAAGTTGATGTTGCGATTGACCACGTAGGTGACATCTGACCCGACGGTCTCGGCGCGTACGGCGTCGGCCAGCGCACACAACCGGTCCAAGGCGGCACCGTCACACGACATCAACGCGAGTGCCGCCTCGTGGTGAGCGCGTTCGGCCAGCGCGGCGGGGTCGCGTTCGGCGAGGTCGAGCGCCTGGCCGACATCGCGGGGCATCGAAGCGCCCGGCACGCGCCGGGCACGCTGCGCGATCTCCGTCCAGTCGCCGAACACCGTGTCAGCGTCGCCTCGCTCGGCCGCGGAACGACCGGTGATGTCGATCGTGGCCGCGAGATCGGTGCGTCCGCCGCTGTTGCGGACCGCGAACTCCTCGTAACCGGGGTCCTGCTCCTGCCAGGACAGTCCGACTGGCGCCCGCGTCGGATCGAACCGACCGGTGGGGTCGGCCAGCGCTGCCACATGCGGGTGCAGGCGCGGGTCGATCCACGTGGCGGCATCAGCCACATACTCCGGATGCACCGTCAGACGTGGGGCCAACTCGAGACCTTGGCCGGCGGCGATCGCGGCCAGGGCCTCGATCTGCGGCCACGGGCGTTCGGGATTCACGTGATCCGCGGTGACGGGGCTGATCCCACCGAGGTCGTCCACACCACCCGCGAGCAAACGGGCGACGACCTGGGGAGCGCTCAGATTCGGTGGAGCCTGGATCCGAACGCTCGGTCCCAGGAGGACCCGAGCGGTGGCGACCGTCGCGAGGTAGGCGTCTTCGTTCGCGTCGGGTCGAGCCCGGGCGGCCGTGTCCGGCTTGGCCCGGAAGTTCTGGACCAGCACCTCCTGGATGTGTCCGTACTCGCGAGCCAGGCGCCGGATGTCGAGCAGGGAGGTGACGAGTTCGTCCGGCGTCTCGCCGATCCCCACCAGGATCCCGGTGGTGAACGGGATCCCCAACCGCCCGGCGTCCTCGATCATGCGCAGCCGAACCTGCGGGTCTTTGTCCGGTGAGCCGTGGTGGACCTCGCCGGGGTCGGTGAACAACCGGCGCGCCGACGACTCGAGCATCAGCCCCATGGAAGGCGCGACCGGGCGCAATCGGCGCAGATCCGCCCAGTCGAGCACGCCGGGGTTGAGGTGCGGCAGCAACCCCGTCTCCTCCAGGACCGAGATCGCGCTGGCCCTCAGGTAGGACACGGTGTCGTCATAGCCCGCCGCGGCGAGCCATTCCGCGGCCGCCGGCCATCGGTCCTCGGGGGTGTCTCCGAGCGTGAACAACGCCTCCGCGCATGCTGCCGCCGCACCTGCCCGGGCGATGTCGAGCACCTCGGTCGGTGTGAGGTACTCCTGCTGCCCGGAGCGGCGCAGCGCAGCGGGATCCGTGGCGAACGTGCAGTAGTGACAGCGGTCGCGGCACAACCGGGTCAGCGGGATGAAGACTTTGGGCGAATACGTGACGACGCCTGGCCGCCCTGCCGCCAGCAGTCCCGCATCCCGGATCCGCCCGGCGACCGCCAGGAGTCGGTCCAACTGCTCGCCGCGGGCGCACAGCAAGGCCACGGCCTCACGGGGATTGATCGTGGCGCCTCTGTCGACGCGTCTGATCGCCCGCTCGACCTCCCGTTCACTGACCGGCACGGGTCCACCGTACGCGGCCCGGCGCAGTCCGCGTGCCGATCACCTGTCACGATCGGCACATGCAGGTGACGGTTCTGGCGGGTGGTTTCGGCGGCGCTCGGTTCCTGACCGGGCTGCGCTCCCAGTTGGATTCCGGGATCACGGCGGTGGTCAACACAGCCGATGACATCGTGTTGCACGGCTTGAACATCTCCCCGGACCTGGACACGGTCATGTACACCTTGGGCGGTGGGCTCGACGACGAGCGGGGCTGGGGACGGCGAGACGAGGCGTTTCGGGCCAACGAGGAGTTGCAGGCGTACGGCATTGCGAACACGTGGTTCGGTCTCGGCGACCGCGACCTGGCGACCCACCTGGTACGCACCCAGATGCTCCTGGCCGGGTATCGCCTCACCGATGTCACCACTGCGCTGTGTGTGCGCTGGCAGCCCGGGGTGCACATCCTGCCCATGACCGATGACCGGGTCGAGACCCACGTGGTGGTGTCCGACTCCGAGGGGCGGCGCGCGCTCCATTTCCAGGAGTGGTGGATCCGGCATCGCGCCGAACTGCCGGCCGAGGAGTTCGTCCAGATCGGCGCCGACGAAGCCTCTGCGTCTCCCGAGGTCCTCGCCGCCCTGAAGGAGTCCGACGTCGTGCTGTTGGCGCCGAGCAATCCGGTGGTGAGTATCGGGGCGATCATGTCGGTGTCGTCGATCCGGGAGGCCGTCCGCGCCACCGAAGCCCCCGTGATCGGGGTCTCCCCCATCATCGGTGGCCGCGCGGTCCGCGGCATGGCCGAGCAGTGCCTGGCCGCCATCGGCGTACCACCGACAGCCACTGCCGTGGCCCAGCACTACGGCGCCCGCAGCAGCGGCGGACTGCTCGACGGGTGGCTGGTGGCGCCCGAGGATGCCGCTGCCGTACCTCAACTGACCGACGCCGGAATCATGACCCGGGCCGTTCCCCTCGTGATGAACGATCCCGACCGGGCTGCGGCGTTGGCGGCGGATGCACTGGACCTGGCTGCGGCGGTTCGGGCATGACTCCCACAGCCGCCGAATGGGGCTCCGAGGCATCTCACCCCTCCCCGTATGAAGCGGAACACCCCCGCAGAGAAGCGGAACACCCCCGCTACGAGGCGGAACACCCCCGCTACGAGGCGGAACACCCCCGCTAGCGAGGCGGAACACCCCCACAGCGAGGCGGAACACCCCCGCTACGAAGCGGACCAACTGATGGTCCTCGCTCCCGATGGCATCGGCGAGATCACCCGGGGGACGGATCTGGCGCGTGTGATCGCCTTGGTGCTCGCCACCGCGCGCTGGCCCGATGGCAGCGTAGGGGCCGAGCCCGGCGACGTGGTCGTGGTGACGAGCAAGGCGGTGGCCAAGGCCGAGGGCCAAGTCACCGCGGCCGACAGGCGACGCGAATCGGAGGAGTCCGCCACCGCCGACGTACTCGCCGAGGTCAAGGGCACACGGATCGTGCGCACCCACTCCGGTCTGGTGCTGGCCGCCGCCGGCATCGACGAGAGCAACACCGAGCCTGGGACGATCGTGCTGTTGCCGGCCGATCCCGATCGATCCGCGGCGGAGCTGAAGACGAACGTCGAAGCCGCCCTCGACGTCAGGCCCCTGGCCGTCGTGATCACCGACACGATGGGGCGGGCGTGGCGGCTGGGTCAGACCGATACGGCCATCGGCGTCGCGGGCTTGCCGCCACTGATCGATCTGGCCGGCTCCGACGATGCCCGAGGGCGGACTCTCGCCGTCACCGCACCGGCAGTGGCCGACGAGATCGCGGCCCTGTCCGACCTGGTGCGCGGCAAGGCCGCGGGGCGACCCGTCGCGGTGGTGCGCGGCCTTGCCAGACTCGTCACCGCCACCCCCGGCCCGGGAGCTGCCGCACTTGTGCGCCCGATCGAACAGGACGAGTTCTCGTTGGGCAGAGCCGCCGCCCACCGCGAGGGACTGCGCGCCGCTGTGGGCAACCGCCGCACTGTGCGGGCCTTCCGCCCGGATCCGGTCCCGGCCACCCTGATCGTTGACGCGGTCGGCGATGCCATCGCCGCTCCGGCACCCCACCACACCACGCCGTGGCGTTTCCTGCACGTGAGGGGCGCACGTCGCGTCGAGCTACTGGACGAGATGGCCAGTCAATGGCGGACTGATCTGGACCAACTCGACGGTTTCACCCCCGAAGCGATCGAACGTCGCGTGCGCCGCGGCGACGTACTGCGCGCCGCACCTGAACTCGTGCTGCCGTTCATTGCCCTGGCCGCCGGCGCCCACAGCTACCCAGACGCGGCCCGACGCAGCCATGAGCGGGACCTGTTCCTGCTGTCCGGCGGCGCAGCCGTACAGAACTTCATGATCGCCATCGCGGCCCGGGGTGCCGCCACTGCGTGGGTGTCATCCACTGTCTTCTGTCCCGACGTCGTACGCCGCGTGCTCGACCTGCCGACCGATTGGCAGCCGCTCGGAGCGGTGGCGGTCGGCTTTCCCGCCACCACTCCACCGCCACGCCCCCCGCGCGATCCCGGCTCACATCTCACGGTGCTCGACTGAGTCACGGTGCTCGACTGAGCCGAACAGACCGTTCCCGACCGAGCCCAGAGGACCTGTTCGCGAGTGGACCGTCAGGCCCAGGATTGAGCCCCGGGCCCGCAGCATCACTCGATCCGGACGGACTCCTTCGGGGTGGTCAACTTCTTGCCGCTCTTGGTGCAGGTCGCGGCGATCTTCCAAGACCCGGCCGTCGTCAACTCGGAACGCAGCGCGTCATCGAAGACGGCTTGGCCTGACTTGGCGATCGTCGCCTTGCCCAGCGACACCGTGGAGCCACTGCGGGTGGCCTTGGCCTTGCATTTCGTCTTGGCCGGACCCGCGATGCGCAGCGTCCGCTCGTCGCCGGACGTGAGCGCGTTGGGCATCGGCACGATGCCGGCCTGCGAGGCTTTCTTGCCGAGCTTCAGTTTCAGCGAACCGGTGGCCGCCGCAGCCGGGAGTGACGGCGAACTCGCCATGGCCTTGTCATACGCCGCGGAAGTGTCATACGTCGCGGCCTTGTCATACACCGCAGAAGCGCTCGTCGTGGACATCGGCTCGGCCTCGAAAGGTGCCTGGTAGGTATCCGTGTACCGACCGGTCCCACCGGCCACAGCGTCGTATGGGCTGGTTCCCGACACGATCGCCACGTCGAGGTCGACCGATGCGGCAACCAGTTGTTCCCCGGGAACCCTGCTGAGCGAGACGGGTCCCACTGCGGTCCCGTTCAGGCTGCCGGGTGTCCCGCCGGAGAACTTGATGCTCCAGAAGCATCCGACCAGCCCCGTGCCGTCGATGTCATCGAGCACGACGTCGGTGGGCGTGAAGTCAGGCCCCAGGGTCACGGTGACGTCGGCGGAGGCTGGGAACGCGAAGTCACAGATCAGCGAGAAGTTGCCGGAGCGCCCGTTCGCCTTGTTCTGCGCCGTTCCCGAGACGGTCGTGGCCACGTCCGCCACCGTGATCGGGACGTCAGTGCATGCGAATGGGACCCCGACGACGGGGAAGATCGAGCCTGGCGGGAAGGCCTGCGGACACTTCTGACGCACCAAGTCCGGATTCTGGGCTCCGATCCCGATCTGGACCATCACCGGCGGGGTGCGGGTCAGGGTCACGCGGTAGTCCTGGACCCGGTCCGGGGTGGGAGCGGCACTGCCGGGCATCGCGGGCGTGAGGGTGAGGGCCACCGCAGCGACGCCGAGTCCCAGCAGGCGAAGCAGCCCTGGGCGACGGGAAGGTGGCGAAGATGCGGAAGGCGCGGAAGGCGCGGAAGGCGCGGAAGGCGCGGAAGGTGGGGAAGGTGACGAGGTGGTGATTGACGGGTACATGAGGACTCCCCTCGCAACTACGTTCCGTAATTCCAGAATACGCTCCGCAGTCGCGCCTACCGCACCCGTCAGCGATCCGAACTGAAGCGGATCGCCCCGTCCCCGATCACCGCGTCGGGCCAGACGCGGGCACCGCGCACGAGTTCCACCCCGGCGCCGATCTGCGCTCCTTCGGCCACCACGGCACCGGACAACACCGAACCCGCCCCGATACGTGCGCCGGTGGCGATCACGCTGTTCTCGATGACCGCATCGGCGGCCACCTGCACATCGGACATGAGCACGCTCCCGGCGACATGTGCGCGCGGGCCGACGACGCTGCCCGTCCCGACCACACTGCCGTCGGTCACGACCGCGTCGGACGCCACATCCGCGCCGGGCAGAACGATCTGAGGCCCGTCGTGGTCGGGCACTGCGCTGGATGGCACCCGGCCCAGCACCAGATCCGCCGACCCGGTGACCAGCGACAGCGGCGTTCCCAGATCGAGCCAATAGCCGTCGTCGACCACGCCGGTGAGCCGTTCCCCGGCGCTCAATAGCGCGGGGAACGTGTCGCGTTCGACACTGACGACGGTGTCGGGGGGGATGCGGTCGATGACCTCGCGGCGGAACACGTAGCATCCGGCATTGATCTGATCGGTGACGATCTCAGCCGGTGTTGTCGGCTTCTCCCGGAACTCCGTCACGCGCCCGTCGGCATCGGTCGGCACGAGCCCGAACGCACGAGGATCCTCCACGCGTGTGAGGTAGAGCGTCACCTCGGCTTGCGTCCGGTCGTGCTCGGAGACCAAGTGGCGCAGATCGACACCGGACAGCACGTCGCCGTTGAAGATCAGCACCGGCTCGTCGGGGCCGCAGGTCAGTCCCGCGGCGGCGTGCCGGATGCCACCTCCGGTCCCGAGCGGCTCGTCCTCGGTCAGACACACGAGTTCGACCCCGAACCGGCTGCCGTCGCCGAAGTACTCAGCGAAGACCTCGGCTCGATACGACGTGCCGAGCACGATCCGGGTGACCCCCGCGTCGCGCGCGCGGGCGATCTGATGGGCGGTGAAGGGCACCCCTGCCACCGGCAACATCGGCTTGGGGGTATTGATCGTCAACGGACGCAACCGGGTGCCCTGACCGCCGACTAGGAGAATGGCCTGCATAGGGCCACCGTGGCACAGCACCCTGCGCCGTTGCACGTAACCTTCCCCCAAGAGCCATTCCCCGCTCCCCAGCCGGAGCCCCCCAGTGAGCAAACCAGTGAGCGACCAGTGAGCGAACTGTCCGACCTCTTGGCCGACCGCACTCGCCGTCGACCAGCGGATCCGGTCGTGACGTGGTACGGGCCGCACGGCCAACGCGCCGAGTTGTCGGCCGTCACCTTGTCGACCGCCGTGGCCAAGACAGCCGGACTGCTGCGCGACGAATGGGAACTCGAGCCAGGGGCCGCTGTGCGACTACGGCTGCCGCTGCACTGGCAGCTCACCGTCTGGTTGGCCGCGTGTGACGTGGCCGGCCTGACCGTCGTGTGGGACGAGGGTCCGGTGACCCTGAGTGCGGGGGCGGTGGCCGCCGACGTCCTGGCGGACGATCCCGAGATCGCCGTCGTGGTGGCGGTCGACGCCTTCGGGCTGCGCCCGGGGCCCGTGCCCGCGGGCGCCTGGGACCACACGAGAGAGGCCATGGGACAGCCCGATGTCCTGGTCGGTCCCGCGGCCGCTGGTGCGTGGCACACCTCGAAAGAACTGCTGCCCGCCAAGGTTCTGGCCGCCCGAGCCAGACACGAGGCCGAGGAACTTCACGTGACCGAGCGGCTGCTGGTGACGGGTCCGCTCGACCCGCGGACCGCCCTGGCGTCATGGGCCATACCGATGGTGGCCGACGCCACCGTGGTGCTGGTCGACGGCGCCGACCCGGAGCCGATCGCACACGCCGAACGCGCCACAGCGCGACTGACCGCGGAACCGTGACCCTGTCGCAACCGTCCGAGCGTTGTGCAGATAGGGGGTGACCCGGTCCGTCACTTACAGTTGAGCGTGCGTCGCGCGAAGTTGGGCGCGCCCGCCGCGAAGTTGCGCGCATCCGCCGCGAGACTTCAGCGACAGTCACGCGGAGTCTCGGGGAGGTGCCATGTCGGGTGACCCGGCAGCGCCGACCCTCCCCCCACCAGGCCCGCCCAGCGTTCCGGACCGCCCCCAGCGGCGCCGTCGCTGGCCCCGGGTCCTGCTGATCATCGGCATCGTGCTCGCCGTCCTGGCGATCGCCGCCGGCGCCGGAGCCTATGTGCTCTACCAGAAGATGGGGCAGATCACGGTCATCCCGGTCCCCGGCGCCGAGGCCGCCCCCGTCGATGACGCTCCCGTCGACATCCTCCTCATGGGCACCGACGACCGCACCGGCAAGGGCAACCGCGGCTATGGACTGGATGCCGGGCGCTCGACCAAGCGCAGCGACACGACCATCCTGTTGCACATCTCCGCGGACCGGTCCCGGGCGCTGGCGGTGAGCATCCCCCGCGATCTGTGGGTCAAGCAGCCCGACTGCACCGGGGAGTGGGCCGGGCAGTACGCGAAGTTCAACAACGCCTTCGAGGCCGGCGGGGCCGCCTGCACGCACAAGCTCGTGGAGCAGATCACCGGGATCGACGTGAACCACGTGGTTGTCGTCGACTTCAACGGCTTCAAGAACATGGTCGACGCCATGGGTGGTGTCGAGGTGTGCCTCGAGCGTCCCGTGCAGGACTGGGAGGCCAAACTCGATCTGCCCGCGGGCAAGACCGTCGTCAACGGTGAGCAGGCATTGGGCTTCGTCCGTGCTCGCAAGTCGCTGGGCGACGGCTCCGACATCGGCCGGATCCAACGCCAACAGTCGTTCCTGTCGGCCGCGATCCGCAAGGTGACCGACAGCCAACTCCTGCTCAACCCGGCGCGGGTGTATCGCATGATCGACACGGCAACGTCGTCGTTGACGGTGTCCTCGGGACTCGACAGCGTCTCGGCCATGAAGTCCATGGCGGACAGCGTGCGGGCAGTCAAGCCCGAAGACGTCACGTTCGTGACCTTGCCGTTCACCTACCGCAGCGACCTCGCCAACGTCGACCTGGATACTGCAGCCGCCAAACCGATCCTGGACGCGATCAAGAACGACACCCCCTACCCGCCGGAAGTCACCAAGGACGCCCAGGGCGAGAAACTCACTGTCGCTCCCGAAGCCATCACCGTCAACGTCGTCAACGCCTCGGGCGGTGTCGTCGCGACCAAGGACATCACGCGCCAACTCAATGCGGGTGGGTTCGTCGTGGGGCAACGCAGTCGGGACTCCGCCGAGCCCACCACTCATGTCTCCCATGGGTCCGGGCTGAGTGACTCCGCGCGGACCTTGGCCTACGCGACCGATGCCACCAGCCTGACGGACTCCTCTGCCTCGGGAGTCACGCTCGTCGTCGGAGAGGACTGGACCGGCGTCAAGGACGGAATCGTCGTGGCCAAGCCGAAGGACACCAGTGGCAACGACACCGCTGCGCCGACTCGCGCGGACAAGGTGATCTGCGCCGGTTGATCAGCGGGTGATCCGCTCGTACAGCGCCAGGAGCCGGGGCGCCCCCTGCGACTGCCACGAGTAGTGACCGGTCACGAACCGCAGCCCGGCACGCCCCACCTCCTGCAGCCGAGGGCGGTCGGCAACGAAATGAGCGACCTGGGCAGCCGTCTCGCGTCCAACGGCGCCGCCCGGGACGAAGAGTCCGACCGTCACACCCCGGAACCGATCACGCCACGAGGTGAAGTCGCTGGCGATGAAAGGCAAGGACCGGGAGAGGTACTCGTAGATCTTGTTCGGGTCGATGTATTCATGGCTGGCGGTGTCCTCGAACAGGATCAGACCGGCATCCGCACCATCGAGCGCCGCCAACGCCTGCTCTTGCGGCAGGCTCCCGCGATAGTCGACATGGCGCCACCCAGGCAGGGACTGCGCCCGTTCGAGAGCGTCGTCGTTGACTCCGGGACCGATGAGCAGCAGTGTCGTGCGCACCCGCTCTTGCAGTTGTCCCACAAGGTCGAGCATGCGGAACAGGCCTCGGTCGGCGCTGATGCTGCCCACGTAGGCGAGCACCAGATCGTTGGCTCCCACCCGCTCGGTCCGGGCGCGGGCGGCGGCGCGCCCCGCCGCTTCGTCGACGATCGGCGGGTTGCCGATCACGATCGCGCCGGGTAGCCGCGCCAACAACTGTTCCTGGGTGACGATCACGGCGTCCGCGACTCGGGCCACCAGGGACTCCAGTGCGGCGACGGTCGCGGCAGCGGGGCGCCGCACTGGCGCCGGCAGCCACCCGCGCAACAGGATCTCGGTGCGGAAGTCCTCGTGGGTGTCGTAGATGACCCGGCAACCGCGGGCACGCAGCGCCAAGGCGATGGGGATCGTGTCGGGATTGTGCACGTGATAGACATCCGCCCCCTCCCGCCACGCCCGATGTCCGATGACCGGCAGGGACAGGAACCGCTCCAGGCGGTTGCGGTAGCGGACGGGGCGAACCGTCACTGCGTCCCGGCGGACCGGCTCACCATCGGGGGTGCGCGCGTAGAGGATGACCTCGTGGCCCGCCGCTGCCAAGGTGACGGCTTCCTTGCGGAACACGCGCACGTCGTCGTACATGTGCACCGGGGCGATCATGACGACCTTCATCCGGGTGTCCCTTGGGTCATCACGGTGTCCGTCGATCGTCAGGGTGCGCCGGCGACGCGCGCCAGGGCAACCACCTCATCGGCGGGTGACCTTCTCGAAGACCGCGTAGGCACTACGGAACCACGACGCCGGCAGCAGCCGGACGGCGAACGTGGCCCCGGCAACGCCGACCACAACCGGCCGTTGCCACCACACCGCCAGCGGCAGCGCACGCAACTTGGTCGCCAGGTCGCTGGTGGCGTAGGACCACCCGCGCCGTCGTGAGAAGTACCCCGATCCGGTGCGGTAGCGGGTGAGCGGGCGTGGGACGTTGCCGATGCGCCGCCCGCGCCGCAACAGATCCACCCACAGGCGGTAGTCCTCACCCACAGCGAGTTTCGGGTAGCGGAAGTCAGGCAGCACCGCGCGGCGGAAGAGCACGGCCGTGTTGGCGGTCGGACAGAAGAACGGCGCCTTGGCCGTGACCTCGGCAGCAGTCTCGGGGAATTTGCGGATTCCGACCTCGGTACCGGTCGGGTCCATGACCTCCAGCCAGGATGCGACGACATCGAGGCCGTGTTCGGTCAGGTATCTGACCTGCTCGGACACCCGAGTGGGCACCATGGCGTCGTCGGCATCAAGAATCGCCACGTAGTCGCCACGGCATCGGGCCAGGACCTCGTTGCGCGTGGCTGCCGGCCCGCGTGGGCCGGGCAGCGGGCAGAGTTCGATCCAGTCATGGTCCGACACGCGGGCATCGATGAGCGCCCGTGTGACGTCCGGGAGCGGCCCATCGCCGGCGATCAGGTACTGCAAGGGACGATGAGTCTGGTCGATGACGCTGTCGATGGCCTGCGCGAGGAATTGCGGATCGTCCCCGGCGTAGGTCGCCGTGACGATGCTCACGAGAGCCATTCGCTCTCCCCTCGTCCGAGCGGGAATCTACCATCGGGCGCAGTCAGACGACGGCGACGAACACGCCCATCGCCGGCTGCGGGGAACTCGAAGAGGCGTCGCTTACTCTCAAGGGTCACTAAAACCGGTACCCGAAAACGGAGGGACCCGGTCCGGAAGAAGGGTTGCCCGTGCCCCGCTCTCGCATCGTGCGCACCACTGTCGCAGTGTGCTCGGCTCTGGTCCTCATGCTGAGCGTCACGGGCTGGGCTGCCAGCGAACGGTACCTGTCCGGGCTGTCCCAGGTGAATGTGTTCAACGGGCTGGGTGGATCCTCGGTGTGGACCGGCGGCCCGACCAACATCCTCGTGGTGGGTTCGGACGACCGCACGGGATTGTCCGCCCGGGAGCGCAGCCGGCTACGCACGGGGCACGGCGACTACGGTCGTCATACCGACACCATCATCCTGGTGCACCTGGGCGGCGACCTGGGCACGGTCACCGCGGTCAGCATCCCGCGCGATTCACTGGTAACCATTCCCGGCCACACCGGCCCCGACGGCCAAGAGATCCCCGAACACGACGGCAAGATCAACTCCGCCTTCGCGACCGGCGGCCCGGCGATCACCGTCGACACGGTGCAGCGGGCCACCGGGCTCACCATCGACCACTACGTCGAGGTCAACTTCGCCGGATTCCTCAAGATGGTCGATGCCGTGGGCGGTGTGGACGTGTGCCTGGAGACGCCCTTGGTCGATGAACTCTCAGGGCTGAACCTCCCAGCCGGGCGCCAGACCATCAGCGGGCCGCAGGCACTGGCGTACGTGCGGGCCCGCTACATCGACAACGACTTCGGCCGGTCTGGGCGGCAGCAAAAGTTCCTGGCCGCGATGCTGCAGAAGGTCTTCGGCTCAGGGACACTGCTCAACCCCGTGGCGATGAACGGATTCATCGATGCCGCGGTCGGCAGTGTCACCACGGATGAGAGGCTCACGCGCGACGCCCTGGCCGCACTCGCCGGCCGTTCGACGGAGTTGGACTTGGGCAACGTCGTGTTCACCACCGTTCCGGTCAGCGACGGCAATCACACGCACGAAGGCGAGAGCACGGTCTTGTGGGATGCCGCAGCGGCGGAGGCGATGTTCACGGCACTCGACGAGGACCAGCCGCTCCCACCGGCGCCCAAGGTCACCCCGGTTGAGGTCGCCCCGGGCGAGATCTCCGTGGCCGTGACCCCCACCGGGCCCCACGGCGAACAAGCTGTGACCGACCTCGAGAGTGCGGGATTCGCGCTCACCACGGCGGAGTCCGCGTCTTCGACGCCTGCCACCACCGTGGTCGAGTACGACCCCGCCTACCCGAAGTCCCTGGCCACCGTTCAGGCAGTCCTTCCCGACGCGGAGTTCGAGCAGAGCCCCGGGATCGGGGAGACCTTCCAGATCACGGTCGGCGCCGACTACACCGGTGCGGCACCGGTGCGGTCCGCCACCAACGGCGTCGAGGCGACCGCACGCTCCGCCAAGGACGACATCTGCCAGTGAGGCACCACGGCCTGCGGCCTCGGCCTTGCCGCTTGCTTCAATCCACCGGTCCTCGGCTCCCCCACGGCTTCGACGTGGAGGGGCCCCGAGCGTCACCAGCGGGGTGGCATGGCAAGGCGCGAGGGCAGTGTGGGCCACTGTTGAGTGGCTGTAACGAAGCCAGGGTGCCTCGATGGTGACGCGCGCAGCCGGTGGATCGGTGAGAGCGGACTGGGCGCGAGACTGCTTGATGTGGGCGCGGCGCGCCAATCGATGCTCTCGGCGGATCTCGGCCTCACGCCACCGGCGCTGATCGTCATCACTTTCCAGCACCAACTCCGGGACTTCCCGGGGGCGCTCGTCCTCGCCGACGCTGACGAACACCAGGTAGGCGGAGGCGACATGGTGATCGGAATCGGCAGCGTCATTCCACCGCTGAGCAGTGACCTGCACCCCGACCTCCATGGAGGTGCGGCCGACCCAGTTGACCTGGGAGCGAGTGGTCAGGATGTCCCCGACTCGGACCGGCTCCACGAAGACCATCTCGTCCATGGCCGCGGTGACCGCCGGCGCGCGGCAGTGTCGCGCCGCACAGGCCCCGGCTGCATCGTCGACGGCTTTCATGATGACGCCGCCGTGCACGTTCCCGTGCAGATTGGCATCGCCGTCATCCATGATCCGAGCCAGCGTGATGCGCGAATACGACGTCGGTTTCGCCGAGAGGCTGCTCATGGGGCCCCATCCTGCCAGCCCGTCATCCCGCCAGTCCTGCGCGACCTGGTCGGCTCACTCTGGCCGGCGGGTCATCATCGGGTCGCGGCAGCCCCGGCCGGTCAGCGCAGGAGCGACCGTGCCATCACCAGGCGCTGGATCTGGTTCGTGCCCTCGTAGATCTGGGTGATCTTCGCGTCGCGCATCATGCGTTCGACCGGATGATCGCGCACGTAGCCCGCGCCTCCGAACACCTGGACCGCGTTGGTCGTGACCTCCATGGCCGTGTCCGATGCGAAGCACTTGGCCGCGGCCCCGAAGAACGACAGGTCCGGTTCCATCCGCTCGCACTTCGCGGCTGCTTGGTAGACCAGCGACCGGGCTGCGGCGATCTTCATCGCCATGTCGGCGATCATGAACTGCAGCCCCTGGAACTCCGCGATCGCCTTGCCGAACTGCTTGCGCTCCCGCGCGTAGCCGACGGCAGCGTCCAGCGCGCCTTGAGCCATACCGAGCGCCTGGGCCCCGATGGTGATGCGGGTGATGTCCAGGGTCTGCATGGCGTAGGTGAATCCGGCCCCCTCGGTTCCGATGAGACGGTCCGCTGGGATGCGCACGTTCTCGAAGAAGATCTCGCGTGTGGGTGAGCCGTGGATCCCGAGTTTGCGTTCTGGTGTACCCAGCGAGAACCCGGGATCGTCGTCGTGCACGACGAACGCCGAGATACCCCGCGCACCCTGCTCCGGATCGGTACTGGCCATCACCGTGTAGTACTTCGAGATACCCGCGTTGGTGATCCAGGACTTCTGACCGTTGAGAACGTAGTGGTCGCCATCTCGTACGGCGCGGGTCTTCATGGCCGCTGCGTCGCTGCCGGCCTCACGCTCGCTCAGCGCATACGAGAACATGGCCGCGCCGCTGGCGACCTCGCTGAGGTAGCGCTGCTTCAGTTCCTCGGACCCGCCCACCAACAACGGAGTCGTGCCGAGTTTGTTGACCGCTGGGATCAGGGAACTGGACCCGCAGACGCGAGCGACCTCCTCAGCCACGATGCAGGACGCCAGCTGGTCGCCACCCTCACCCCCATAGGCCTCAGGGATATGGATCGCGTGGAAGCCCGCCGCCACCAGCGCTTCATAGACGTCCTGCGGGAACTCACCTGACTCGTCGATCTGAGCCGCTCGGGGGGCGATCTTGTCCTCGGCCAGTCCACGCACCGCTTCACGCAGCGCCTCGTGTTCTTCGCTGAGCTGGAACAAGTCGTAGTTCGGGTTGGGCTCGTACGGCACAGGGCACTCCATCTCGATCTCGGGATCTCGGATCACGGGCCGGGCCATGGGGCCGGATCACGGGCCGGACCATGAGGTCCGGCGGCGTGACGCGCGGCGTCATGAATCGGTGCCTTCAGGGTACGCGGCCGGCCTGCGACGACCGGCTGAGGCCAGTGCCGACTACGGCTGCAGGTCTCGTAGCGCAGCGCCCTTGGCGGCGGCTGTCGCTTCCAAGTCGGAGCGGTGATCGTCCAACCTCCGGCGCAGACCCTCGTCGGCCGTGGCCAGAATCCGGACGGCGAGAAGTCCGGCGTTCGCGGAGTTGCCGATGGCAACCGTCGCCACGGGTACACCGGTGGGCATCTGCACGATGGACAACAGCGAGTCCAATCCGTCGAGGTTGCGCAGCGGTACCGGGACGCCGATGACCGGCAAGGACGTGACCGCCGCCAGCATGCCCGGCAGGTGGGCGGCGCCGCCGGCACCGGCGATGATCACCTTGAGTCCACGGGCGGCGGCCACTTGGCCGTAGGCCAGCATCGCGGCCGGCATCCGGTGCGCGGACACGACGTCGACCTCGTGGGCGACCCCGAAGTCGGTGAGAATCTGGGCAGCCGCCGACATGACGGGCCAGTCGCTGTCACTGCCCATGACGACGCCGACCAGTGGCTCACTCATCGGATGACTCCTGTCAGGTAGTCGGCGGCGTGGCGGGCCCGCGCCAGCAGGTCTTCGGGATCGTCCCCACTGACCGTCACATGGCCGATCTTGCGTCCTGGCCGGACCTCTTTGCCGTACATGTGGATGTGCAGGGCGGGGTCCCGGGCCATGCAATGCAGATAGGCCCGGTACATGTCGGGGTGGTCACCGCCCAGCACGTTGACCATGACCGTGAACGGCGCAACAGGCTCGGGGCTGCCCAAGGGCAGGTCGAGCACGGCGCGCAGGTGGTTCTCGAATTGGCTGGTGACGGCCCCCTCGATGGTCCAGTGACCGGAGTTGTGGGGCCGCATCGCCAACTCGTTCACGAGCACGTTGCCGTCCACGAAGAACATCTCGACCGCGAGCATCCCGACCACATCCAACTCACCGGCGATGCGCAACGCGAGTTCCTGAGCGGCGACCGCGGTGTCATCGTCGATGTCGGGGGCGGGGGCGACGACTTCCTTGCAGATCCCATCGGTCTGGACAGTGCGCACCACCGGGTAGGCCACCGCCTGCCCGTGGGGTGAGCGCGCCACCTGGGCCGACAACTCGGCGGTGAACGGGACGTACTGCTCGATCAGCCACCGGGCGCCGGGCTGCAAGGGATGGGCCAGGACCTCGGCCAGTTCGGTCTCGTCGGCGGCCACCCACACCCCGCGCCCGTCGTATCCCCCCCGCGAGGTCTTCACGACCGCGGGCCACCCGATCTCAGCGGTGACGTGAGCCATCGTGGTGCCCGGACCCCACTCGAGCCACGCGGGGCAGGGTGCTCCGGCAGCGGTCAACGCCTGACGCATCACGATCTTGTCCTGCGCGTGGGTCAAAGAATGACTTCCGGGTCGGACCTGGGTGCCCGACGATTCGAGCGCCGCCAGCCCCGGAGCAGGCACCTGTTCATGGTCGAACGTGACAACATCACAGCCCCGCCCGAAAGCTGCCAGCGCCTCGGGGTCGTCCGGATCACCGACAACGACATCACGAACGGCCCGGGCGGCGCTGTCGTCGGCGCGCGCCGACAACACCGTGAACCCGATTCCCAGGGCGATCGCCGCCGGCTGGGTCATCCGGGCCAACTGACCACCGCCGACCATGCCGACCACCGGAAAGCCGCGCGGCGGTTCCAGAGCGGGAGGGGACTGCGTCATAGGGTGAAGCCTATTGGAGGGTGGGGTCAGGGGCAGGAACGGCGGCAACACGGTCACGGCCGGGTGGCGCGGCGGGTTTCGCCTTTCTTCCCCCCGGGTAGTGTGATGGAGTGGTAACTGTGGCGACTGTCCGTGAACGTGCTGAGCATTCTCTGCCCGCACCGCTTCGTCCTTTCTCAGGACTGATCCGCGAGTTCAGCAAGTTCGGAGTCGTCGGTTTCGTCGCCCTCATCGTCGATGTCGGGCTTTTCAACCTGCTCATGTTCGCCGGCCACGGCCTCCTGGACGACAAGCCCCTGACCGCCAAGGCGATCTCCGTCATCGCCGCCACCGCCGTCTCCTACGGCCTTAATCGCAACTGGACCTTCTCCCACCGCGGTGGGCGCAGTTCGCGTTGGCGCGAGTACCTGTTGTTCTTCGGGCTCAACGGTGTGGCAATGCTCATCACCTTGTCCGTGCTGTGGTTCTCCCACTACGCATTGGGCCTGGATTCCCCGCTGGCTGACAACATCTCCGCGAACGTGATCGGCCTGGGCCTCGGCACCGTGTTCCGCTTCTGGTCCTACCGCAAGTGGGTGTTCCCGGCTGAGCAGGCCGAAGGGGAACGCACCCCTAACGCCTTGATCTGATCTGCGTCTCGATCAGCCGTCTGATTCCCAAGCCCTCATCGGGCCCTTGTCCGGAACGGAACTGCCGAACCTCGCGACTCACTCCGCGGCGGTCACGGCATAGGGCCGCACGATCCCCAGTCCTCGCACGGGCCGGGGTGTGAGGGCCTTGATGGTGTAGTCCACATCGAACCCCGAGAGCGCGTGCAGCGCCTCCGAGGTCGTGCCGTCGACGATGGTGGTCCCCGGTCGGGCCAGCGCGGTCATCCGCGAGGCGCGGTTGACGGTCGTGCCGAAGACGTCGCCCATCCGATTCAGAACCGAACCGGTTGCCAGGCCGATCCGCAGTTGTGGCATTCCGCGCACGTCGCTCGGGAGGGTGTGCAGGGACAAGGCGATCTGGATCGCCTGACCAGGCGCGGCGGCCACGAACATGACTTCATCGCCCAGTGTCTTCACGAGGCGCGCCCCGATGCCGTGGACGAGATCCGCGCTGGCCGCCTCGAACGCCTGAACCAGCCCCGCCAGCTCGACTTCGTCCAGTTGCCGCGACAGTCGCGTGAACGACACCATGTCGGCGAATCCGACAGTGGCCACCGACTCGCTGTCGCCCTCCTTCGCGTCGGGCTGCTCCAGGTAACGCCCCAACGTGGCGGCGAGTTGGCGACGCCACACATAGCCGAGCAGCAACTCGAACTCCGGGAGCAGCTCCGACATCTCACCGGACAGCGCGTCCAGGGTGTCTCCCTGCCAGGCGAGACCCTCATCCGTGACGCGCCGACCCAGGGCCTCGACCTGCCACTCGGCCAGTCGGGCCGAGGTCTGCCCCATGGAGCGCGCCACCTCGACGATGCCATCCATGTCGATCAGGCCCCGCTCCATCAAAGCCGCCACGCGAAGGAGCGCGTTGAGGTCGGCATCGGTGAAAGCGCGCGCCTCGCCCACGTCGGGGAATCCCATGGCCCGCCACAGCCGCCGCACCTCGGGCAGAGTCAACCGGGAAGCAGCGGCCATCTCGTCGGGTGTGTAGCGCTCCGTGCCGCCCAGGACAACTGCTTCGAGTTCGTCCTCGTCCATCAGGACGGCTGGCCACCGTCAGCAGTCGGTGGGCGTCGGGTGCCGAACTCATTGGCGATATCGGACATTGTCGACCGACGCCGATACTCGTCGTCATCTTCGTGCAGCCGATTCACCTCGCGCTGGATCTCCTCGACGTTGGGGACATCGTTGATGATCAGCGCCTCGTCGCTGGCGGAGTCGATCGTGAGCATGCCGTAGTTCAGCAGCCGCCCCCCGACACTGACGTCGAACGACACGTTGTTCACCTTGCTCAGTGGCATGTCGCGGCCGTGCCGCGCGATGAGGCCAGACCGCACGATGATGCGGCGGTTGGTGAAGACGTACTGCGTGGTGACCCAGTACAGGAAGGGCCGGATGACGAACACGATCAGGATGAACAGGCAGATGATCACGATGATCCAGGTCCCGATCGCCGAGCCCCCCAACCAGTCGTTCACGGCACGCATCACGAAGAACAGCCCGAAGACCAAGGCGAGGAGGATCAGGCCCGGGACCACGAGTGCCCGCCAGTGCGGCCTCATCTCGAACTCGACCTGTTCGCCGTCGGACAGCAGTTTCTGCGGGTAACCCATGCGCATACCGTACTGCCCGGAAGCCGTCGGCGGCAGGGCTCTGGACCTGTCGGCAGCCCTGCCTCGCACGCCTCGTGAACCCTCGGGAAAGGCGCCTACTGGTCCGGCGCGGAGATGGGTACTCGTCCGGGGCGGAGGTGGGTGACGTCCCCGGCGGACAGCAGGCGTGTCCCGTGCGGTCCGGCCACCTCGAGACGGCCATCGTCGTCGATCGCGGTGGCCGTTCCCGTCAACTGCGACCCGTCGGGCAGCAGCACGCTCACGGGGCTCCCGATGGTGGCGCACATGGACCGGTAGCGGTCGAGCAGACCACAGGCGGCGGCGCTGAATCCCGCTTCCCGCCAGCGTTCGTAGGAACCGTGCAGGTGGGTGAGCGCGGCCACGAGCAACTCCGCGCGATCAACCGGCGCGGCGTGTTCGGACAACGATGTCGCAGTGTCGACGGGCAGAGCCGAGTGGGGAACCGACACATTGATCCCGCACCCGACGACGACGCCACCCGTCCCCCCCTCGGCCAGGATCCCGGCGACCTTGCCCCCGACACCTGCGTCCCTGCCCCCCTCACCGCGGCTGCCCCCCTCACCGCGGCTGCCCACTCTCACCGGGGCCGCCCACATCGCTGCCCCAGGCGAGCATCACGTCATTGGGCCACTTGAGCGTCGGCGCCAGACCGGTGACATCCGCGATGGCGACTGCGACTGCGACAGCGGCCAGGACGGGAACGAATCCCGCTCGTGACGCCGGCGGCGCCAACGCCACCGAGAACGACAAGGTCGTGCCAGGCGGCGACGCCCACACCCTCCCCCGGCGCCCGCGACCCGCCACCTGCTCCCCCGCTGCGATGACGGAGCCCTCGTGCGCCATGCCCTGCTCCAGTCGGGCCAACAGGTCGGAGTTCGTGGAACCGGTCGACTCGACCACGTCGATGTCGCGCCACGGCAGTGCCGAACCGGCGAGCAGTGCGGACACGCGAGCCGCCGACAGGTCACCGGGCGGAGATGAAGTTGCGGGCACGGCCATAATGTAGGGAACCCACCTGGAGGTGTCATGAGCGCCGTAGCCCCGGACTCACCGGCCGATCAGATCGACCTGACCACCACGGCCGGCAAGGCCACCGATCTGGCGAATCGCCGCCACGAAGCTCAGGGGCGGCGCCAAGCAGCCGTCGACAAGCAGCACGCCAAAGGCAAGATGACCGCGATGGAGCGGGTCGAGGCGCTGCTGGACGAGGACTCCTTCCAGCAGATCGACGGGCTGGCCCGGCACCGTTCCCACAACTTCGGCCTCGAGAAGAACCGCCCCTACGGCGACGGTGTGGTCACCGGGTACGGCACGATCGACGGGCGCCCGGTCTGCGTGTTCGCGCAGGACTTCACCGTGTTCGGCGGGTCGCTGGGTGAGGTGTTCGGCGAGAAGATCGTCAAGGTCATGGATCTGGCGCTGAAGACGGGGTGCCCGGTCATCGGCATCAACGACTCCGGTGGCGCGCGCATCCAGGAAGGCGTCGTGTCCCTGGGGATGTACGGCGAGATCTTCATGCGCAACGTGCGCGCCAGCGGCGTGATTCCGCAGATCTCCCTGATCATGGGACCTTGCGCCGGGGGTGCCGTGTACTCACCGGCGATCACGGACTTCACGGTGATGGTCGACCAGACGTCGCACATGTTCATCACCGGGCCCGACGTGATCAAGACCGTCACCGGCGAGGACGTCGAGTTCGAGGAACTCGGCGGCGCCCGCACCCACAACTCCAAGTCCGGCGTGGCGCACTTCATGGCCGCCGACGAAGAGGATGCCCTCGACTACGTTCGGTCCCTGCTGGCTCACCTGCCGAGCAACAACCTCGAGGACCCGCCCCAGTTCGCCGTCGAGGCCGATCTGGCGATCTCCGACGAGGACAAGGAGTTGGACACCCTGCTCCCCGACTCCGTCAACCAGCCCTACGACATGCACACGGTGATCGAGCACGTCCTCGACGACGGCGACTTCCTGGAGACCCAGCCGCTGTTCGCACCCAACCTCATCACCGGGTTCGGCCGCGTCGAGGGTCACGCCGTCGGCATCGTCGCCAACCAGCCGATGCAGTTCGCCGGCACCTTGGACATCGACGCCTCGGAGAAGGCGGCGCGGTTCGTGCGCACCTGCGACGCGTTCAACGTCCCGGTGCTGACGTTCGTGGACGTCCCGGGCTTCCTGCCCGGCACCGACCAGGAGTGGGACGGCATCATCCGGCGCGGCGCCAAGTTGATCTACGCCTACTGCGAGGCCACCGTCCCTCTGGTCACGGTGATCACGCGCAAGGCCTACGGCGGCGCCTACGACGTCATGGGGTCGAAACACCTGGGCGGCGACATCAACCTGGCGTGGCCCACCGCCGAGATCGCGGTCATGGGGGCCCAGGGGGCCGTCAACATCCTGCATCGCAAAGAACTCGCCCAGGCCGCCGACCCGGACGCCACCCGCGCCGAGTTGATCGACGACTACCAGCGCACGCTGTGTAACCCCTATCAGGCGGCCGAGCGCGGCTACATCGACCGCGTCATCTTCCCGCACGAGACCCGCACGCAGGTGGTGCGGGCGTTGCGTGCCCTGCGCAACAAGCGCAAGGAGAACCTGCCCCGCAAGCACGGAAACATCCCGCTATGAGCGACGACACCGCCCCACCTGCGGCGCCCGCACTGCGCATCGTGTCCGGCGACCCGGATCCCGAGCATGTGGCGGCTCTGGTGGTCCTGTTCTCCGCTCTGGGTTCGACTCCTGCCCCGGAACCCCGAGTCAGCGCCTGGTCCGGATCGGCTCGGGCCGCCCGCCGGTCACCGCGGCCCGGACCGGACTCGTGGCGGCTGTCCATGCGCCGATGACGGCATCCGAGTGGGACGTCGTTCTCGCCAGTGCCTCCGCGGCCCGAGCCGGCCTGCTCGCCAACGCGGGCCTCACCGCCCGGTCGATCGTCAGTTCGGTCGACGAGGGCCCGATCACGGCCGCATGGGACCCGGCGGACGCCGCGGGCCTGGTCCAAACACTCGCCGATCTCAAAGCCGACGACGTGGTCGCACAACTGGGTGCCGTTGCCCGGCCCACCATCGTGCTCGCCGCGGACTCGATGTTCCGGTTCGACGGGGAGCTGCTGGGCAAGCCCGGCGACGCGCAGACCGCCACCCGCCGGCTGGCGGCACTCTCGGGACGCACCGGACACCTGCTCACCGGACACACGGTGGTCGTGCGACAGCCGGACGGACGGGATTCCCGTGCCCACGAGGTGGCCGCCACAGAGATCTGGTTCGCCGAGTTCGACGATGCGGAACTGGCGGCGTACGTGGCCACCGGTGAGCCTCTCGACGTCGCGGGGGGGTTCACTCTCGACGGCATCGCCGCACCGCTGATCCAGGGGATCTCCGGGGATCCGAGCAACGTGATCGGCCTCTCGCTGCCGTTGATCCGGCGTCTGCTCGCCGACTTGGGTGTCTTCTGGCCCGATCTATGGGCTCAGAGCTGACGACCAGCCGCGTCGTAAGCCCGGTAGGCGAGCCCGGCCGGTCGTCCCGCCGGGGACCGTTCGCCGGCCACGATCGGGTACTCCGTGGCCAGCAACGAGAACGTGACGATGTCGCGTGGTTCCTGATCGGGCCACGCTGCGCGACCGCGCAGCACCCCTTCTTCCAGGTATCCGAGCTTCCTCGGGATCGCCAGACTGGCCGAGTTGTCCGCCTCGACGTCGATCTGGATCCGGCGGGCGCGGCAGTGCCGCAACCCCACATCGGTCAGGGTCCCCACGACGTGGGTCGCGAGACCCCGCCCGATGCTGTCGGTCCGCACGAAGTAACCGATCTCGAGACTGTCGGGTGTCCCCCTGCGATGCAGCCCAGTGCCGCCGAGTTGCCGTGAGCCATCGAGGGTGAAGACCCCCAGGGCGTAGTCGGTGTCGGCGTCGAAGCGCGACCTCATACCTCGCAGAAGCTCCACCTTCTCGGCGACGCTCTGGGGATCGTCCAGCGCCCAGGGCATCCGCGCCTGCAACTCCGGCAGGCTCGAGTCGACGCACTCCTTGAGCAAGGGGGCGTCAGCCGGGTCGTAGCAGCGGATCACGACCCGCTCGGTCTCGATCCGATACGGCGGGGTGCGCATCGCGCCACTGTAGGAGACCGAACCCGCCTGCCCAACATCGGATACACGGGTTTCCGGAAGAGGTTTCCGGAAGAAGTTTCCGGAAGAGATTCCGGAAGAGACCTCGGAAGCGATTCCGGAAAGACCTCGCAGAGACCTGGGAGCCCTGGGAAGACCTGGGAGCCCTGGAAGACCTGGGGAGACCTGGGAAGACCTGGGAAGACCTGGGAAAAAGTGTTGAAAGCCGATCAGTCGACTCCTCTCACCGTCATACGCGGTCACCCCGACCGCCGAGACCAGGAGGAAGAGATGAACCGCACCCTGACAACACTGTCCGCCGGCATTCTCACCGCTGTCGTGCTGCCCTTGGGGGCCGCACCGGCATTGGCGCAGACGCCGCCCGCCCCAACGCCATCGCTGGACAAGATCGCTCCGGCCCCACCCAAGCCGATCGACAAGATCACACCCGCACCTGCTGAGCCGACACCGCCCAAGACCGTGGACACCATCGCCCCGGCGCCCCTGAAGGACTCGGGCAAGAAGTTCGGGACCAGTTCCCAGTCGTGGACCCAGACGTCGTTCACGCAGGTGTTCCGGGCCAATGTGGACACCGTCATCATGCAGGTGAGCGACTCGCCCGCCACCAAAGACTCCTCTGGCCGCTACACGATGGGCGCCGCCCAGCCTGTGGTCGTGTCCGCCCCACAGAACGGTGGCGGCGGGCTGAAGGACCCCAACGCCATGCGGACCTTCACCAAGACCGTGGAAGGCCTCGAGCCGGGCCGGGTCTACCACTACCTGTTCACGATCCCCACGGGCGCCGGGTTCAAGCCGGTGCAGATGATCGGCTCGGTCAGCACACTCCTGCACGGTCAGCACTCGATCAGCAAAGGCCACAGCTGGGTCGACGTGTCGTTCGTGTCCAGCCAGCCCGCCGCGTGGGTGTCCCTCGGCAAGTCCGCGACACCGGCCGGTAACCACCTGACCGGTGCCAACGCGATCATGCTGCACGGCGAGAAGATCAGTGACGGCGACGTGCCCCGCTTCCGGTACATGCACCGGTTCAACTCGTTGACCCCGGGCACCGCATACAACGTCTTGACCGCGGTGGCGGGCAACGGAACCCAGGAATGGGATCAGGAGCTGCTCCCGGCTCCGACGGCACAGCGCCAGGTGACTGTCTCGGTCGAGAAGATCGTGGTGCACGACGACGCGGACCGAGGTCTGCGGGGCAAGGGTGAACTACTGTTCCAGGCCCGCGGCACCACGGCACCGACCAAGAGCGGATCGTGGAGCAACGGCTACGGCGAGACGTCGATCGGTTCGGGTGAGACCAGGACCATCAGCGCCGCTGCCCAGCCGCGGCACCAGTTCACGACCACCGCCAACCAGATTGCGCTGCAGGTCGAGGGCCGCGAAAACGACGCGGTGACCAAGAAGAACCAGCAGTGGTGCGCCTCGCACTATTCCCAGCCAGGCACCAACCACATGGCCCGCTGGGTCCAACGAAGAAGACAGCGGTGCCAACTGCTACCAGTTCTCCTACGGCGAGAACGCGGTGCACCTGCCCACCTCACACCACGCCGGCACCTGGACCGCGTACCGCGAGGTCAAGGTGGCCCGCTCCCCCGACCTGCGGTTCACCGCCACTGTCCGGATCGAGGTGAAGTCCAACTGACGCCACTTCAGCGATGGGGCCGTCCGGATCACCGGGCGGCCCCATCGTCTGTGCGATCCGCTCGGTAGGCTGGGGGCCATGCGCAAGGTACTCATCGCCAACCGTGGCGAGATCGCTGTCCGTGTGGCCCGGGCGTGCAAAGACGCCGGCATCGCTTCCGTCGCCATCTATGCCGACCCCGACCGCGATGCCCTCCACGTCAAGGCGGCCGACGAGGCCTACGCCCTCGGCGGTTCGACGGCTGCGGAGTCCTACCTCCTGATCGACAAGATCATCGCCACCGCCCAAGAGGCCGGTGCCGACGCTGTTCACCCGGGATACGGGTTCTTGTCCGAGAACGCGGATTTCGCCCAGGCAGTCATCGACGCCGGACTCACCTGGATCGGCCCACCCCCGGAGGCGATCCGATCACTGGGGGACAAGGTGTCCGCCCGCCACATCGCCCAACGCGCCGGAGCCCCACAGGTCGAGGGCACCACCGACCCCGTCAAGGACGCCACCGAAGTCGTGGCGTTCGCCCAAGAACACGGCCTGCCGATCGCCATCAAGGCAGCTTTCGGCGGCGGTGGACGTGGGCTCAAGGTTGCCCGCGATCTCGACGAGATCCCGGAGTTGTACGACTCTGCGGTCCGCGAAGCAGTCGCGGCGTTCGGCCGCGGCGAGTGTTTCGTGGAGCGCTACCTCGATCGGCCCCGCCATGTCGAGACCCAGGTTCTGGCTGACCAGCACGGCAACGTGGTTGTCGTGTCCACCCGCGACTGCTCGCTGCAGCGCCGCCACCAGAAACTGGTCGAGGAGGCTCCCGCCCCGTTCCTGACCGACGCCCAGGTCGCTGAGCTGTATCGCGCGTCGAAGGCGATCATCACGGAAGCCGGCTACTACGGCGCCGGTACCTGCGAGTTCCTGGTGGGCGAGGATGGCTCCATCTCGTTCCTCGAGGTCAACACCCGGCTGCAGGTGGAACACCCGGTCAGCGAAGAAGTCGCCGGCATCGACCTGGTCCGCCAACAGTTCCGCATCGCCGACGGAGAGGAACTCGGATTCGACGATCCCCCCCTGCGCGGGCATTCGTTCGAGTTCCGCATCAATGGCGAGGACCCGGGCCGCAACTTCCTGCCTGCCCCCGGCCAGCTCGACGTGTGGGCCCCGCCCAGTGGACCCGGTGTGCGCTGGGACGGCGGATTCGTCCAAGGCGACGTGATCGGCGGCAACTTCGACTCCTTGCTCGGCAAACTCATCGTCACGGGAGCGGACCGCCAGGAAGCGCTGGAGCGGTCCCGCCGAGCCCTTGACGAGTTCGAGGCAGAGGGCATCGCGACCGCACTCACCTTCCATCGAGTGGTCGTGCGCGATCCTGCGTTCGCCCCGGCCGATCCGGACGAGCAGTTCACCATCTACACCCGCTGGATCGAGACCGACTTCGACAACACCATTCCCCCGTACGGCGGTGGCTCCGGCGAACCGGTCGAACCCGAGTCCCGCGACACCGTCGTGGTCGAGGTCGGCGGCAAGCGGCTGGAAGTCTCACTGCCCGCCGGACTCGGCGGAATCGGTACGGCCGGGCCGTCCAAGAAGGCTCCGACGCGCAAGAAGTCCAAGGCGGCTGGGGGTGCGGGCGGCAACTCCGTCACGGCACCGATGCAGGGAACCATCGTCAAGATCGCCGTCGACGAGGGCCAGGAGGTCGAGGAGGGCGAGCTTGTACTGGTCCTCGAGGCCATGAAGATGGAGCAGCCGATCAACGCCCCCAAGTCGGGAACCGTGGCCAATATCGCCGCCGAGGTGGGCGCGACGGTCGCCAACGGGGCCGTTCTCATGGAGATCAACGACTGACCTGGTCCCTGCGGGAGCAGCCGATCATTCGGCGGCCCGTGAGGCGGGTCCGCTCCCTCGGCGTCTGCGCCCCCCGAGGCTCCGCTGGCCCCCGAGGCTCCGCCTGGCCCCCGAGGTTGAGTCGGCCCCCGAGGTTAGTGTGACCTCATGACACCTCGCCGAGTCGCGCTCCTCCTGCTCGTCGCAGTGGCGGCACTGCTGGCTGTTCCCGTCGGCGCCGGGTCCGCCCGGACCTCGCTCGACGCCGTCGCCGCGAGTCTGACCGCCACCCCGGTGTACAACGACACCTCCGCCGAGCGGGCGATGACCAGCGCCGAGACCCAGGCGCTCATCGCCGACGTCCGCGAGACGGGGCTGCCGTACTTCATCGCGGTCCTGCCCGCGTCCACGCTGGACACGCAGTACCCGACCCCCAACGACGTGCTGGCCGCGCTGCCCGACAAGGTGAACCGTCCCGGCATCTACGCCGTCGTCGTGGGCAACGACTTCCGCGCCGGTTCGACCCGCTCCCCAACGGTCACCGACCTCGCCGACGCCGCCATCAAGGAGTACCGCGGGGCGGGAACCTACGCAGTGCTGCAAGGCTTCGTCGCGGCGAGTGCCGAACGGTACGGCGGCACAGTGCCGACATCCTTTTCCGAGGCGAATCCCTCCGGTTTCCCCTGGGTCCTCGCCGTCCTGCTCGGGGCCGGTGTCGCCGGAGGCGGGTTGCTCATCTACCGCAGTAGTCAGAAGAACAAGCAGCGCCGAGCCCGGGAACTGCGCGACGTCACCGGGGTCCTCGAGGAAGACATCACCGAATACGGGGAGCGGCTGACCCAGTTCGATATGAGTGACAGCCGCCTGGACCAGCCGGCCCGCGACCAGCTCGAGGCCGCGTTGGACTCCTATGAGAAGGCCAAGTCCGCGCTGGCCTCCCTGTCCTCACCCGCCGATGCGGGCACGGTGACCACCCATCTGGAAGACGGTCGCTACGCCGTCGCGTGTGTCGCAGCGCAACTCGACGGCGACCCGATGCCGGCTCGCCGACCCCCGTGCTTCATCGATCCCCGCCACGGTCCCAGCACCGAGGATGTGATGTACACGCCGATGGGAGCAGCCGCTCCGCGGGAGATCCCGGCGTGTGTGCGGTGCGCTCAAGCCATCACCGCGGGCCGCGATCCGGCGCCGCGGCAGGTCACCGCATCCGACGGCCGATCGGTGCCCTACTGGCAAGGTGGGCCCCAGTACGCGCCCTACGCGCAGGGCTACTACGACTCGTTCGGCAGCGTCCTGCCCGCCTTGCTGATCGGGACCATGATGGGCTCGATGATGTCCGGCGGTTACGCGTACGGCGCCGAAGGCACGGGATCGTCCGATGGGGGCGGCGACTTCGGAGGGGGCAGTTTCGGCGGGGACTTCGGCGGAGGTTTCGGTGGGGGCGACTTCGGTGGGGGTGACTTCGGCGGCGGGGGCGACTTCGGTGGGGGCGGCGACTTCGGCGGCGGCGGATTCTGACCGAACGGCGCTATCGAACCGGTCTTCTGCTGCCGACAATGTACCCATGAGAACCGAACCCATGAGAACCGAACCCATGAGAACGAACCCATGAGACTCAGTCACGCTGGCATCGCCGCCGTCGGCGCAGTGCTCGCCTGCGGCGCCGCGGCACTGACGCCTGGTTCCGCTCCCGCACCGCTCGCGGCACCCGGGGCTGCCCGGGCGGCTGCGGCAGCTTCTGCGACCGGGAACGTCCCCGGCACCACGTGTCCCACGTTCCCGGCGAACAACTACTGGCGGACACGAGTCGACCGTCTGCCCGTCGCCCGGCGATCCCGGGCATGGCTGCGCACGATCGGCCGCTCCGAGTCCTTGCACCCCGACTTCGGCCCCAGTTACGGCGAACAGTCGGTCCCCTACGGCATCGGTGTCACGGTGGTCGACTCCTCCCACGCGACGGTCGCGGTCCAGTTCGACTACGCCGACGAGAGCGACGACGTGCGCTACCCGCTGGGCCCGGACACGTTCATCGAGGGCGGACGGGAGTCCGACGGAGACCGGCACGCGATCGTGATCGACCGGGACACGTGCCGGCTCTACGAAACCTGGGACACACACTCGTCGGGCGGCACCTGGACGGCGGGGTCGGGCGCAACGTGGGATCTGCGTTCGAACGCCCTGCGGCCCCGCGGTTGGACCTCGGCCGACGCAGCGGGATTGCCGATCCTTCCCGGGTTGCTGACCTACGACGAGGTCGCGGCCGGCAAGGTGTTCCACGCGATCAGATTCACCGCACCGACCACGAGCCGGCGCTACTTATGGCCGGCTCGACATCAAGCGGGCGCCACTGCGGATCCCTCCTACCCGCCCATGGGGGCGCGGTTCCGACTCAAGCGATCATTCGACATCTCCGGTTACTCGCCGCAGGCCCAAGTCGTACTTCAGGGCATGCGGCGCTACGGAATGGTGCTCGCCGACAATGGTGGTGCGTGGTACTTCCAGGGCACGGCCGACGATCGCTGGCCCGAGGACCTCATCGACCAGCTGAAGCAGGTACCCGCGGGCGCCTTCGAGGCTGTCGACACCCGGCGGCTGATGGTGAGTCCGGACTCCGCCGCCGTCAATCGGTGACGTGCAGCTGCCGGGCCGCTTCGGCGATCGAACCCGAGAGCGACGGATAGACGGTGAACGTGCCCGCCACCTGATCGACGGTCAACCGCTGGTCGACCGCCATGGTCACCGCATGGATCAGCTCACTCGCCTTCGGCGCCACCACGACACCGCCGACGACGATCCGAGTGCCCCGCCGGCAGAACAACTTCACGAACCCGTCGTCGAACCCCTGCATCTTGGCGCGTGCGTTGGTCTGCAACCCGAGGGTGACCGCATCCGCATTGATGACTCCGGCATCGACGTCGGCTTGCGAGTAGCCGACAGTCGCGATCTCCGGCTCCGTGAACACATTGCTCGACACCATGCGCAGATCCAACGGATGAACCGCCTGACCCATCGTGTGCCACATGGCGATGCGGCCCTGCATCGCGGCGGTCGAGGCGAGCATCATCACTCCGGTGCAGTCACCGGCTGCGTAGACACCTCGCGCGGATGTCCGCGAGACCCTGTCGACGGTGATGAACCCGCGGTCATCCGTGATCACGCCCGCCTCGGCCAACCCCATTCCGTCGGTGTTGGGCACCGAGCCGACAGCCAGCAGGCAATGCGACCCGGACACCACTGATCCGTCGGAGAGGAACACCTCGACCCGGTCACCGGTCCGCACGGCACGCTGCGCCCGGCTCCTTGCCCGGACCTCGACTCCGCGGCGACGGAAAGCCCGCTCCAGCACCGCAGCCGCGTCAGCGTCTTCTGCGGGCAGGACCCGGTCTCGAGACGACACGAGCACGACGTCGCTGCCCATCGCCCGGTAGGCGGAGGCGAACTCCGCCCCGGTGACCCCGGAGCCCACCACGATCAACCGCTCGGGGAGTTCACCCAAGTTGTACAACTGCTCCCAGTTCAGGATCCGCTCGCCATCGACGTCCGTGCCGGGAAGTTCGCGCGGTCGAGCCCCCGTGGCGATCAGGACGACGTCCGCATCGATCTGGGTGAGTCCATGATCGGAGGTGACCTCGATCCGATCCGGTGCGAGCAGACGACCAGTACCGCGTTGGACGGCGATCCCCGCCGCGATGAGCGTGGCGCGAGTGTCGACGGACTGTTGGCGGGCCAACTCCCGGATCCGGGCGTTGACCTCGTCGAGCCGCACCGACAACAGATCGGGGCGAGCCGGCTCACCGTGGATCGTCACTCCTAGGTTGTGCGACTCACCCGCCATGGTGAGAATCTCGGAGGTCGCGATGAGCGCCTTGCTCGGCACACAGTCGGTGAGGACGGCCGAACCCCCGATGCCGTGGCGCTCGATGACGGTGACCTCCGCCCCGTTCTGCGCCGCCACCAGGGCCGCCTCGTATCCGCCGGGTCCGCCACCGATGATCACCACTGCTGTCACATGGGGCATTCTGCCGCGCTGCGAGTCCATCCGAAGCAGCGACGGTGACTCTGCCTTCTCACCAGTCATGGCGTCGGCACTGCGACCAGAGTGCGCATTGCTCTCGCCCTCGCTCTCGCCCTCGCCCTCGGACGGTGGTCACCCCCGTCGAATGTCAGTCGGCGATCGAACGGCACGGATGTCGGCGCAGGGCCGTGACGTAGTCCGCGGGTGCGCCGCCGGCCTCGGCCGCGTCTGCGATCAGCCCCAAGTAGTGCGCCGACGGCAGGCCACCTTCGAAAGCGTCGAGCACGTACACCCACGCCAACGGTGACCCGTTCAACGTGGCGACACGGACCCGGATCTTGCGCCACAGGCCCAGGTCGGTCCCTTCCCATCGGTCCAGGGAACGCTCATCGGCGGCGTTGAGGTCGTACAACATCACGAAGACCTGCGAGTCGGGGTCCTCGACCACGGTGGCCAACGCACCGTCCCAGCCCAGGTCCCCGCCACCGAAGGTCAGCCGCCACCCCGACAGCCAGCCGGTTCCCCGGGGCGGCGAGTGTGGAGCTATGGCCGACAGCCGCGAGGGGTCCAGGCTCGTGGCGTAGGCGGCGTACAAAGTCACGCCCGCAGAGTACTCGCGACGCCCGACTGTTCGGACTGGCACCATGGCGAACGTGACAGCATCCGACTCCCCGCCCCCGCCACCGACTGGGCCAGCGCACGCCGATAGGACCGAACGACCCGGTGGGGCCGAAGGACCGGATGCCAAGAAGCCCGCTCCCGGTTCGAAAGCGGTGATCCACCGCCTGATCCAAAGTGTCGTCTTCGTGTTGATCCTGGCCCTGCCCGGCATCATCGCGGGCGTGGTCTGGTCGTCCGAGGCGGCCGCACCTCTGTTGCTGGGTGCGATCGTTGGGGCCGTCGCCGCGATGTCCGCGGGGCAGAAGATCGCCCTGTTCCAGTCTTTCCTGCTGCTGCTCGCCGCTCCCGTGGCGATCGTGGCCGGTGAGGTTCCCATCGCCGGGGCCGCCATCATGGCGCTGCTGTGCCTGGGCGCGGGGATGACCGCCCTGTGGGGCATGCACACGTCCTTCACGATGATCCCGCTGGTGCTGGCTTACCCGCTGATCCATCCCCCCCATCTGGGTGAAATCCCGATCGATCGCACGAGCACGGCGTATGTCGGCGTGTTGAGCCTGCTGCTGTTCGGCGGCGCTCTGTGGATGGCGCTCGTCGTGCCGATCCTGGCGAAGCATCGCCGACTCCTGGCACTGCAACCAGCGTCCCGGGCGGATGCCCTGACCTACACGATCGTGATCACGGTGCTGTGTTCCGCCAATACCTTCGCCGTTCTCGTCGTGCGCCCCAGCTCCCAGGGAGCCTGGCTCATCCTCACGCTGATCGCCGTCACCCAACTCGGTCCACTGTTGTCGCTGCGGAGATCCGTGTACCGAGTCGTCGGCACCGTACTCGGTGCACTGATCGCCGCGGGAATCGGCGCCGCCGTTCCCGATCACGGACTGCAGATCCTGCTCGCGCTGCTGACCCTCACGATCGCCCTGTTCATGCGATCAGGCGGCAACTACTGGATCTACGTCACGTTCCTCACTCCCACTGTCGTCCTTCTGTCCTCGACCGGAGACGTCACCGCCACCAGCGAGTACCGGCTCATGTACACGCTGATCGCCGTCAGCCAGGTGCTGCTCGCCAGCGCCATCGTGTTCGGCTACCAGCATCTGCGCTCCACCGGGCGGGCCCAACCGCGGCCACTCACGCCTGAGCCGCTGGCAGCCGCCCCTGCTGCCGAGTGACACGATTCCGAACACCCGCGCGATCGAACTGGCTACGCTCGAGGTTGCACGAGCTCGAACCGACGCGCTCGCCTGAGTTCGGACCGAGGCGCTCGCATGAGATCGGACTGAGGCGCTCGCATGAGCTCGAAACTGAAGCGTGAGCATGGGGAGGTGGCATGAACCTCGAGAAGGTCGTCTTCGGCTTCTTCGTGCTGCTGGCCGCCACCTTGAACTTCGGGTTCTTCGTCGGTGACATCGACCGACCTGAGTTGCACAACATCTACGAGTTGATGGCCGCGGTGATCATCAACTTGATCGTGACCGTGCTGAAGTTCGGCGACCGCACCCAGATGGGAGCAATCCACCTCGCGACCAGCCTGGTCGCCAGCCTGCAGTTGGTCGCCGCGGCTGCGCTGTGGTCCTACTTCAACAACGTCACCGACGGCGGCATCACCGGCCCCGACATGGCCAGCGTCGTGTCGCTGTCAGCGGGCGCCCTGTTCGCGAACATCGTGTCGGTCGTCCTGCTCGTGATCGAAACCGCGTCGTTCCGCCGCACGTGATCGTCTCCGAACCGACCCCCTCGAACCTGCCGTCGCAGGACAACGGCCCATCGTCCACGGCGATCTTCCTGGTCCTGCGCAAGATGCGCGCCCCACTGCTCGTGCTGATCGTCACGTTCGCCGTGTCGGTGTTCGGGCTCACCCTGATCCCCGGTCAGGACGTCGACGGCAAGCCTTGGCGCATGGACATCTTCGATGCCTTCTACTTCATGAGCTACACGGCCTCCACCATCGGCTATGGCGAGATCCCCCATCCGTTCAGCACCGGGCAGCGGATGTGGGTCACGATCTGCATCTACCTGACGGTCATCGCGTGGGCATACGCGATCGGCACCGTCTTCTCCTTGTTGGGTGACACGGGTTTCAAGACCGCGGTGAGCACCCAGCGTTTCTCCCGCTCCGTACGACTGCTGCGCGAACCGTTCCTGCTCCTCGTCGGCTTCGGCCAGGCGGGGGAACTGCTGGCTCGGTCTCTCGATGACATGGACCGTCGGCTGGTGGTGTTGGACATCGACCAGACCCGTATCGACTCCCTCGAACTCGCGTCATTCCACAATGACGTCCCGGGGCATGTCGGCGACGCCCGCAACCCCGAGGAACTGATCCGCGCCGGCTTGAATCACCCGAAGTGCGCCGGAGTCATCGCGTTGACCAGCGACGACGAGGCCAACCTGGCGGTCGTCATGGCAGCCGCCCTGCTGCGCCCGGATCTCCCGGTCGTCGCCCGCACGATGGACGACCTCATCGCCGAACGCATGCTCGACTTCGGCGAGCCCCAGATCGTCGACCCGTTCAACCTGTTCGGTGACGAACTCATGCTCGCGGTGACCGCTCCCGACACTGCCCGCCTGGCCACGTGGCTGACTTCCGATCCCGGGACTGTCCTGCCCGAAGACCCGGAGTTGCCGCGCGCTGGACGTTGGGTGGTGTGCGGCTACGGTCGGTTCGGTTCACGGCTGGTCCATGACCTGCTCAGGCACGGTATCGAGGTCACGGTCATCGAGACCACGGACACGGCGACCGGTGGTGCCGCTCGGATTCTGGGCGACGCGACCGAACCCGAGGTCCTGCAACGCGCGGATCTCACCCACGCCGCAGCGTTCACCGCGGCCACGGACAACGACACCACGAACCTGTCGCTGATCGTCGCTGCCCGGCGGGCCAATCCGGATCTGTACCTGGTGGCCCGGCAGAACCAGCCCGTCAACGCTCCACTGTTCGACTCCGTGGCCATCGACTCGGTGCTGGTGCCGACCCGACTCATCGCCCACGAGGTCCTGGCCCGGATCGGTGACCCCATGTTGTGGCGGTTCCTCCAAGAGGCACGGACCCACTCTGATGAATGGTCCGCAGACCTGCTCGAGCGTATGCAGACGTCGTGTGGTCGGCACCGTCCGGGACTGTACGAACCGGTGCTCACCGGGGCGGACAATCCTGCGTTGCGGTCGTGGCTCGACAGCGGTCACGCGCATCTCGGGGAACTGCTGCGTGATCCGCAGGACCGCACCCTGCCACTGGAATGCACGGCACTGTTGCTGCGCCGTGGCGACGACGTCGTTCCCGCGCCGGGGGACGACGAGGTACTGGCTGCAGGCGATCAACTCCTGCTCGCCTGCAGCGTGACCGGGCGCCGCAAACTCGACACCATCCTGGGTGTTCCGCAGGTGCTGGAGTACGTGGCCAGTGGCGAACGCATCGGCAATAGCTGGGTGTGGCGGGCGCTGAGCCGCCGCCGGTGACGAGTACCGCGAAGGTCAGCCGCCGCCGAGAGGACCGCGGTCCGGTCAGGTGAGTCCGGCGAGGGCGAGCAGGGTGTGGGCCGCCTCACCAGGCGCCACTTGCCCCGCCGACACCTGCGCCGTGATGGCGTCGAGTTCCGCCAGGACCGCGGGATGTGTCCGCACCCGGGTCATGAGTTGGTCCGCCAGGGTGTCCCACATCCAGGTGACCCGCTGTTCGGCGCGCAGTTCTTCGAGCCGACCGGACTTCGCCAGCCAGGCGCGGTGCTGGGTGATCGCGTCCCACACCTCGGGCACCCCGGCCCCGGTGAGCGCAGAGCAGGTCAGCACCGGAATCCGCCAGGCGTCCTGGTCCGCTCCTGCGACCAGGTGCAAAGCACCGGACAGTTCTCGGGCAGCTTGCCGCGCCTCGACCGCGTGCTCGCCGTCGGCTTTGTTCACGGCAATGACGTCGGCGAGTTCGAGGATCCCCTTCTTGATGCCTTGGAGCTGATCGCCGGTGCGAGCCAGCGCCAGGAGCAGGAACGTGTCGACCATGCCGGAGACAGCGACCTCGGACTGACCAACACCGACGGTCTCCACGATGACCACGTCGTAGCCCGCGGCCTCGAGCACGACCATCGCTTCCCGCGTGGAGCGGGCCACACCGCCCAGCGTGCCGGCGCTGGGTGAGGGTCTGATGAACGCGGCCTCGTCGTTCGCCAGGCGTTCCATGCGGGTCTTGTCCCCCAGGACACTGCCATGGGTCCGAGTGCTGGACGGGTCGACCGCCAGCACGGCGACCCGGTGCCCGGCCGCGGTGAGCATCGACCCGAACTCGTCGATGAATGTCGACTTGCCGACCCCGGGCACACCCGTGATCCCGAGCCGGGTCGCGGTGGCGGGGGTCGCCTGAAGCTCGGCAAGCAGCCGGGCGGCGGCCGCGCGATGATCCGGTCGGGTCGACTCGACGACGGTGATCGCCCGAGCGATCGTGGCACGCTCGCCCCGGCGTACTCCCGCAGCCAGCGCCTCTGCGTCGGGGGGTGGCACCACTCAGGCGACCTGCCGGTCGATGTCGGACAGCAACTCCAGCGCCGCCTCGGCGATGACGGTACCCGGCGGGAAGATGGCAGCCGCCCCGGCAGCGCGCAGAGCCTCGAAGTCGTCGGGCGGGATGACCCCACCCACCACGATGAGGATGTCCGGCCGGCCTTGGCTGTCCAGCGTCGAACGCAGTGCGGGGACCAGCGTCAAATGGCCCGCGGCCAGCGACGACACCCCGACGACGTGCACGTCGGACTCGATCGCCTGACGGGCGACCTCATCGGGTGTGGCGAACAGCGGACCCACGTCGACGTCGAACCCCAGGTCAGCGAAGGCGGTGGCGATCACTTTCTGACCCCGGTCGTGGCCGTCCTGGCCGACCTTGGCCACCAGGATCCGCGGCCGGCGGCCATGTTCGGTCGCGAACCGGTCCGTGGCGGCGCGCGCCTCGTCGATGTTGGTCACCTCGCCCGCCTCCTGGGTGTACACGCCCGAGATGGTGCGGATGGTGGCCTTGTGTCGGCCGAACACCTTCTCGACGGCTTCTGAGATCTCTCCGACGGTGGCCCGAGCGCGAGCGGCATCGACCGACAGCGCCAGCAGGTTCTGGTCCAGACCCGGCCCGCGCGTGCCGTCGGCGATCGCCTGCGCAGCGGCCGTGAGGGCGGCCAGGGCCGACTCGACGGCAGCGTCATCCCGCTCGGCGCGCAGCCGCTCCAGTTTGGCGATCTGCTCGCGGCGGACCGCCGTGTTGTCGACCCGTAGCACCTGTACCGGCGGGTCGTCGGCCGGCCGGTAACGGTTGACGCCGATCAGCGCCTGGTGTCCGGAGTCGATGCGCGCCTGGGTGCGGGCGGCGGCTTCCTCGATGCGCATCTTGGGCAGGCCCTCGTCGATGGCGCGCGCCATGCCGCCGGCGGCTTCGACCTCGTCGATGTGCTGCAGCGCCCGCACGGCCAGGTCGTGGGTGAGTCGTTCGACGTAGTACGAGCCGCCCCACGGGTCGATGACCCGGGTGGTGCCGGATTCCTGCTGGAGCAGCAGCTGGGTGTTGCGCGCGATCCGGGCGGAGAAGTCCGTCGGGAGCGCGAGCGCCTCGTCGAGTGCGTTGGTGTGCAGCGACTGGGTGTGTCCTTGGGTGGCGGCCATCGCCTCGATGGTCGTGCGCATGACGTTGTTGTAGACGTCCTGCGCCGTGAGTGACCAGCCAGACGTCTGGCAGTGGGTACGCAGCGACATCGACTTGTCCTTCTGCGGGTCGAACTGGCGCACCAGTCGGCTCCACAGCAGCCGGGCGGCGCGCATCTTGGCGACCTCCATGAAGAAGTTCATGCCGATGGCCCAGAAGAACGACAACCGCGGGGCGAACGCGTCGATGCCGAGTCCGGCGTCCAGGCCGGCGCGAATGTACTCGACCCCGTCGGCCAGCGTGTACGCGAGTTCGAGATCGGCCGTGGCCCCGGCTTCCTGCATGTGGTAGCCGGAGATCGAGATGGAGTTGAACCGCGGCATGCGCGCCGAGGTGTAGGCGAAGATGTCCGAGATGATCCGCATGCTCGGTCCGGGCGGATAGATGTAGGTGTTGCGGACCATGAACTCCTTGAGGATGTCGTTCTGGATCGTGCCCGCGAGCTTCTCCGGCGGCACACCCTGTTCCTCGGCGGCGATGATGTACAGCGCCATGACCGGCAGCACCGCGCCGTTCATGGTCATGGACACGCTCATCCGGTCCAGCGGGATGCCGTCGAACAGTTGCTGCATGTCCAGGATCGAGTCGATGGCCACACCGGCCATACCGACGTCGCCGGTGACCCTGCGGATGGTCGCTGTCGTAGCCGCGGTGGGTGGCCAGGTCGAATGCGACCGACAGCCCCTTCTGGCCGGCGGCGAGGTTGCGCCGGTAGAAAGCGTTGGAGTCCTCGGCGGTGGAGAAACCCGCGTACTGCCGGATGGTCCACGGCTGCGTGACGTACATCGTGGGATACGGGCCACGCAGGAACGGCGGGACCCCGGGGTAGGTGTCGAGGAAGTCCAGACCATCGGTGTCGGCCGCGGTGTAGAGGTCCTTGATGTCGATGCCTTCGGGGGTGGTGCGGGTCTCGCCACCCCGGGCGCCGGTCGGGGGCGGCACCTGCTGGCTACCCCACAGGTCGGTGTCGGTCAACGGGGGGATCATGCGGGCACCTCCAGGTCGAGGGTGTCGGTGAGTACGGCCAGCGCATCGCACCCGACGTAGATGTGGCCGACGACGCCGGCGGCCTCATCCCGTTCGGCCCGGGCTCCGGGTTTGCCTGCCACGAGCAGTCGGCGCACTCCGGCAGCGCCGGCCGCGGAGGCGACTTGCTCGATGTGTTGGTCGTAATCTTCGTCGGTGCCGCACACGCAAGCGGCGGCAACACCATCTGGGAGTTCCAGCGACACGTCCGGATCGAAGGCGACCGACACGGTGCTGATGCCACCAGCGGCGAAGAGGTTCGTGGCGAACGTCTCGCGCGCCGCGTGCCGGGCCAGGGGCCCGAGGGTGATCAGCGCGATCACGGGTTCCGTCGCGGCGACGTCGGCTCGGTCCCGCAGCGCCTCGAAAGCTTCGGCGACGCGGTGCTGCGGCAGGCCGCCGCCGGGTCGCCGCCAGCCTTGGGCCGGGGTGTCGCGGCGCTCGCGGTCGGGGAACTCGCTCACCCCGGTGATCGGGGCTCTGCGTGCTGCGACGCGTTCACTGGTGCGGTTCCAGGTGCGTTCGATCCGGGCGGCGAGGGCGCCGGAGTCCAGCGCGGCGGTCATGCCACCGGCCGCCTCGATCTCGCGCAGGACGGCCCAGCCGGCGTCGGCGAGTTGTCGGGTGCGGTTCTCGACGTAGTAGCTGCCGCCGGCGGGGTCGGCGACGAAACCGACGTGTGACTCCTGCAGCAGCAACAGCTGGGTGTTGCGGGCCATGCGGAGCGCGAACGTGTCGGCCGGTTCAAGGGCGAACGTGTGGGGCTCGACGGTGACGGATGCCGCCGCTCCGACTCCCGCAGCGAACCCGGCGACGCAGTTGCGGATCAGGTTCACCCACGGGTCGCGGGAGGTCAGCATCGCGATGGAGGTGGTGGCGTGCTGCAGCTGTCCGGTGTCGGAGCCGGCGCCGGCGACATCGAGAACCCGGGCCCACATGATGCGCGCGGCGCGGAGTTTGGCGATGGAGGCGAACTGATCGTCGGTGACGACGATGCGGAACTCAAGCAGCCCGGCGGCCGTGGCCACGTCCATCCCGGCATCGGTGAGCAGTCGCAGCGTGGCGAGTCCGGCGGCTGTGACGGCGCCGAGTTCCTCGCCGAAGGAGGCACCGGCGTCGTGATAGACCGACCCGTCGATAGTGAACGCCTTGATGCCTGCCGCCTGGGCCTCCCCCGCCAGGGCCACGGTGTCGTCGACGTCGGGTGCGCGCCCGGTGGCGGCCAGAATGCCTAACGGATCGAGGCCGAGTGACGATGCCGGGTTCAGCGGCCCTTCGCTCGCCAGGAGGGTTCGGGCCAGCCGGGCGCCTGGTTCGAAGTCCTCGACGATCACAGGGGTGTCAGCGAGGTCGACCGCAGCGAGAACTTCCGCGACGGTGTCGGGGTCGCCGCCGGTCAGCCACACGCTGGTGACGCCGTTGGCCAGGTCGTCCGTGACAGCAGCGGGAGTGTCGGCCACCGTGATGTGGCGCTGGCGGATGTCCCAGTCCATGCCCGCTGCAGGCGCTGCGCCGCGGACGAAGTCCGGGGAACCTGGGTCGGCCGGGATGGGGAGATCGGCGACATCGTCCGGCGTGTACAGCGCCGACACGGTGTAGTCGTCATCGGTGGTTGTGGCGAGCAGACGCTCGGCGTCGTCGGGGCTGACCTCACCACGGGAGCGCGCGAGGGCCGCCGCCACCAGGGCCCGCCATGCCGCGCGATCGACTGGGGCGAAGCCCTGCGCCAGAGGGGTGGATTCCGTCATGGTCCCAGCGTAGTCAGCGGGACCGGCCATCGGACAGGCGACCGAGGACGGCGACAGATCAGGGCGTTCCACCTTCACAGAACGGCACTTCGTGCGACGTTCGACTGGCAACGACGGTCAGTGGGTGACATTCGCCTGACGCGCGGGGACAATAGCCGCGACGGCCGGAGCCGATAGAAGCCGCGACGGCCGGAGCAGATGGAGGTGGTGCCCATGGCACGCTCCACTGGCCGCCGCATGGCTGCGCTGGGCTTCCTCCTCGGAGTGGGTATCGCCGGGATCGGTGTGGCCAGTGCTGCCACCCTCGGAGGACTCAACTCAGACAAACTCGGTGCCGGGACCACCGTGGTCGCCGTGTGCGACGACACGATCGACGTCTCCTGGGCCGATGGAAGCAGCAGTCCAGTGTTCAGCGGAAATGCGACCCCGGCGAACTCGACCTTCAACGTGTCGACGATCAAGATCACCAATGTCAGCACCGACTGCGAGGGCTTGAATCTCAAAGTCACGGCCGCCAACTCCGCCAATACCTCTCTGGCCAACGCCAACACGACGGTCGCACTGTCAGGCGGTAGCCAGACCATCACCCTGTCGAGCGCGGTGAACAGCAAGAACATCGCAAGCGTTGCGCTGACGATCTACGAGTAGGCCGACGGGTCCTACCCGAAGGCGGTAGTCGGTGTCTGGTTGGTCGTCGCATTGAGCGTGTACCGCGTCGTGCTCAGGTCGTAGGACACCAGACCGGCATAGGTGCCACTGGCATCGGAGTAGGTACAGGTCGCCGTTACCGGGCTCACCGGGGCGCCTGTCACGGTCACCGACGCCGTGCTCGTCCCGGGGTTGTACGAGAAGTTGGTATCGATCGTGTCCCCGGCAAGATTCCCGAGGTTCAGGTCATCACTGCCGCATTGTGATCCGCTGCCCACATCGATCAGCTGCACGCGATAGGTAGTACCCGTGTCGTGGTAGATGCGCGCGGCAATACCGGTACTCGTGCCGGTGCTATTGGTCCCCAGGACATAGCCGATGTCGGTCGACGTACTGAAGTTGGTCGACCGATTCCTCAGCGAGGACCGGTGCGCTACCCACGGGATGAGTGCGTAACTGGTGGCGGCCGGGCCGGAATTCCGGGCGACGAAGTTGCCGGCGGGTGCGATCCAGGCACCGGTCACATTGCTGCCGCTGCGCACCGTATTCCAAGTGGGCCCCGCGTTGTTCACATATCCACCACCGGTGTTGTAGTCCGTGACGTCGTTGTCCAAATCGTTGCCTGCACCCAACGCATTTGACCGGACCGAAGCGACCGGCAAGATCGTGTTCGACTCGACCTTCAAGGTGTTGGCAACGGTCAAGGTGCCCAACGACGCTGCGGAACCCCTCGTCGGCAACCAACCCAACACCAGAGCGCCGACTGTGACGGCCCCCAAGAACCCGACTCCGATTCCCAGCCACAAGGTGCGTCCCAACGTGTCACCCACGGATGATCACCACGATCCGGGCTTGACTGTTGGTGTTGTTCAGGTCTTGGATCTGGGCCCCTGACCCTGACGTGTAGGTCACTGTGGTGCTTGAGTCGCCATCAAGCGTTCCGGTCCGGACGCCGTCCGTCAGCGCCGCGCCGTCCGTCACATTGTCGACAACGGTCACCCGATAGGCCCGCGACTGGCAGGCCACTGGGATACTGCTCACGATCACCGAGGAGATTTCGTACCTGTCACCTGCGGTGCGGTAGGCCGTACGCAGTGAGCCGATGCTGTCCAAAGTGGCGTCGCACCCACCCAGGGCAACACTGCTGGTGCCGATCCGGGCTCCGTCCCAGTTGGTCGGCGCGGCGGCGTAAGCAACAGCGGCCACGGTCAGGCAGCCCGCGGCCGCACCTGCCAGTAACCCCAGTACTCCAGCGCGCATCGGTCCACCTCCTCGGCTCAGTCGTAAAGGGTCAGGGTAAGGCCGGTGTTGAATCCCAGGGTGCAGTTCGGCGAGCGTAGGTCGATGGTGGCGTTGCCCCCCGACACCGTCAACGTGCCATCCCCCTGAGCGGTGCAGTTGCCGGAGGAGTTCTGCAGGGTCGCCTTGTACCGAGCACCATCGCAGGCCGAGTTGACCCCGGACAGTGCGAACTGGATCACGGTGAAGCCCGGGGCACTGCCGGCCGAGAAGCTCATCGGGGTGGCGATGCCGACAGTGATGCCGTTGCTGTCGCAGCCGGAGGCGTCCAGCGTGTCAGCGGCCAGGGAGTCACTGTTGACATTGAGGCTGGCAGCCGACGCGACGACAACCCCGGTGACGACCAGCACAGACGCGGCCCCGGCGGCCACCCAAATTAGGGGGGAGCGGCGCTTGCGCGAGTTAGGCATGAGCGGGCCGCCCTTCCTCCTCGGCGACTCCACTAGCCGGCCAATCGTCCGGTTCATCGCTCTGAGGGTTTGAATCCTCCAGACCGGACAGCAAGGCGCTGAGGATGTTCGCTGCGAGCGGGGGTGCGAACAGCGGACCTTGGAACCCTACCGCGCCGTGCTCGGCGAGCGCCTCCAGTTGCTCCTCATGTTCAACCTCTCGGCCGATCACCAGCACACCCTTATTGGCGGCCCGCACCACCGACCGGGACACGACGGACTTGTCGGGGTCCGGGGGCAGTTCCGTGGATGACATGTCCAGCGTGAGGTAGTCCACGGGGCTGTCGACCACCACTTCGAGAGGAGCCGGACCGGCCGCACTGAAATGATGCAGGCAGAGGTCGACGCCACGGTCGGCCAGGGCCTCGAGCCCGCGCCAGTCGTTGTCGCGTTCCGTCATGAAGGGGCCGGGCGCAATGCCGAGAACGATCTCGTCCGGCTCGATGTCCAGCACTGCCGCCTCCGCCAGCAGTGTGTCGACGAGATCCAACGGGTCGCCGCCCGTGAGCCGTGGGAGTCGGATGAAGGCACGAAGACCCTCCGTGGCGTACCTGCGCCACAACGCCACCTGCCGCAGGCCGGTGCGAGCGGCCCAGAAGTCGAAGTCGCCCTCCAACTGCTTCTCTTCGGTCATCGGGAGGAAGACGTTGGACTTGATCAGGCCGTACTTCGCGTGCTGCCAACGGGGATGGATCTCGACCGCGCGCAGGTCGCCGGTTCGGATCGACATCGAGGGCTCGTAGTGGATCACGAACTCCTCGCGCAGCACGGCGGACAGCATGCTCACGGCACGGACGTCTTCCTCGCTGAGGCCAGGCGGGGGTTCGCTGCGGTCCCAGGCCTCCTCCGCGCCTTCGTACCGGGGCAAGTCCGGCAGAACCACCCGGGTGGGCCAGAGGCCGTTACGGACCAACTCGTAGACCGCAACGGCTACGGCGACAGTGATGAGCAGCGAGAACACCAGGAAGGGCCACCCCAGTGCTCCGCAGACCGGACAGTGTGCACCTTGGGCAGCACGGCGAAGACACCGCCGTCGATCTCCGCAGTCGTGGGGAACCACTCATCCGCGGTAGTCCCGGTTGTCGCCCTGGGTGACGTAGGTGCCGTCGGGACGGACATCGATCACTCGGTGAATGATCAGGGCGCTCGCTGTCAATGTCAGTCGGGTGATAGACGATTACGTCACCGATCGCGTAGCCGGGCCGCTTGAACGTGAAGGCGACGTCTCCGGTCACTGAGGGTCGGCTCCATGGACTCGCCAGCCACGATCGTAGTTCCGAAGAATCCACCCCATCGGGCGGGAAACACCAGAATGAGGAACAGCACGATCGCCACCCAGGGCGCCGCAGATCGAACCACTCTCATTTCAGCAACTTAACGTGCCTGAGAAGGGCGGGGGGGTCGATCTCCCCCCGCCCGTACGGATCACTCGTAGATCGTGAGCGAGACGCTCTCGATATCTTCGGCATCTACCGTCGGAGCGAGCGTGACAGGGATTGATGCCTGGTTGGTGATCGTTCCGGAGGCATCGGGCGAGTTAAGAGCGTCGTCATTGCTATCGAGCACGACGACTCTGTAGTTCAGACCATCGCAGTCTTCGCCGGTGAGGCCGTCGACGTTGTTGATGCTCAGACCATTCACCCGATAGTTCGGATTTCCGTTGGAATGGCCGGGAGCATTCCACGCGATGGTCAACCCCGAAGTCTGGCAGGCAGCAGTGGTGCTCGACGGTCGCTCCGAGTGAGTCCTGCAGTCACTGCGCCAAGCGACGCCGCAGAGGCTGCGACCAAGCCGGAGGTGGCGATGGCCGCGGCGGTGGCGGCAACAGTCCGGCGGGTCCTGGATCGACGAGACGCCATGGCAAAAGTCCTTTCATTGAGCGCGACTTTCGCGCTGACCCATTCACTTCGCGTGACAAACGTCACGGAGGGGCCCCTTCATAGTGGGGTGTCGCTGGCTCCGTTGCCTGAACGCTCAGGGAAAATCACCCGTTCGGGTTATTACGGTCCGATGACGATTCCCCTGGGACCAAGGTCCCCACGTCCTCGGGACCATCCGCCCGGATCCGTTCACCGCATCCCTGCTCAGCTCGGCTGACACCTCCGCAACCGGGTCACCCCCGCCCTCCGATGCCCGATCGGACTAGCATGGGACCCGGCACGCCTGACCCCGTTCGGGCGTGGGATCGGAGGCACGGTGGCAAGCGTCGGCACCCTGTATCGCGGTGACATTTCCATGTGGTCCTGGGTCGCGCATCGGATCACCGGCGTCGCGGTCCTGTTCTTCCTCTATGTACATGTGCTCGACACCGCATTGGTGCGTGTGTCACCCGCCGCCTACGACCTCGTGATCGCGAGTTACAAGACTCCGCTGGTCAACCTCATGGAGGTAGGCCTCGTCGGAGCGGTGTTGTTCCACGCCCTGAACGGACTGCGGATCATCGCTGTCGACTACTGGAGCAAGGGCACCCGCTATCAGAAGCAGATGCTGTGGGCCACGGTCGTCGTGTGGTGCGCCGTGATGATCCCCGGTGCCTATTTCATGCTCCGACACACCATCGCCACGATCTTCGGGAGCGCCTGATGACTGTCACCCCTGACCTCGCCCCCCCGAACGCCGCCCGCGCCGCCAGAGGCGGGCCGCAACTTCGAGAAGACGTCCTGGGTCTTCATGCGCGCATCTGGCCTCGTGCTGGTCATCCTGGTTTTCGGCCACCTACTGATCATGAACATCCTCGACGGCGGTGTGCAGCGGATCAACTTCGCGTTCGTGGCCGGCCGCTGGACCAGCCCGTTCTGGCAGATGTGGGACCTCACCATGCTCTGGCTGGCGATGTTGCACGGCACCAACGGGCTGCGCGTGATCATCAACGACTACGCACGCAGCGGCAAGACCAAGTTCTGGCTGCACGGCGTGCTGTATACGGCATCAGCCGCGACAATCATCTTGGGAACCCTGGTGATCTTCACCTTCGATCCCAACCTTGCCTGACCCGACCCGCAACCTAGCCTGACCCGACCCGCAACCTAGCCTGACCCGACCCGCAACCTAGCCGGCCCCGAACCACACCCGGCCCGATCGAGGAGTAACGGATGCCAACGCACAAGTACGACGTCGTCATCGTCGGGGCCGGCGGCGCCGGGATGCGGGCGGCGCTCGAGGCGGGCCAGCGCACCCGCACAGCCGTGCTCACCAAGCTCTACCCGACGCGCTCCCACACCGGCGCGGCTCAGGGCGGCATGTGCGCCGCGCTCGCCAACGTCGAGGACGACAACTGGGAATGGCACACCTTCGACACCGTCAAGGGCGGTGACTACCTGGTCGACCAGGACGCCGCCGAGATCATGTGCAAGGAAGCCATCGACGCTGTCCTGGACCTCGAGAAGATGGGCCTGCCGTTCAACCGCACTCCTGAGGGCCGCATCGACCAGCGCCGCTTCGGTGGGCACACCCGCCAGCACGGCGAGGCAGCCGGTGCGCCGCGCCTGCTACGCCGCCGACCGCACCGGCCACATGATCCTGCAGACGCTCTATCAGAACTGCATCAAGCACGGCATCGAGTTCTTCGACGAGTACTACGTCCTCGACGTGTTGCTGTCGCGAAGGACGCGTGCGTCGGTGTCGTCGCCTACGAACTGGCCACCGGCGAGATCCACACGTTCCAGGCCAAGAGCGTCATCTTCGCCACCGGCGGGTTCGGCAAGGTCTTCAAGACCACGTCCAACGCCCACACGCTCACCGGCGACGGCATGGCCATCACCTACCGCCGCGGCCTCCCCTTGGAGGACATGGAGTTCTACCAGTTCCACCCCACCGGCCTGGCCGGCCTCGGCGTGCTCTTGACCGAAGGTGCCCGCGGCGAAGGCGGCATCCTGCGCAACGCGTCGGGTGAACGCTTCATGGAGCGCTACGCCCCCACCATCAAGGACCTCGCCCCCCGCGACATGGTCGCCCGCGCAATGGTTCAAGAAGTCCGCGAAGGCCGCGGTGCCGGGCCGCACAAGGACTACGTCTACCTGGACCTCACCCACCTGCCCGCCGAGCAGGCTCGAGGCCAAACTGCCGGACATCACGGAGTTCTCCCGCACCTACCTGGGCGTCGACCCGATCACCGAACTCGTTCCGGTGTTCCCCACCGCGCACTACGCCATGGGCGGCATCCCGACCAACATCGACACCCAGGTCCTGGCGGACAACGCCGACACCGTCCCCGGCCTGTACGCCGCCGGCGAGGTCGCCTGCGTCTCGGTGCACGGCGCCAACCGGCTGGGCACGAACTCGCTGCTCGACATCAACGTCTTCGGTCGCCGCGCCGGCATCGCCGCTGCCGAGTACGCCCAGACCATCGACTACTCCCCGCTGCCCGACGACCCCGAGGCCATGGTGCGCGACATGCTCACCGGCCTCCTCGAGGGCGACGGCACCGAACGTGTCGGAGAACTGCGCCGCGCCCTGCAGGAAACCATGGACATGAATGCTCAGGTGTATCCGCACTGAGGCCACGCTCAAGCAGGCACTGACCGACGTCCAAGCCCTGCGCGACCGCTACCGCAACATCTCGCGTGCAGGACAAGGGCAAGCGCTACAACACCGACCTGCTCGAAGCCGTCGAGTTGGGCTTCCTGCTGGACCTCGCCGAAGTCCTGGTCGCCGGAGCGCTGGCCCGCAAGGAGTCCCGCGGCGGGCACGCGCGGGAGGACTACCAGACCCGCGACGACGTCAACTTCATGCGCCACACCATGGCCTACCGCCAGATCGACTCCGACGGGCGCGACTCCGTCCGCCTCGACTACAAACCCGTGGTCGTCACCCGATACCAGCCCATGGAGCGGAAGTACTGATGGCCATCGACACCCCCGCCCCCAACAGCGCCCCCGAGAGCGCCCCCGACACCGGCACCGCACCGCCCCGAGACCCCGGATCCCGTCGCATTCGACGTCACTATCAAGGTGCGCCGCTACGACCCCGATGTCGACGACCAGCACTACTGGCAGGAGATTCACGCGTCACCGTGTTCGCCACCGACCGCATCCTCGACTGCCTGCACAAGATCAAGTGGGAACAGGACGGCACGCTGACGTTCCGCCGCTCCTGCGGCCACGGCATCTGCGGATCCGACGCCATGCGCATCAACGGCAAGAACCGCCTCGCCTGCAAGACGCTGGTCAAGGACCTCAACACCAAGAAGCCCATCAAGGTCGAGCCCATCAAGGGCCTGACGGTCGAGAAGGACCTCATCGTCGACATGGAGCCGTTCATGGCGGCCTACCGCAAGGTCAAGCCGTTCCTGATCACGACCGGTCAGGAACCCACCCGGGAACGCCTGCAGTCCGCCGAGGACCGGGCCAAGTTCGACGACACCACCAAGTGCATCCTGTGCGCCGCGTGCACCACGTCGTGCCCCGTGTTCTGGACCGACGAGCAGTACTTCGGCCCGGCGGCGATCGTCAACGCACATCGGTTCATCTTCGACAGCCGCGACGACGGTGGCGACCAGCGACTGCAGATCCTCAACCAGTCCGAGGGTGCCTGGCGCTGCCGCACCACGTTCAACTGCACCGACGCGTGCCCTCGGGGGATCCAGGTCACGACGGCGATCCAGCAGGTCAAACGCGCCATGATGTTCGGCGCCGACGACGCCATGTGACCCCCAGCGGCATGTCACCCGCTGCGGCAGGTGACCCTCGGCGTTGGACCACTACACCGGTTCAGTCCCCTTGATGATCAGTTGGATCGTCTCATCATCTACCGGCTGGTCCGATCCACACCAGTCGCCGACCTGCTTTCGGACCTTGTCCGCGGCTTCGGCGCGCTTGTCCTCCGGCTTGGCCATGGCGTTGTCCCAGTCGCGCTTGACCTCCCAGGCGAGTTCCCGCGTGCGCAGCACCGCGTTGACGCGGTTCATCTGCTCGTCTGACGAGTCCAGGCCCCACACGGTGCGGATGGCGCCGGGGATCTCGACCCGGTAGTCGTGTCCCCCTTCTTGGAACGTGCCCGGCGTGGGAGTCAGTGCGTTCATCAAGTCGGTGAACGTCGAGACAAACGTCGTCACCGGCTGCCAGTTCGTGCCCCGGGGAGCTCCCGGTGGGCGTTGGTCGTCGGGTCCGAGCCAGTCCGGTTGACGCCACAACAGCGGTGCCTCGAACTTGGGAACCGGGTCGTCACCGTTCTGGAGCAGCAAGAAGTCGACCTTCCGCTTCTCGTCGTCAGGCAACGCGTGCCAGTCGCTGATCGCGCGGGGCAGGTAGATCGCCCCCGGCCCGACTGTCGGCGGCTCACCTTGCGGCCGACCGTTCCACAGCTGCTTGCGCCAGTTGGTGAAGGCAGGCGTGCCGACCCACACCGCGGCGTCCAACCCGACACCGCGCGGCCCCGCATCGGTGTGTCCGACGAAGACCTCCTCGCTGACCTTGCAGCCCAGCGACTCCCCGAACAAGAAGAACTTCGGGCGCTGGTCCGCGGGCATGGCGAGGAGTCGTTCGGTGATGCCGTTGACGACCAACCTGGTCTGCCGGGTACCCATCTGGGCCCGGGTGAGCGACAGCGCGGATGGGAGCACGGAGTACTCGATCGCCATGCTGGCGCAGTCGCCTCGGGCCAGATACTCGAACGTTTCGCAGGCGACGTAGTTGACGTAGCCGGAACCGGTCGGTGAGAACAGCGCGATGTACTTGCGCTCGAACGCGCGCGTGCGGTCGAGCTCGCTCAGCAGGAGTTCGGCGCGGGCCTCCTCCGTGTCCGCCGAACTCAAGCTCGCGTACACGCGGATCGGCTGACGCGCCGGCTCCTTCATGACGTCCTGGATGTGGTCGGCCAGCAGGACGGCACTGAGCCAACGTGTCCCTTCGCGGCTCTGCTTGTCCCACGGGATCCCGGACGCGGGGCTGCCCGTGACTTCGGGAAGGGTGGGTTGCGCCTGGTTCGCGATCTCGACTTCGCTGCCGGCTCCGGTCAGTTTGGCCGTCACGCCCGACAGCGCCAACCATCCGACACCGTACGTAGCGGCGGTTGCGCCGATCCGCCCGAGCATTCGGTGATCCTCAGGGTCACCGCCCAGTACCTTCGCGGCTCCACGGGAGAACAGCGTGGTGAGAGACGACTCCACATGGGACAGCCCGAACAGCATGCCGCCCGTGATCAGACCCAGGCCGACAGTCTTGGCCGGACTGATGCTGCGGGGGGTGTCCTCGAAGTACGAGCCGTCGTCCAACTGGGAGCCGACTCGCGCACGGCCCGGACGCGTCCGCGCCCAACCGGCCACGCCGATGCCGGCCATCGCACCCAGCGCGGCGACGCGACCGAAGCGATGCCCGCGACGCAGGTCCATGACATCCGCGCCGACCCCCGCCAGAGCGGCGGCGGCCGTGCTCTGAGTCGTCAGCCGGGCCAATGCACGTAGGGCGGGCTCCCCCGGCCGGTGCGGCAGGGCCCGATATGCGCCGTAGGCCAGGGCGGCGGTGGCACCGTCGACCAGAAGCCCACTCGCCAGGGGACTTCCCGGCAGCCGGTTGGCCACCGACCTCAGGAACGAGTGCAGCGACACGCCCCACCCGTATCCGGCGGTGGTGCTGATGCCGGTGATGATCGCCTGATCCGGAGTGCCCCGGGTCAGCAGATTGGGCTGCGTCGATGAGCCGGCGGCGTAGGCGGCGAGCAGCGTGCCCGCCACAGCCGAGACATCCAGGTACCGCAATTCGCCGGGGTCGCCCGGCTGCCCGACCGGCGCGTCAGATCCTGCAGTCGTCAACTCACTCGTCCTCGTCGACCAGTTCGGCGACCTCGATGTTGCCGTCGGCATCCATGGTGGCGACGGTGTCGGAGATGATCTCGGCGGTGCCATCCGCACCGATAGCCGTGACGATCTCTTCCGCGGTGACCGACCCGTCCGGCGACTCCACCGTGATCACGTCGTCGACAATGGCCTCACCGCTCTCCTCGTCCACTGCGGCCACGACGTCCTCCTGGACGTGCTCACCATCGATGGTCATGCCCTCGGTGACCGTCTCGACGACGTCGAATCCACTGCCATCCTGCTCGCTCATGGGAACCCCTTCGGTTCGTTGTCCGTCTGCGACCGAACCTATCGGTTACCCCCGACATGTGGCAGCGCGAGGGGGTGCCCCGGCCGGGAGGCCACTTGGGTTGCGGAAGTCCCACGTTGGGCACCCGGAGGCCCATTGGGCAGAATGTGGGCCATGCCCCGTGTCCTGTCCGGCATCCAGCCGACCGCCGATTCGTTCCACCTCGGCAACTACCTCGGTGCCCTGCGGCAATGGGTGGCGCTCCAGGAGACTCACGACTGCTTCTACATGGTGGTGGACCTGCACGCCATCACCGTCCCGGTCGACCCGGACACTCTGCGCAGCCGGACGCGCAACGCGTACGCGCAACTGCTGGCCGCCGGGGTCGATCCGCAGCGATCGACGGTATTCACCCAGAGTCAGGTCCCCGAACACGCCGAACTCGCGTGGGTCATGCAGTGCCTGACCGGATTCGGCGAAGCCAGTCGGATGACCCAATTCAAGGACAAGTCCGCCCGGCAAGGCACCGACACTGCGAGCGTCGGACTGTTCACGTACCCCATCCTGCAGGCAGCCGACATCCTGGTGTACCGCGCCGATGAGGTTCCGGTCGGCGAGGACCAGCGCCAGCATCTCGAACTGACCCGCGATCTGGCACAGCGGTTCAACGGCCGGTTCGGGGAGACACTGGTCGTGCCGCGGGCCTTCATCCCCAAGGACACCGCACGCGTGGTTGATCTGCAGGACCCGACCGCCAAGATGAGCAAGTCGCTGCCCACCGGATGCCTGTTCCTGCTGGATGAACCGAAGGTGATCGAGAAGAAGGTCAAGCGCGCTGTCACCGACTCGGTGGGTCAGGTCAACTACGACCCCGAGACGCAGCCGGGAGTGAGCAACCTGCTCACCATCATCGCGACGTTGTCCGGCCGGGACATCGCGACCGTGACCGCCGAGTTCGCCGGGGGTGGGTACGGACCGCTGAAGATCGCGGCCGCCGAACAGATCGTCGCCTTCGCTCAGCCCTACCAGGAGCGGGTGGCGCAGTTGCTGGCCGATCCGGCGGAGCTCGACCAGATCATGGACGCCGGTTCCGTGCGCGCTCGCGAGGTCGCCGCCGACACCGTCCGCACCGTGTACGACCGGGTGGGCCTGCGCCGGCCGGTGGAGCGCGGCTGATCGACAGCCTGCGGGCGTACTCCTGAGGCCGCCGCCTTCAGCCCATGCGTTGACGGCGCTCGGGACATTTGGCCGCGCTCGGGGCGATCGGCGGCGCTGGGAGCCCCGTTCGGCACCGGTCCTCTACGCTCGAGTCATCATCGTCAGAACCCGGGAGCCATGACCGACATCCTGCTCAACTTCGCCGTCGTTCTGGTCTTCATCCTGATCGGCGGCTTCTTCGCGGCAGCCGAACTGGCGCTGGTGTCCCTGCGTGAGAGCCAGATCGACCAACTCGAGCAAGCCCATCCCAAGAAGGGTGGTCGGCTGAAGCGGTTGGCCCGTGATCCCAACCGGTTCCTGGCCGCGGTGCAGGTCGGTGTGACGCTGGCCGGATTCCTATCCGCTGGTTTCGGCGCCTCGCAGATCGCTCCGGACATCGCCCCGTGGTTCGAGGCTTTGGGCGTGCCCGAGGCGTGGGCTGAGACTGTGGCGTTCGTTCTTGTGACGATCGTGATCGCGTACCTCTCGCTGGTTCTGGGCGAACTCACGCCGAAGCGCCTCGCCCTGCAGCGCGCCGAAGGCATCGCCATGCGCACGGCCGGCCTGGTGGACTGGCTGGCCCGGATCTCGCGACCGTTCATCTGGCTGCTGTCCGCCTCGACGAATGTCGTGGTGCGGCTGCTCGGAGCGGACCCCGACATCGGCCGGGAACGCATCACCCAGGAAGAACTGCGGGGCATGGTGTTGTCCCATGACGAGTTGAGCGAAGACGAGCGCGAACTCATCGACGACGTGTTCTCCGCCGGGGAGCGCGAACTGCGTGAGGTCATGATTCCCCGCACGGAGGTCGCCTTCCTCGACGAAGCCATACCGCTGTATCGCGCGGCGCAGGAGGTGGGCAGCCAGCCACATTCGCGTTACCCCGTCATCGGCGAATCCGCCGACGACGTGCTCGGGTTCGTGCATGTCCGTGACATCCTGGACCCCTCGCTTGCGGGCCGCAGCATCCACGTCGGCTCGCTGGCACGCGAGGTGGCCCGGCTCCCGAGCAGCAAGCAGGTCATCCCCGCGCTGATGGAGCTGCGGGACTCAGGGCATCACCTGGCGATCGTCGTCGACGAGTACGGCGGCACTGACGGCATCGTCACGATGGAGGACCTCGTCGAGGAATTGGTCGGCGACATCCGAGACGAGTACGACACCGAGGCTCCGGTCCCCCTGCGCCATCCAGGTGCCCTGATCGAGCCTCAGGAGATCGACGGGCTGACCAACCTCGACGACTTCGACGACGAGTTCGGCATCGAGCTTCCCGAGGGGCCGTACGAGACTGTGGCCGGTTATCTGATCCACCGGCTGGGGCGGCTGCCGCAGCCGGGAGACACTGTGGTCTTCGGGCCGTGCCGGTTGACGGTGACCGCCATGGACGGGCGCCGGGCGGATCGTGTGCTGGTCGCGCCGGTCGGAGTGGAGGTTGCAGTCGCCGAGGAGGCTTTGGTCGGGGGGGATGCGGCGGGCGCCGGGTCGGGTTCGGGGCCGGAGGCGGGGACGGATTCTGGCGCGGGGACGGATTCTGGCGCGGGGACGGATTCTGGCGCGGGGTCGAGGACGGAGTCGAGGTCGGGGTCGGGGTCGGGGTCGGATTCGGGGTCCGCGTCGGATTCGGGGTCCGCGTCCGGATCGGCTGCGTCAGAGGAGCAATGACGACCCGGGAACGGGCCGCATCATCGTGCCCCCCGGACGATCCCAACGCCACCGCCGAACTGTCGGGCCCCCGTGTTCGACTGTGGCATGGCAATAGAACGGGGACAGGCGGTAGGGGCAGGCGACAGCGGTGACGCTCAGGGTGTGGACCTCGGCTTGACCCATGAGCAGCGGGTCGCGCGAGTGTTGGCGCTGGGGCCGAACGCCTCGACTGCGGTGCGAAACGTCGTCGCTGCCACCTGTGGCCTGTGCGACGAGTCTCTTGTCGGGGATCTGGCCAACGGGCCGAAGTTGGCGGATTCGGTGATCGTCTTGGCTCAGATCACCCACGTCCTGCAGTCGGAGTTGGCTCGCCGTGTCACCGTCGCCGCCCACTCCGGGGTGTTACGGGACACTCCGCGGGTCACGCTCAACTCCGCAGGTGGGATATCAGGTACCCAGGTCAGCGCACTGTTGGCGGCGGGAGCGTTCGCCGACCAGCATCACGCACTCGCGGAGTTGTGGTCCGCCGGTCGGATCAACGTCGACATCGTCGCTGCGATCGCACGCGGCCTGAGCCCTCTTTCCAGCGAGGACCAAGGCAAGGTGGTCGCCGCGTTGGCCCCGACACTGCCCGGGTTGTCAGTGCGCCAAGTCAGGAAAGTCGTGGCCCGCGCGGTGGACTTGTTGACGCCCGACGACCGCGACCGCACCGAACAGCGCCGCCACGATCGTCGCTTCCTGGCGTTCTGCAACTTCGCCGGCATGACGATGATCCGCGGTGAACTGCCCAGTATCGACGGCGCCGCGCTGCAGGCGGCCCTTCACGCGCTGGCGGAATCGCTGCGCACCGCGGACGACGGTCTGACGCGTGGGCAACGCTACGCGGATGCGTTGATGACGTTGGTCAACGCCGCTGCGGCGCACGGCGACCTGCCCGCCACCACGAGTGGACTCCCGGTGGCGGCATCCATCACGATCAGCCTCACCGAAGCCGAACGGCTCCTCGATGCCAGCGGTCACGATCACTCTGCCAGTGCGGGCATCAGCGGTTGTGGCACCGGCAGCGGGAGTGACAGGAAGTGGCTCGGCGTCGGATCCGCCGCCGGGATCGCCCACGTCCCGGAGTCCGACACCACCCTCGGCGACGCAGCCGCCCGCTTCGCTCTGTGCTCCGCGGACCTCACGGGTGTCATCGTCACCCACCCCGTCCAAGCCGGAGTTGCTGGGAGCAGCACGGGCGGCGGACACGGGCGGCCACGGGCGCCACGGGCGGCACGGGCGGCACGGGCGGCACGGGCGGCACGGGCGGCACGGGCGGCGCGGGCGGCGCGGGCGGCAGAGCATCGACCGGTCGCCCCGGTCAGGCGACCCCACAATCCCCGCTGGCTGCGGCGCTGGCCGCCACCCGACTCGAACCTCTCGCTGTCGGGCGCGCCACCCGGCTGGCGACCAAAGCCCAACGCACCGCACTGGCCATCCGCGACGGCGGGTGCGTGATCCCCGGCTGTGAGCGGCCCCCGGCGGAGTGCCAGACGCACCACGTCACCGACTGGGCCGCGGGCGGGCGCACGGACTGTGACCAGATGGCTCTGCTCTGTTGGTCGCACCACCGTCAAGTGGACCTGAATCGCTGGCGGCTGGTCCGAAACCCCGACCCGGAGGGTCCCTACTGGAGCGTGACACCGGTGCGAAGACATGCCTGGCGACACAGGGACGCGGCCTGATGACGCGCCTCCGGACCCACACGGAACTACTCGGGGTCGATATCCACCAGCACAGGAGCGTGATCACTCCAGCGCGCATCCCACGACGCAGCCCGCAGCACTCGCGCGGCAGTGGCACGTGCCGCAAGATCGGGAGTCGCCCATGCGTAGTCGATGCGCCAGCCGGCGTCGTTGTCGAAGGCACGGCCGCGCTGCGACCACCAGGTGTACGGTCCCGGTCCCGGTCCGGAGAGATCGCGCCCCAGGTCACGCCAGCCAGCCCGCTCCCAGGCGTCCAGATGAGCCCGCTCCTCGGGGAGGAACCCGGACTTGCCGATGCGCTGGCGCCAGTTCTTGAGGTCCATCTCGGTCCGGGCGATGTTGATGTCTCCCGCGACGATGACATCACCGCCGCTGCCGAGGAGCTCGGTCATGCGCTGGGTCATGGCGGTGAGGAAGCTCATCTTGTGGTCCTGTGCCGGTTCGCCGGCATGACCCTTGGGCACGTAGACGGACACTACGGTCAGCGGTCGATCGGCCACGCTCGTCTGGGCTTCGAGCCAGCGGCCCTCGTCTTCGAAACCCGGCAGGCCCGTGCGGGTGTCCGCGATGACCGCACGCGACAGCACTGCCACGCCGTTTCGGCCGGCGCGCTGGGAAGCAGACGAGACGGCCGCCCAGTCCAGGAACCCGGACCCGGCAAGAGCCACACCGACCTGCTCCGGATCGGCTCGCACCTCCTGCAGCGCGATCACATCCGGGCGCTCACCGAGCATCTGCGCAGGGCCGCCCTTGCGCGCGGCCGCCCGGATGCCGTTGACGTTGGCGGTGATGAACCTCATCCGCCGCAGCCGTTGCTCAGGCTGTCGCCATGGCGGCTTGCAGGTTGTCGTCGATGGCCGCGAGGAAGTCCTGCGTATTCAGGTGTCCCTGATCGGGTCCGACGAGCAGGGCGAGGTCCTTGGTCATCTTGCCGCTCTCGACGGTCTCGACACACACCCGCTCCAGGGTCTCGGCGAACTGAGTCACCTCGGGCGTGCCATCCATACGACCCCGGTGCCCCAGGCCCTGAGTCCACGCGAAGATCGAGGCGATCGGGTTCGTCGAGGTGGGGTTGCCCTGCTGATGCTGGCGGTAGTGCCGGGTCACCGTGCCGTGGGCCGCCTCGGCCTCGACGGTTCGACCGTCCGGGGTCATCAGCACGGAGGTCATCAGTCCGAGTGAGCCGAATCCCTGCGCGACCGTGTCGGACTGGACGTCCCCGTCATAGTTCTTGCAGGCCCACAGATAGCCGCCCTCCCACTTCATGGCTGCAGCGACCATGTCGTCGATGAGGCGGTGTTCGTACGTGATACCGGCAGCCTCGAACTCGTCTTTGAACTCGGTCTCGAAGACCTCCGCGAAGATGTCCTTGAACTGCCCGTCGTAGGCCTTCAGGATCGTGTTCTTCGTCGACAGGTACACGGGGTATCCCCGGGTGAGCCCGTAACGCATCGAGGCGCGCGCGAAGTCGCGGATCGAGTCATCGAGGTTGTACATCCCCATGGCGACCCCGCCGCCCGGGAAGTCGTACACGTCGAACTCCATAGGCTCGGAACCGTCGGCGGGCGTGTACGTCATCGTGAGCGTGCCCGGCCCGGGAACCTTGAAGTCAGTGGCCCGGTACTGGTCACCGAACGCGTGACGGCCGACGACGATCGGTTTGGTCCAGCCAGGAACGAGCCGCGGAATGTTGCTGATGATGATCGGCTCGCGGAAGATGACCCCACCCAAGATGTTGCGGATCGTGCCGTTCGGCGAGCGCCACATCTTCTTGAGCCCGAACTCCTCGACGCGGGCCTCGTCCGGGGTGATGGTGGCGCACTTGACGCCCACTCCGTACTCCTGGATGGCGTGGGCCGCATCGATGGTGACCTGGTCGTCGGTCGCGTCGCGATGCTCGATGCCGAGGTCGTAGTACTTCAGGTCGATATCCAGATAGGGCAGGATCAGTTGACCCTTGATGAACTCCCAGATGATGCGGGTCATCTCGTCGCCGTCGAGTTCGACGACAGGGTTCTGCACCTTGATCTTGGACATGGTTTCCTTCCGAGGGGTGGTGTTTCGTAGGGGCTCGGGCTTCCGTAACCGCGGGTTGTCCGCAGGCGATCAGAGGCTTTGGATCAGAGGCTTTGGACGTCTGCCTGCTTGGCGCGCACCGCCTCGGCGGCCTCTTTCAGACCGGCCAGTTCAGTCTCGGTGAGGTCGGTCTCGACGATGCGGCGGATACCTTCGCGACCGATCTCGGCCTGCACACCGAGGTAGACCCCGGAGATGCCGTACTCCCCGTCGACCCAGGCGCACACCGGCATGACGTCACCGGAGTCTTCGATGATGGCTTTCGCCATGCGGGCGGCCGCGGCGGACGGCGCGTAGTAGGCGGAACCGGTCTTGAGCAGTGCCACGACCTCCGCGCCACCGTTACGGGTGCGGGTGACGAGGTCGTCGATCTCCTCAGCGCTCAGCAGGTCCGTCAACGGCTTGCCGTCGACCGTGCACTTCGAGGGAACCGGCACCATGGTGTCGCCGTGGGACCCCAGCGTCAGGGTGCGGACGCTGGCAACCGGCACGTCCAGTTTCTCGGCGACGAAATTGGTGAACCGGGCTGTGTCCAGCATTCCGGCCTGGCCGATGATCCGGCTCTTGTCGAAGCCGGTGACGATCTGCGCGAGAGCGGTCATCTCGTCGAGTGGGTTCGCGACGTTGACGATCACAGCGTTGGGGGCGTGTTTGGCGATGTTCTCGGCCACTGCCCGCATGATCTTCGCGTTGGTCTCGATGAGATCCATGCGGCTCATGCCAGGTTTGCGCGGCAGGCCGGCGGTGATGACGACGATGTCCGATCCCGCGATGACCTCGTACCCCTCGCCGGCGGGTCCCGTGGCCTGGCCGGTCACCTTGGTCTCGAAGCCCTCGATCGGCCGCGACTGGTTCAGATCCAGGGCGAGTCCTTCGGGTTTGCCCTCGATGATGTCGGTGAGGACGACCTCTTCGAAGACGTCGTATTCAGCCAGCCGCTGCGCGGTGGTGGAACCGTAGAACCCGGCGCCGACGACGGTGACTTTGCCCTGACGAGCCATGCGAAACCCTCCTATGGACGTGACGCTCCACCCTACCCAGCGGCTTTCGGTGACCGCGGACCGGGATCGGCGCGCTCAGCTGACGCGACGGACGAGGTCGTCCAGCGGCACCGCGTCAGAGCCGGAAGATCCGGAACGACGCCCGGTCGAAGAGCCGGGACGACGCCCGGCTGACGAGTCGGAGCGACGCTCGGGCTGACGGTCCGGAGCGGCGCGCGCTCGCCCGCCGGATCGCCTTGTCCGCCTCGATCACGAGGGGGACCAGCGAGCGAGAGTCGCGATGGCGAGCAGCCACTGGTCGCCATCGAGCGGCTGCGTGGCCAGCGCGTCGGTCAGGCCGTCGTAGGTCACGGACAGCCACGTGAGCGTCAGTGGGATGAGCAGCCACCACCAATACGGGAAGTGGGGGCCATGCCAGGCCGGGACCAGGTCGCGGCGCACGGAGGCCGCGATCCACACCGTGCTGAGCGCCGCCACCACGAATGCCGTGGTCTGTCCCGCTCCCGGGCCGCTCGTCCGCTCCCCGCTCTCCGAGGACGAAGTACGGCACCAGGATGACGATGGCCTGCACCAGTCCGAACAACAGCCACCGGGGGGTCGTACTGCGGTTCGAGAATCGTCGCGTTCGGATCCCGCGGTGGTTTGTCCATGGTTCCCGGTTCGACGGAGTCCGTGGAGATCCCGATCGCCGGGAAGATACCGACCAGGAACGTGACGAAGATCAGCATCACGGGCGTCAGGGCCTGGCCCGCGTTCACGTCCAGGGCGCTGGCCAGCAGCATGACGAGCAGCACGCCGAACAGGCCGGTCATCACGTATCGGAGTTGCGCCGTGATCTTGCCGTAGATGTCGCGGCCCAGTTCGATGGCGTGCACGAGGGTGGCGAAGTTGTCGTCGGTGAGCACCATGTTGGCGGCCTGTTTGGTCACGTCGCTGCCGCTGCCCATCGCGACGCCGACATCGGCCTTCTTCAGTGCGGCGGCATCGTTGACCGCGTCGCCGGTCATCGCCACGGTCTGACCCGCCTGCTGCATGACGCGACACCAGCCGCAGCTTGTCCTCAGGCGCGACCCGACCGAACACGTGCAGGTCGTCCAACCGGGCGAGCAGCTCGGCGTCGGTGAGTTTCGCGAACTCCGGGCCGGTGATCACTCCCGGGCCCCAGTCCCAGATCGGCGGCGATGGCCTGGGCGGTGACGGCATGGTCGCCGGTGATCATGCGCACGTCGATACCGGCGTGATGCGCCACCGCGATCGCTTCCTTGGCCGCTGGGCCGCAGCGGATCGATGATGCCGACAAGCGACGAGAAGGTCAGGTCGGACACCGCCGCCATGGGATCCGCCCGCACCTGGTCGACCATGTCCGGATCGAACAGCCGGTAGGCGAACGCCATCACCCGCAACCCCTTCGACCCCGACAACAATACGATGAGTTGAGCAGGACA